>JBKOYV010000441.1:0-9845 GCA_046725585.1 Gemmatimonadota bacterium | reverse complement strand
GTCGAACACTTTGCGTCGCTTCGGCTTACGTGGTACAGAAGTCCCCGTTAAACCAATATGACAGTGAGGTCTTCCGCGACGGAGAACGCCGTATTCGCGCGTGAGCGGGCTGCCATGGATATGGTGTGTCGAATTTTCGTTCGGTGTCATCCGGGGTGACGGCGGCATAGATCGTTCGTCAACCGCGCGGGTAACGACCAAAGGATCAGCTCGGTTGTGATCTGTGGCACAAAGGTCGGCGCACTTGGCAGCGTGCATTTCACCCTTTCTCTGGTACCGCCTGAATGATTCGACTTCGCGCTCTTCCCGCGGTCGTAACCGCGCTCATGATCGTCACTGCGAAAGCCTCGGCGCAGGCTGGACTGATGTCCAACACGGCCAACGTGTCGTTGAGCGCCGTCAAGTCATCATCGTTGACCGTGACGGTGAACTCGGGCGGCACGCAGAGCATTGCGTCGATCACCGATGGCACGACGAACGACTTCCCCTCGTCCGTCAACATCACGACGGCCTGGGACGTCAATCCGTCGGCAGCGTCGGTGTCGCTTGTCGGCTATTTCGCGACTCCCGCGACGGCACTCACCAATGGCTCGTTCAACATTGCCAGCAGCCTCGTGAAGGGAAAGGTGACGACGGCCGGTGCGCCGGGTGCGCCGACGTCCTTCACGCCGTTCACGAACAACGCGGTCGGTGGCGTGGGCGCCGCAGGCGGCAGCCTAACGTTATTCACCGAGACGATCAGCGGCGCGAACAAGGCGTCGAACCGCACGATCGACCTCGCGCTGCAGCTTGACCTGACCGGCCAGACGACGACTCCGGGCACGTACACCGGAACGCTCAATCTGCGCGCCGTTACCCAGTAGCGATGCGCAGGTCGCGCGGAGTGTGCCGCGCTCTACTCGTTCTCGTCCTCGGACTCGCTCGACCGCTGGGTGCGCAAACGGTGCGCCCGGCGGTCATCGAGTATTCAGGGCAGGCACGCGGCAAATTCGATCTCGTCAACGAGACGCTCTTTCCGCTGACCGTCGTGCTCGAGGCGCGTGGCTTTCACGTCGAATCGAACGGAGAGCTCATCGAGGAGCAGCTCGACACCACGCGCATGCAGGTCAAGTTGTCGGCCATGAGCTTCCGAATTCCGCCGCGCGAAGCGTACACGGTCTTCTACGAGGCCACTGCGAAGAGTTTTCCCGCGTGGTTTCTCGTCAGCAGCGTCCTGTCGGGCGCGCGGACGCAGACGGGACTCAATGTCCGGATCGAGCTGCCGCACGTCGTGTACATGCTGCAGGCCGAGGCGTTGCGACGGGCGGACGTGACGGTGCGGTCGTTCGAGTTCGACTCGGCCACGAAGCGGGTGCGCGTCGAGCTCGAAAATACGGGAGCATCGTTAGGCCGGGTGCTCAGTAGCGAGGTCAGCGTGAACGGGAAGAAGCCGATTCCGGGTGGTGCGTTCCCCCTGTTCCCGCACAGCCATCGAAGCCTCGAGATACCCTGGACCGACGAGGGAACCCCCGAAAAGCTCGTGCTCCGATTCGCGAATTTCACCGTGGAGGAGCGGCGCAAAGGCGCGAACTGACGTCGTCTGCGCTCGCACCGCCAGCCCTGCGCGCCCGAATTCGATCCCATGTGGTTGCTGCGGTCGTGCGTCGTCGCCATCGCGAGCTCGGCACTCCTTACGGAAGTGGCGAGCTCGCAGGCAAAGGTGTTATCGACCGTCAGCCCTCCCGCGATTGTCGCCGCGGAGCTCGCTGGCGCCATCTCCGTGAGCATTACGTCGGGCGCAATTCAAATACTCCCGAACGTCACGGACAACGCGCCTAACGACTTTCCGTCTACGGTCGGTGTCGCGCTGACATGGGACCTGCACCCATCCACCGGTTCTGTACAGGTCCTCGGCTACTTCAGTGATCCCGCGGCGGCGATGACGAGCGGTCAGGGCTCGATCCCATCGAGCTGGATACGTGGACGCGTCCTGACGGCGGGGGTGCAGGGCGCCCCAACGGCCTACACGGCGTTCACGCAAAACGGCGCAGGTGGTGTCGGCACCGGCGGAGGAAGCCTGCTGCTGTTCAGCCAGCCGATCCTGGGCTTCAGTAAGTCGGGCACACAGACAGTCGACCTGCAGTTACAGCTGGACCTCACCGGTCGTAGGGTCACGCCAGGGTCCTATTCAGGCACGCTGAACATCCGCGCGGTCTCGCAGTGATTGGGATGTCGCGGAGCGAGCGCTCGTCGATCAGTCGCCGACTGCGAGCGCTCTGTCTGGGCGCGGCACTGGCCACGGCGCCGTGGAGTGTGCGTGCACAGGTCTTCGAGCTCCAAGGCGGCGGGTCCTCGCTGTATCAAGGATACGGCGGCGCGCTGAACGTGTGGGGCGATCGATTCGAGGGCAACGTCGGCCTTGGCTATCTCGACGGTTTCCGGTTCAGCGTGTTCATGAAGCACCTGATCGGTCGGGACACCCTGCGATTGGGCAACGACGCCATTCCGGTACGTTTCGCCACCGACGTTTTCGGAGGCTCGCACACGATCTTCGCGCAGGGCGCGGGCATTCGCCGAGCGAGTCGCCGATCGTCGCTCTACGCGTTCATCGGCGCGAGCGCAACCGCGACGCCCGCGCCGTTCGT
Organism: Gemmatimonadota bacterium; assembly: GCA_046725585.1. Lineage (GTDB taxonomy): Bacteria > Gemmatimonadota > Gemmatimonadetes > Gemmatimonadales > Gemmatimonadaceae > JAJKIV01. The sequence goes on along the minus strand of JBKOYV010000441.1, from coordinate 7,221 downwards.
GAATGCGCTCCGCCAGGACCAGGCCATTGGTGTCGTGCAGGCCGAACGCGCCCTATCGCCGACGCTCCGCCTAACGACGCATGCCCTGTTCTCGTCGCGTCAGACGGTGCTGCAGGGGATCAGATGGGAGCGTCCTTCCGGGGTCGAGGCCGGAGCGACCGTCGGGATGGGCGGCAACGAGCCGTATGGCTCGGCGAGCATGGCCGTGAAGCATGAGAAGCTCGACCTGCGCATGGCGTACGTCGGCATGGGGGATCACTTTCGCCGAACGGGCGTCCGCTCTCCCGTGCAGAGCGAGGCGGATCGGGAGAACGTGCTGTTGACGCTGCGGCCCGCAGAAGGATTTTCGTTCGGGGTCGGTCGGCAGAACTTTCGGCAGGACTCGACGCTTCCCGGTACTCCCGATCGGGCAACCCTCAACCAGGTGTTCGGCTCGGCGCGGATCTTCGGCTCCAATCTCGCGGCGGGGCTTTTCGATTCGCGGACGCCGGGCACACGGAGCATGAGCTCGTATGTGAGCGCATCACGGGAGCTCACGAGATGGCTGCAGACCGATCTGTACCTCCTGCGCGTGTGGTCACCCACCCCGGCACGCTCGACCACTCCCATCGTGCATCTCCGCGAGTTCATCACGCCCCGCATGTCGCTCCTGCAGGTGGTAACGCACGCGAGCGGACGGACGACGGTCGCATTCGGTGGTGCATTTGCGTCAGGGCTGACGACCATCGGCGTGGACTACCAGGTCATTCATACCCCCTACCGGCCGCGCGAGCCCTTTTCGCAAACGGTCGCGCTCAATGTGCGAATCCCGCTGGGGAACTACCGTGTCAGCGCGGCGAGCTACGTGACGCCGGACGGTCGGGTGAACTACACGGGATCGGCAAACACGTTCTTCTATGCCGGTGACGTGCTCGGGGGAGGGAACCGGGCGGTCGAGATCAAGTTCGAGCGCTATCTCGTGCAGGGAACGGTCGTCGACGAATCGGGTGTCGCCGTCGACGGAGCGGCAATCGATATCGGCGGTTCGACCGTCTTCACCGATTCGCGCGGCCGATTCTTCGTTCGACGGTCGTCCAATCGCGCGACGGCACTTCGCGTGCTGGTCGATGAGTTCCTCGCCACCGGCCGGTTCGAGGTCGTATCCGCGCCGGCGACGGTAAAGCCGCAAGTCGAACGGGAGAGTACGCCACTCAGGATTGTAGTGCGCCGCGCTCCTCCGGATCGCGTGCCGCCCGACCCCGCTCCGTCACTCCCGATCGGGCCCCGGCAGCCTAACGATTGATGAGGCGTCCAGGCGTGTCGTCACCGTCCAGCGCCGACCTTGAGCAGTGACGAGAAACTCCATATCGAGAACTCGTCGTCGCGGCCCACCGTCAGTCGGTACTCGAGCGGAATCGCCATAGGCGATGCGAGGCGCGGCGGCGTGGACTCCATGCGAAACCGGAGTGCAGCGGTCGAGCCGATCGTGCTCGGCGTCGCGTCGATCGCGACGACGCCGGATTCTCTCAACAGTCGCTCGAACTCGCCCCGCGAGTTTTGCACCCACACCCCGGTCGACTCCGCGCCCCACCCAGCACCGAGCCGGACTTCGAGTCGAGTCGCCGGGCGATCCATCACGCCGACGGTCGTTTCGAAATCGATCGCGGTAGGCGTTCTGCGTATGAACGACACGCTGCCTTCGGACGTGACAGCGAGACTCGATGGGGAACGTGGCGGCACGACCACCGTGAGGGCAACGGACGCAGGACGCGCACCCAGCTGTGCCCCGATCACATGAGGTTTCGCAAGACCAAACACGATCAGCGCCATCGAGCGAAGGCCAATGCATCGAGTCACGGTCGTCATATCGTAACCGTATCGGCAGGACGGGACTCAGAAGTTGAGCTTGGGACCGGCGGCGCGCGAGTAGCAGATCACGAGCTCGCGTGACGTGGAGCGAGTGGCGACGCGTACCGGAACATGGTCATCACCGTGAGCCGTTACGAGCGATCAGTTCGCGCGCGACCATGACCTCGCGGCCCTAACGAATCAAGTCGCCGCGAAATGCGTCGAGGGACGTATTGCGTGATTCGCAACAATCGCCAACTTTCTTGTCAGCGTGATGCGCGATGCGAGCATCGTGGAGCACGCAGGCGAGTGGAGATCGGCCTTCTCACCGCGATTGCCATCCGGGGACGACCGGTGAAAGGCCTCTCCCTCGCCGATCACGCCTTCTGCGGCTGCGGTCCGCAGTCGCTTCGATGCGCTTCTATGCGTTTCGCGCGTGACTATGGCTTGGCCGCCGCGACGTTCTCTTCGACGTGGCTGAGTGTCCGCATCCCGACCAGCGCGCACGTTACTCCGGGCAGCGAACGCACGAACGCGAGCGCTCGCTGCGCGTCCGTCGCGAGTGAGGGAAACGAGTCACGCACGGCTACGGGCAGCTCGCTCGTGAGGCGGGATTGCATGAGAGTCGCACTGGCAACTACCGAGATGCCCAACTCCGCCGTTGCCTGGAGCAGCGGGACGACTCGTCGGCCGCCGAGCCGCTGGGTCGCCACGCGGATGGCCTCGGACATCGCAAGATTGATCGGAAGCTGCACGACCCGGAAATGGTGATCATCGCCGCCGACATCGCGCGCGATGCCGACGAGCTCACTGAGGTCCAAGTGTCCGCGCGCATCAGGCGGCGTGCGGAGGCCGTTCCACGTGGCGCATCCGTAGCACCCGATGTCTCCGGTCTCGACCCGCTCCTCGAGGAGGGTGAAAGCGCGACGAAGTATCGTGCGGAGCCGTGCCGGCTGTACTGAGTCGAGCTGCTGTTCGGGGTTGTGGAGGTAGTAGACGTCGATCGTCCGCACGCCGAGGTTTGCCTGGCTTGCCTTGATCTGATGTGCGATGAACGTCGGGGACAGCGAGTGGCCGCCGCCGACGACGTCTTCGGACGCTACGATGCCTGGATCAACGAACGTGCGCTGCAAGTACGCGAGGTAGTCGTCACGCGTTCGGGGCGCGGCCGCATCGAGCGGGACGTACCCGCCCTTCGTGCAAATGATGACTTCGTCCCGCTTGACCACCCCATCGCCGATGGCGGCGCGAACGGCGTTACCCACCGTCCGCTCGGATCGCTGGCAGCGGTAGTTGATCGAGGAATCGATGACGTTGACGCCGCGCTCGAGCGCGGCACGAATGGCCAAGGCGTAGCTGGCGTCGTCAGCGTCGTCGCACTCGCCCAGGTAAGTGCCGATCCCGAGCGAGGAGGCGACGAGTCCACCGGCAAAAGGCCTAAAGAAGTCGTCAGCGAAGCCATCGGCGAAGCGTCGCTGAAAACGTCCGGTGCCCGAGGGGCTCGCGCGTTGATCCTTACCGGTAGACGGGCTGCCTCGTCTCGTCATTGACGGTGACGCTACGTGGCCATGTGGCTCCGAGCAAGCCCTTCAACGGTTTGGGTCCCGCCGACAGGCGGACACTGGTTGGCAACTGCGAAAGGCGCTGTGTACATTGAGGGTTCATTGCCCGGCGGCCGCTCGAGCGCCGGGCCGCTTCGTTGGGGTGGTGGTCCCTGCGGAGCCGATCGTAACCGGTACAGAGAGACTTAGGCGATGCCAGATTTTGGAAGTTGGGGCACGGCGTGGTGGAAGCCGCTGCTATTCATCATAGTGGCGGGGCACCTCACGAACGTTTGCGTGACGCTCTTTCTGCATCGATCGCAAACCCACCGGAGTGTGAAGCTGCACTACCTGGCAGCGTTCCCGATGCGCATCTGGCTGTGGTTGTCGACGGCGATCGTCACCAAGGAATGGGTGGCGTGTCATCGCAAGCATCACGCGTTCGCCGATCGAGAAGGTGACCCGCACAGCCCGCTCCTCGAAGGTCTCCGCAACATCATACTCAAGGGCGCGTTCTACTACCGAGCCGCAGTCCGTCAGCCTGGCGTGCTCGAGAAGTACGGAAAGGGGACGCCGAACGACTGGATCGAGCGTGCTCTGCTCACGCCGCTGAACTGGCTCGGCATCATCGTGATGCTCGCGGCAGACCTTTATTTGTTCGGCTTCCTCGTCGGACCAATTGTGTGGGGTGTGCAGATGATCTGGATCCCGTTCTGGGCAGCGGGGATCATCAACGGTGTCGGCCACGCGCTCGGCTACCGGAACTTCGAGGTGAAGGACGAGAGCCGGAACATCTCGCCGATCGCGATCTGGCTAGGCGGAGAGGAGCTGCATAACAACCATCACGCCGATCCGCACTCCGCGAAGTTCAAGGCCAAGTGGTACGAGCTCGACATCGGCTGGGTCTACATCAGACTGTTGTCGCTCCTCGGGCTGGCCAAGGTGCAGTACGCGCGAGGAACACGCCGCGCATAACGACGCGGCAACGTTGCACTTGGAGCGAGAGTGCCGGGCGCTCGGTACCACTGGGTACGAGTTGCCCGGCACTTTACGTTTCGGATGAACTCGATCATCGCCTGCAAGGAACGACCTCGCGGCACAATCTCGTGCGAATCGACTTCGGATTGTCATGCCTGACGTGAAATGCGCCCGCTGTGGTCAGACCCGCAGCGGCTTCGACCGTGCTCCTTTTCCCGGGCAGATCGGCGCCCGAGTCGTCCAGGAGATCTGTCAGCAGTGCTGGAGCGATTGGCTCAAGCAGCAAACCATGCTGATCAATCACTACGGCCTCAACGTGATGGACCCGCAAGCGCGTGCGTTCCTGACGAACAACCTGACAGCCTTTCTGTTCAGGAGCGGCACTGGCGAGGACGTGGACACGACGAAGAAGGGAACGATTCAGTGGTAATGGCGCGCGCGGTTCGCGTCGCGCGACACGCAGGGCGATTCCTCGCGTGCGGCGCAATCGCGACGCTTGCTGCTGACGCGTGCGCATCCCCAGGACGGCCAACCCCAGGCACGGGCGTCGAAGCCACGCCGAGTCGCGGGTCGTGGGCCGATTCAGTCCTCGGGTCGCTGACGCTGCGCCAAAAAGTCGCGCAGATGGTGTGGCCCTTCATGCTCGGCGACTATGCTGCCACCAATGCGCCATCCTGGACGCAGCTCGAGCGTCTCGTCAGGCAGGAGCAGGTTGGTGGATTCATCGTGTCGGTCGGTTCTCCTCTCGACATTGCGACGAAGACGAACGCACTGCAGCGGGCCTCGAGCGTCCCTCTTCTCTTCAGCGCGGACTTTGAAACTGGCGCGGGCTTCCGCGTGCGTGGCGGGTACTTCGTGCCAAACGCCATCGATCTCGGTGGCGCAACGGTGTTCCCTCTGCAGATGGCGTTGGGCGCCGCGCGCGATACGGCACTCGCGTACGAAGTCGGGCGAGTCACCGCGACCGAAGGCAGGGCGCTCGGGATTCACGTCGCGTTCGGGCCGGTGCTCGACGTGAACAACAACCCGGCCAATCCCGTCATCGGCGCGCGCTCGTTCAGCGAAGACGCTCATCTTACCGCGCAACTTGGTGCCTCGCTCGTGCGTGGCGTGCAGGATCACGGGATGCTCGCAACAGGCAAGCATTTCCCGGGACACGGCGACACGGAAACGAACTCGCATCTCGAACTCTCGACGGTTATGGCGAGTCGTGCGCGCCTCGACTCGGTGGAGCTCGTTCCGTTTCGCGCCGCCATCGCTGCGGGAGTCGGGGCGATCATGACGTATCACGGGATCCTGCCGGCGCTCGACAGCAGTGGCGTGCCGGCAACGCTCTCACCGAGAGTGCTTGGTGGTTTGCTGCGCGACACGCTGGCGTACCGAGGAGTGCTCATCACCGACGCGATGGACATGGCGGGTGTGCTCCGGCAGTTTGGCGCGGCCGAGGCGGCGCGTCGGGCAGTGAGTGCTGGTGCTGACGTGTTGCTGATGCCATCGGACGTCTCGGGAACGATTGACGCTGTGGTTGCTGGCGTCGCGCAAGGTCGCTACGACGAGCGTCGCATCGACGCGTCGGTGCGACGCCTTCTCGAGTTGAAGCGCCAGTTCGGCTTGGATCGCGCGCGACTCGTGAACCTCGACTCGGTCCGCATTGTGGTCGGCGATACCTCACACGCAGCGCTCTCGCGGCGTGTCGCAGAGCGCGGCGTCGTGTTGGTGAAGGATTCGCTTCGCATGGTACCGCTCGCGGTCAGCCGAGCGACTCGAGTGTTATCGGTCACGTACGCGCGTCGCGCCGATCTTGGCGCGGGAGTCGGATTCAACGTGGAGATGCGTCGCGGGTTGGACTCGGTTCGAGCGGAGCTCGTGAGCTCCGACGATGTCGCGCCAGATTTTTCGCGGCTGCTCTCCATTGCAGACTCCGTTGATGTCGTCGTGCTCGGATCGTACGTGAACATCAGCTCGACGACAGCGACTGCAGGCGCACCTCGTGCGTTCGTCGATTTCGTTTCGAAGCTGCAAGCGCGACATGCGCGCGTGGTTCTCATCTCCTTCGGCACTCCGTATCTCTTGCAGCAGACTCCATCGGTGTCGTCCTACATCATTGCATGGGGGCCGAGTCAGGCGTCGCAGCAGGCGGCGGCGCGCGCTTTGCTGGGAAGGAGCGCGATCACCGGGCGATTGCCGATCAGTCTTCCTCCGTTCTCGCGGTTTGGTGACGGTGAGCAGCGAGCGACGACCCGCGTGAATTGAGATCGAGCGACATGGTCGCGGTCGTGGCGGACCTAACAGAGCGGCCGTGCTGATGCGTGATCGATGCGCGTGTTGACGGGCGCAGCATAACGGCACGTTGACGCTGTCTCGTGATGGACCTACAATAGGCGCGCGCGATGACACGTCGCAGTTGGTGTCGACTCGTGACAATTTTCGCGAGGCCTTGACATTAGTCTCCTTTCGTGACTAATTCGCGCGTGATGCGCGAACGCCCTCAGGCCACTGCCGCCAGACCAGGTCAGCGGCGTGCGACATTCTCTGTCGATGTCGTCCTCCTCACGCCGCGGGGCAAGCAGCTCGCGGTGTTACTCATTCGTGCGGACGAAACACGGACGCGCGAGCGCTGGTGGGTGCCTCACGACGAGCCGCAAGCGGATGAGTCGATGATCGACGCCGCGCGTCGGATCGCGACCGACGCGGCGCAGGTCGAGCCGACATGGCTCGAGCAGGTTGGCGCATTCGGCGATGGAAGACGACACCCGACCGAGACTGATCTGTCGGTTGCGTATGTCGGTGTCTGTCTCTTATACACATCTGACGCTGCCGACGAAGATTGTCTAGTGGGGGGGGGGGGGGGGGGGGGGGGGGGGGGGGGGGGGGG
>JBKOYV010000165.1:0-4917 GCA_046725585.1 Gemmatimonadota bacterium | reverse complement strand
GCGCGTCCGCTGCGATACCGAATAGGCGAGGACGCCGTACAGTCCCACCGCGGCGAGCAGCGTCGCCAGGAGCGCAAAGGACGCCGACAGGACCGAGATCATCCGGTCGAGGAAGACGTTCTCCTTGAGCTGCTGGGGCATCGTCTTGAGGTCTTGCACAGGGAGCGAGGCGTCGATCCGCTTCATCATCGGCGGGATCGCGGCGATGAGCTGCTGCGCGGGCAGACGCGTGCGGGCGTAGAAGTACATCTGCCCGACCACTCCCTGCTGCATCCACGGCAGATAGAAGACCGGCTGTGGCTTCTGCTTCGCGTCGTTGTACGCGACGTTCGGGACAAGTCCAACGATCTGGATGCGCAACGAGTCGCCCCCGGAAGCGCGCCCCATGAACTTGCCCACCGCATCTCGGCCCAGCTTGAACTTTTCGGCGAACGCGAGGTTCACGATCGCGACCTTTGACGCCTCGTAAGTGTCCGACGCCTGGAAGTCGCGCCCTGAGAGAAGCCGTGCGCCGATCATGGTGAAGTAACCGGCCCCCGGCGCATTGTAGCGCGCGTTGCAGTCAGTGTCGGGGAGGCACTCGAATCCCTGCACGCGCACGTCGTTCCCCCAGCTGTCGCCGGACAGGAGCGGGACCATGGAGCTCGCGACCTCCGTGACGCCGGGAATCGAGCGCAACTCGTCTTCGATACGCGAGTAGAGCACCTTGGCGCGCACGGTGTCGTAGCCGACGCGCAACGGGGAGACCGAGAACGTCGCCACGCTATCGATGCGAATACCGAGATCGACCCGGCTCACGTTGGCGAGACTCTTGAGAAAGAGTCCCGCGGAGACGAGGAGAGTCATGGAGAGCGCGATCTGCGCGACCGCGAGCCCGGTGCGGAATCGTCCCGCGACACGCCCCCCGGCGATCTGTCCAGCGCCGGCGCGAATCGACGTGATGAGGTCGGGCCGCGTCGAGTGCAGTGCCGGGAAGAGCCCGAACAGGAAGCCGGTCGCAAGCGCCAGTGCTGCCGCGAACAGCATCACCGGCATTTGCACTCTGAACTCGAGTGTCTCGACGGCGTCCGGCGTGAGCAGCGCGGCGATCCCCGACAGCGTCCACCGTGCCACGAGGAGACTCACCAGCCCACCGAGCATCGCGAGGACGAGCGACTCGACCAGAAGCTGCTTCACGAGCCGCTGGCGGGAGGCGCCGAGCGACAGGCGCACGCTCATCTCGGTCGAGCGGTTCGCGCCGCGCGCGAGGAGGAGGTTCGCAATGTTCGCGCAGGCGATCAGGAGGACGACAGCGGTGATCGCGAACAGCATGGTGAGAGGCGTCTTTGCTTCGCGATGCATGGAGGTCTGGCCGCGGTAGCCGGGCTCGAGGACCACCCGCTTAGCCTTGAACTTCACCAGCGTCGGCTCACTCATCCCCTGCTGCAAGGGTGCCTCGATGCTGGCGAGGATCGGAGCGATCACGCGATCGAGCCCCGCCTTCGTGGCCTCCATCGACACTCCGGGCTTTCGCCTGCCAAAGACATAGACCCAGTAGTCCCGGCGATTCTCGAGGCCTTTGTACGACCCCACGTAGACCCTCGACTGCATCGGGACGTACACGACTGGGTGGCTCGCCAGCGTGATCCCGCGGAACCCTGCGGGCGCGACACCGACGATCGTGTAAGGGCGTCCGTTGATCTTGAGCAGCTGCCCAATGGCATCCGGCTTCCCGCCGAAGCGGTCCATCCAGAAGCGGTACGCGATCACCGCGACCATGTTGTTTGCGCCAGGCTCGTTGTCGCTCGGCTGGAGCAGACGGCCGTGTGCGGGCCGCAGCCCGAGCGTGGAGAAGTAGCCTCCGGTCACCCAGGAGCCCTCGCCGACGGCGGGTTCGTCGCCGAGGGCTATGCTAGCACCGAAGACCCGGTAGCCCGCGATTCCAGCGAGCACGTTCTGGGTCCGCTCAAGGTCACGGACCATGGGGTAGCTCCAGATGATCCCGTTTCCACAGCCCGACTGATTGCAGGAGTCGTTTCCCTGGATCGGCCCGGGAAGATTCAGGTTGACCAGCTCGTGCGGAGCAGCCACCGGAAGCGGTCGCAGCAGGATCTGGTCGAAGAGCGAGTAGATCGCTGCATTCGCGCCAATGCCGAGTGCGAGCGAGAGGATGGCTACCGCGTTGACAAACGGCGCCGAGCGGAGAGTGCGGAACGCATACCGGAAGTCGCGCATCTGCGTGGGGTGACGGGTGTCATGGTCGGACACCAGTCATCCCCTAGGGGTTTGCATCCCTAAACGATGGACGCGTCCTACCCGCATCTAACGAAGCAAGCCGACCGATGAACGTGATGATGATCCGGCTCCGCTTTGTCGATCCGGATTTGTTGGTGACCGCCATACCGGACGTGTCCCTCGCCGTTGTGGGTGAGCGGGGCGATACGACGCGTGCGCGAACCAATGGATTCGGCCTGCTCACGTTGGCCTTGCCCCCGGGTCGCTATCGCGCCCACCCGGAGCGGCGGCAGCTGAAGGGTTCGGGCCAAGTCGTGGACAAGCCATCGAACCTCGACGCCCATGTCGGCAATCGTGCGCGTCTTAATTGCTCGCGGTGCCCGGCGATTCTGGTCGCGGCGTCGCGGATGAGTGCGGCCAATCAAAAAGGGCGCCCTCAGAAACGGGGCGCCCTTTGGGAATGACTATCAATTTTGGTCCACCTACTTCTTATATCCGAACGCGCGTCGGAGTGTGACATCGCGCGTAACCGCCGTGTGTAGTTGAAAACGGTTGCCGTGCTTACCGGGTGCTTACCGCAAGAGAAAACGCCCGGCCATTACTGAACGGGCGCTTCGGATCTCTTTGCATTGTTGTGTCTTACAGAGTTGCCCCTCCTGGGCTCGAACCAGGACTCTTCTGATCCAGAGTCAGACGTGTTGCCAGTTACACCAAGGGGCAGAGACACATTTTGTCCGCGTGGCGCGGAGTTCGTAAGCTAGCTTTTGACGACTACCCCATCAACCCCCGAACTCCCGCCCCCACTACGTCTTGCCGAACGTTCGCCTCGCGGTCGCAGCATGCATGTTCGGGGTCGTCGCCTGCCGCGGGATGCCCGAGACGCTCGGGCCCGATCGCCGCGCCGCGCGCACGAACGCCGACGCGCTGTTCGGTGGCCTCGCCGCCCGGTTCGACAACGTCCAGCGCGCGCCGAAGTTCTATCAGGCTCGATCGAAGCTCGGGCGATACGCCCTGTCGCCCTCGGGGGTGTACCGCGATACGTCGGTGTGGACCGCGGTCGGTAGCGATAGCACGAGAACACTAACAGTGCTCGGCACCCACACGCCAAACGGATACCTGTTCGCGCCACAGGCCTCGGTCCCCACGCCCAACACAACCGGCGATGCACGCCACGTGATCCGCCTTCACCGGCGCGGCGACTCCGAGTTCGATTGGGACACGGCCGTCGATCACGCGATCGGCTCCGTGAGCTCTCGAGAAATCGCCTCGGCGCTCACCGCGCTCGTGTCGGCACCCCAGCAGGCCGCCGCCAGCAGCACGCGCTCGGCGAGCCAGGCGGTATTCCCTCACACCTCGCGGGTGCTGGGCGAGCTGTTCTCGCTCGACTCCCTCCGCGCCCTACCGGCGGGGGACGGCAGCACCGCCGTGCTCGTGAGATTCCACATGGATCCCGAGCGGATCGCGAAGACGCGCCCGAACTTCTCGAAATACCTCGACAAGTATGTGACCCCGGCTCGCTATAGGCTGCGCCTCCAGGATGGTCGCGGCGCGACGTGGCTGGACGCCTCCGGGTCGGACAACGTTTTCTCGATCAGCTATCGCGTTCGCAACGGGCAGCTGCTCGCGCTTACGGGGGGGATCCCGCGACCCCTTCCGGACACCCTTCAGGTAGCCTTGGACTTCTCAGCGAAGTTCATGATCTTCCGCGTCGGTGTGTCGCGGCTGATCGGTGACTTCGCGTTCGTTCGGAGCGACGACGAACGCGGTTGGGCAATGAACTTCCGGCGCGAGCCCGATTGGCATTTCCCTCTCGCCGTGAATACGCTGATCCGCACATCGCTCCGACACCCGTTCGAAGGTGAGGGGATCGCAGTCCGGATCTCCGTTCGCGATCGTGCCGGATCGCAGGCGCTCCTGTCGCGCCAGGCATCGGTTTCGGTCCAGGAAAGCGCGATCGTGCGATGGCTGGGAGGGCTCGGGAATTCGGCCATGAGCGACTTCGCCGGCCGCGCCGAGGCTGAGGAAAACCGTTACGTGTTCGAGGTATTGAGCGCGCTCCGATCCGACTTCATCGCGGCGCTTTCCGTGGGTGAATAGCAAGCAAAAAGCGCCGCGAACCGTAGTTCGCAGCGCTCGTCTCGTCCTGCCGTTGATTTGTCGCCAGCGGGACTTGCCGCGCGCGCCGTCATTGGAACTCTACGTCCTACCGAGCGGCGGCGGGCAACATTCCCTTTGGCGAGAAGCATGCCGCGCCAATGTTGATAGCGCTTCTATGGAGCTGAGGGGAGTCGAACCCCTGACCTCTGCAGTGCGATTGCAGCGCTCTCCCAACTGAGCTACAGCCCCTCATACCCGGGAGTGCGCCGATTGTTTTCCATCCCGTCGCACCGGGCGGTTAACGAAGCAGCCCCGCTGGTGGCGGGGCCGCGCCGATACCGTAAGCTACGATGCATCGGGCGGTTGTCAAGCGCCGCCGAACAGCGCGGCTCCTGCTGCATCGGGGACGATCGCGGGCGCGACGGGTCACGCGAGGATGAGCCAATGACTCACCACTCACGCCGGCATCACGAGAAGTCCCAGCGAGTCGTGAGTGCTTGGTGGTAAGTCTCGTGTCGGCCGCGCGCCTAACGCCGACATGCGAGCGAGGCCGGTTCCGCGCTCTATCGGAACCGGCCTCGTTTCGTTCGATGTACCGTTGGGGCC
>JBKOYV010000243.1:0-50943 GCA_046725585.1 Gemmatimonadota bacterium | reverse complement strand
GGGCTCAACGCCTGTGTGCGGCTCCCCCGAGCTTTTCGCAGCTTACCGCGGCCTTCCTCGCCTTCGTGTGCCCAGGCATCCCCCACACGCCTTCGCTCGCTTGACCACAGAAATCCTTCTCCCGTCAAGCAGAGCACGCGCATGGAATCGGCACTACGCCGACTCCACATAATGAGTGATCAATCTGTGCAATCTCGCTCATCTCTCCCTCGCCCAGCACGAACAGTCATTCGTACTCGGCTCGGAAGATCGATGAGGACTCATTAAATCCCACGATCTACCTCTATCCTTCTCTTTTCAAACAGCGCTTCGCGAGCGGAAAACGTCGCGAAAAAGCTTCGAATTGTAACCGCTACGTCACCGGGAGTCAACTGAACTATAACGTTCAGACATCAGACGTTAGCTGATCAAACGCGCCCGCCCGCCTAACGGCACCCGAGACGAAAAGGGCGCGAAGAATACATCGAACCGAAATCGAGAGCAATGGGAAAGTCCCTCGCCACGTTTACCGCCATCGTCTCCGCAAAAGGCGCTCAGCGATGGGCGGCCGGACACCCCTGGATCTACCGAAGCGATCTCGTCGAGTCGCCGCCAGGCCTACCCGGCGCCGTCACCGTTCTCGATAACCGCCACAAGCCTCTCGGTACTGCACTGTGGAGCCCGCGTTCGGAAATCTCACTCCGGCTCCTCGACCCCGACCCCGACGCCGACATCAACGCCGAGTGGTGGCACGATCGCCTCGCACGCGCGATCCATCGGCGCGACTCGCTCGCAGCACATGCCAACGCGTTCCGCCTCGTCCACGCCGAAGGCGACGGCCTGCCATCACTCGTGTGCGACCGCTACGACCGCTGGCTCGTCGTCCAACTGCTCAGCGCCGGCCTCGAGCAGTATCGCGACGACATCGTTTCGGCACTGGTGGAGCTCACCCACGCCGATGGCATCCTCGCGCGAAACGACCCGCCCGTCAGAGCGCGAGAAGGGCTGGCGCGTGAAACCACCCTCCTGGCGGGCGATGTGCCGCGCGAGATCGAGGTGCACGAGCACGGCGTTCGCTACCTCGCGGCGCCGTGGACAGGGCAAAAAACCGGCGCGTTCCTCGACCAGCGAGAGGCACGCCTTCGAGCAGCGGGATATGCGCGCGGGCGCGCACTCGACTGCTTCAGCTACCACGGCTCGTTCGCGCTCCATCTCGCCCGCAACGCCGACCGCGTCACCGCCATCGACAGCTCCGGCGCCGCCCTGGAGCGCGCCGCACAGAACGCAGCACGCAACGGCCTCACGAACATCGAGTGCGTCGAGGCCAACGCGTTCGACTACCTTCGCGATCAGGAACGCGCGCGCGCACGCTTCGACACCATCGTGCTCGATCCGCCAGCGTTCGCGAAGACCAGGCACGCCCTAACGAGTGCCTTGCGCGGATACCACGAGATCAACCTGCGCGCGATGAAGCTGCTCGCGCCCGGTGGCGCGCTCTACACGGCCAGCTGCAGCTACCATCTCACCAAGCCGTTGTTTCTCGAGATGATCGAACGCGCAGCATCCGATAGCGGCCGACGGCTTGCGCTCCGCGAACTCATCGGCCAGCCGCTGGATCACCCCGAGATTCTGACCATCCCGGAGACGGGATACATCAAGGGCGCCATCCTCGAAGCCATGGACTGATACCCGGCCGGCGTCCGCCTAACGACGCTGGCAGTGCGGGCAGTAATAGGTGGACCGCGCGGCCTGAACGATCCGCCGGATCGCGGTGCCGCATCGCGAGCACGGCAGCCCCTCACGGTCATACACCTCGAATCGACCAGCATCGTCGTCGCGATACCGGCCGGCCGACCGGCGCTGCGCCCTGGCCAGAACGGATCGGATGGCGTCGAGGAGGCGCGCCTGCCGAGCGCGGCTCAGTGACGACGCCACCGCGCGCGGGTCGATTCGCGCGAGCCACAACGCTTCGGCCGCATAGATGTTCCCGACACCAGCGAGAACCCGTTGATCGAGAAGCGCTACCTTGATCGCGACACGTCGCCGTGACAGCGCATCGCCAAATGTCTCGGTGCGGAGGGCCGGGTCAGTCGGGTCGGGCCCGAGCGCCGGAAGCGCCGCCGATCCGTCCCGATGCAGTACGACCATCGACAAGGCGCGAGGATCGACCAACGAGATCCGAACACCATCGTCGAGCTCGATCACCACCCGAGCGTACGGTGCAAGAGGAGCGGCAACGTCATCCACGCGCCAATCTCCCGTCATTCGAAAGTGCACGACGAGCGTGTCGCCGGTCGAGAGCGCCAGCAACTGGTGCTTGCCGCGGCGATCCACGCTCACGACCCGTGCCCCCCGAAGTCGCGCGATCGCACGCGACGAGAGATGGCGGCGCTGCGCACGGTGAAGCGCGCGCACGTTGCGCACGGTCTTTCCAACCACCGCGTTCCTCAGGACGCGGGCGGCATGCTCGACCTCGGGTAGTTCAGGCATTCATGGATTCGTGAGCGTTTTTCCATGCGCAGCAGCGAGCCTCCGCCGACGCTCGGGTAACGAGCATCCTACTGATCGACGTTGACACGATTCATCACGCCGGTGAAACTCCGGCGTGACAGCCGCCGATCCCACCCGCGTTTCAACCGCACCACTTCCCGCGCGCGCGACCGTCACTCCGCCCGCCCGTCCGGCTGCGGTGCGTGGAGTTCTCGCGCGCGTACTCCTGCTCAACCTGATCGTCGTCGCGATCAAGGTAATCGTCGGGCTCCGGACCGGAGCGTTGTCTGTTGTCGGTGCCGCGCTCGAATCCTCCCTGGACCTACTCAACAACGTCGTTGGGATGATTCTCGTGACTGTTGCGGCCCGCGCGCCTGACGAGACCCATCCGTACGGCCACGCGAAGTTCGAGACGCTCGGTGCTCTCGCGATCGTCACCTTTCTCTCGATTTCCTGTTTCGAGCTGCTGCGCGAGGCCGTTTCTCAGTTCAGGCAGGCACATTCGCCCGCCACGCCGACCCTGCTCGAGGTTGGCCTTGTCGGACTGACGTTGGCGATCAATGGACTCGTCGTTGTTTACGAGCGACGCCGCGGTCGCGAGCTGTCGAGCTCGTTCCTTATCGCGGACGCCGCGCACACCAACAGCGACGTCTACGTGACCGTCCTCGCCGTCGCGTCGCTTGGGCTCACTCGCGTGGGGCTCGGCGCCCTGGATCCCGTCCTTGCTGTGCTGGTCGCCCTCATCATCGCCTGGAACGGTTACCAGATTCTCAAGGAGACGGTCCCAATCCTGGTAGATGAGCGAGGGCTCGACTCGGCCGACGTCCGTCGGATCGTCGAGCGCATCCCGCGCATTGCGGCGGTGCGCAGCGTTCGCTCACGGGCAGGAGCATCAGGAATCGTGTTCGCCGAGGTGACCGTGGGCGTGGCGGGATCGACGAGCGTAGCCGAAGCTCATGCAATTGCGGACGAGGTCGAGAGCCGGATTGCCGAAGCGCTTGGTGCGTCCGAGGTTGTGGTGCACGTTGAGCCCGCCTGAGACTTGCGCTCCGCGACAGGTGTTCTACTATTTGCTTGCGCGTCGCCCCGAGGTTCATGCCGCATCAGCAACATCGGTCGCTCAAACACGAGTACGAGCTGTACGTCGAGCACGAGATCGAGGACTACAAGGACTCGATTCCTCGCTCGGCGATCCTCAGTATCGGCGACGAAGCCGTCGCCAGACTTCGGGCGCAGGAGCAGGTGGCATTCGACGAGCTCGTCCTGTGTGACGAGGTCGATCGCATCATAACGAGCCGTCTGCGGTTACCGACGTACGCAACGTGGAAGCGGCGCCGGCTCAAGCTCCTCGCCAAGTACAGACGGCCCGAGCATTGGGGATTGCATCCGGACGCGCCGCTCGTTCGCGCCATTCCCGCCGGCTCCGACTCGCGCGTGCTCGTCACGGGCCCCGGCGTTTCCGAGTCAGCGCTATACCTCGCCGCCAACGGCTGTACCGTTACGACTGTCGGCGATGCACCGGATGTGATCGAGCGCGTGATGAGTGCGGCCGAGGCCGTCGGTCTTGCCGGGCAAGTCACCGCGTTCGCGAGCCCACTGACGGAATGGGCTCCCGACGGCCCGTTGACGGCCGTGGTTGTATCGCCCGCAGCGTTTGATGGCCTGTCCGTAGCGGACCGCGCCCGGGTGATCGAAATACTCAAGGGGGCAACGCTCGATGGGGGAGTGCACCTCGTCCAAACGATCGTTGCCGGCCAGGCAACGCTTTCCCTCGATGAGCTGAGATCGCAGTACCGTGGCTGGTCGATTTCCGTTGAACCGGCAAGCTCGGCCGCCACGACGTTTCTAGCCCGAAAGGCGGGTTCGGCAGCGTCGTGAATTGATACGCAGTGTCCTAAAAATCATGTGTCTTTCCGAGACAGCCAGCGGTCATTCCGCTGGCTGTTTTTTGCTAAATCATTTATACGCCAGTGCTTACGTATTTCGAGCAGCGTGGCACTCGCGGTGCTATTCACGGAAGCGCTGACGCGACGCCTTTTACGCTCGACACGAGTGGGTGTGCGTGACAGGCGGTCGAGCCCGCGAACCGTTCTCGCGGTGCTTCGACCGCCTGTCATCGTCAGCAACCCGGACACAAAGCAGAACGGCCGCCGTAGTCCCGGACAGTCCAGGAAGCGGCGACGGGCCCGAGAGAGAGCTCATCCAAACAGGAGCGTTTCCATGACCGAAGTTCGTGAGTGCCGAAACGACGAAGAGCCGATGGGTATTGTCATCTCACGCGGATCACGGGCGGAAAGCACGCCGCGATTCACGGCATACGTGTGGTGCCAGGTCGCCGAGGCCACCCCAGCAAGCGAGCCGCGGGCAGCATAACGACGCGGCGTCGTCCAATAGTGAAGGCCCCGCCAGCAATGGCGGGGCTTTTGTATCTGGATGCGCTGGAAGGATGAAGCGCACTTCGCCATCCGGTATGCGGCTTGCTTTCCGCGAACCCGTGCACGCTTCGCCGAACGACTGGGAGCGAGAGCGCCGCTCGCTGCTCGACCAGCGAATATCGGAGCTCGGCCTGTCCGTACGCGGCTCGCTCGTGGAGAAGTACGTGGACCGTCTCTACGCCGAGCTGGACGCGAAGGGGCTGCGCTTCCATCCGCCCGTCTATCTCAGCGATGAGTGGGGGTGTCCTGATGGGACTCCGCTGATCGGCGTTCCCTTCTACCTGGCGGATCAGCGTCTCGCTCGAATTGAAGAGGAGCTCGCGGTCGAAGTCGAGTCCGAAGTGGACGTGATGCGCTACCTGCGACACGAAGCCGGTCACGCATTCAACTATGCGTACCGGTTGTACGACCTCGCTGACTGGCGACGGATCTTCGGGCCGTACTCCCGACCGTACCGCGATCGATTCCGTGCGAATCCGTTCTCGCGAAACTACGTGCGCCACATCCTCGGTTGGTACGCGCAGAAGCATCCCGATGAAGACTTCGCAGAAACGTTCGCGGTGTGGCTGACGCCAGGGCGCGATTGGAGAACCGAGTACACAGGTTGGCCCGCCCTTGCGAAGCTCGAGTACGTCGACCGCGTTATGCAGGAGGTCGGCGATCACATGCCAGAGTCGCCCTCGCCGGAGGACGACGACCTGCCTGTCGAGTCCATGCAGTACACGCTCGCCGAGCACTACCGAAGCCTCGACGAGCCGCTGCCGCTCGATGACGATCGTCACTTCGATGGCGATCTGCGAACGCTCTTCGGTACCGCGGAGGATGCGCCCGATGGGGAGCCAGCCGCGGAATTCGTTCGACGTCACCGCCGAGAGATCGTGTCTCGCATCGCGTACTGGACTGGAGAGAGCACGATCACCGTGCGCGCATTCGTGGACTTCCTGATTCAGCGCACCGCGGCGCTCGAGCTGCGCGTGCGCGGTCTCGAGGCATCCACGTTGATCGAGCTCACCGCATTCGGCACCGCCGTGATGATGAACTACCGCCTCACCGATGCGCTGCACGGCAATCCACCCGGAGACGACGCATGAAAGTCGTGCTGCTGCACACGAAGGATGCAGTGGACGGTGAAGAAGATCCGGTTCTTGGACAAATCGAGCAGGCACTCCGCGCTGGCAGTCACGAGTCCCGACGCGTGATGGTCGACTCGTCGGTCGAACCGGTCGTGCGCGACCTGACCAGTGATCATCCGGACCTCGTGATCAATCTCGCCGAGTCGTTCGCTGGAAAGAGTGCACTGGAGTCGAACGTCGCGGCGCTGCTCAATCTGCTCGACCTGCGATACACCGGATCGAGCCCTGCAGGCCTTCTCGTCGCAGGCGACAAGACGCTGAGCAAGAAGGTACTGACGTTCCACAGCATCAAGACACCGCAGTTCGCGACGGTCTATCGCGGCATGGTGGACTGGGCAGGCGACGTACAGTTCCCGCTCATCGTCAAGCCACCGCAGGAAGACGCCTCACTCGGGATCACGCATAAGTCCATCGTGCGCGACGTGAAGGAGCTGCTTGAGAAGATCGGCGAGCTTCAGAGCGAGTATCAGCAGCCGGCGTTGGCCGAAGAGTTCGTCGAAGGCCGCGAGTTCTACGTCGGCGTGTTGGGCAACGCGAACGCGCGTGCGCTCCCCGTCATCGAGCTGGATTTCTCCACGTTCCCCGCCGACAAACCACGAATCGCGAGCTGGGCAGCCAAATGGGGCGACGAAGGCGACTCGAAAGGCGCGGAGTTCGAGGGGACCCAGTCGATTTTTCCGGAGCACCTGCCTGACGAGTTACGTGAGAAGATGCAGAAGGTGGCCGTGGATGCCTTTCATGCCCTTCGCCTTCGCGACTATGCGCGCGTGGACCTTCGAGTCACTGAAGGGGGCGACGTCTACGTGATCGAGATCAATCCGAACTGCTACCTCGAAGCGAAGAGCGAGTTCGCGCGAGCCGCCGAGCGTGATGGCCTGGGCTACGATGCGCTGATCGCGCAGATCGTGGAGCTCGCGAGCGCGCGCTACGCGCGATAAGAAACCAGACACAAAGAAGCCGGCCAGGCGGCCGGCTTCTCTGTACTCATACGCTACGAACTACTTCTTCTTGGCGGCTTTCTTCTTCGCTCCGCCTTTCTTCTTCGCGGACTTCTTGGCGCCGCCCTTCTTCTTCATGGCCATGGTACGATCTCCAGTACTGGAGTGGAACACCCGTGCGATCCCCCGGTGGATCGGCGGGCGAACGACCGTGAACCGAAGTTCACAGCCGATTCGTTATGCGCTCGTACAGCGCGCATGAATGCTCTCAAGTGCTCTGCGGTTCTGTTGTCGCGTTCCGCTATCGGACGACTGACCTTGTTCGTTTGTTACGTGTAGAAGCTAATACGATCTGTCGAAAAATCCGCAAGCATCTTCTCAATCGTTAGACCGCGTCGCTCAGGCTCGTGAAGTTGAAGTCGCGAACCTTGATTGGCGGCACCACGATCGCGAGACCCGGTCCGCCTGCTTCACTCGCGCTCACGCGCACGGGACGCCCGAGCGCATCGAGGTTGTTCAGCATGAAGATCGGCGACTCGTTGAAGCGAAAGTTCTTGATCGCCTTCGTGATCTTGCCGCGCTCGATGAGGAACGTGCCGTCGCGTGTAAGCCCCGTGTACAGGATGGTGCGCGGATCGACGGGGCGGAGATACCAGAAGCGAGTGACGAGAACACCACGCTCCGTCGATGCGATGAGCTCTTCGAGTGACGCGTTACCGCCTGACATGCGCACGGTTCCACTCGTGGGCAGCGGCGACATTCCCTGTTTCTGCGCCCAGTAGCGGTCGTACGGAAGATTCTTGACGACGCCGTTCTCGATCCACGTCGTCTTCGAGACAGGTTGGCCGTCGCCAGCGAACGTGTTGGCGTACGCTTCAGGGTCGAGCGGATCGGACGAGATGGTGATGCGCTCGTCGACCACTTTCATGCCGATCTTGTTCCCGCCGCCGGCCTTCGAGAAGAACGACCGTCCTTCGTCGGCGTTGCGGGCGTTCATCGCGTTCGTGATGAACTGAATGAGATTGCCGACGGCCGTTGGCTCGAGGATGGTTGTATACCGTCCCGGCTCGATGGCAACAGGATTCACGGAGCGCTTCGCCTTGTCGATCGCGCGCTCCCCGAGCGCTTTCGGATCGAGCGTGCCAAAGTCGTGGCTCGTTGCACCTGCCCACCCCGAGCCCGTTCCATCCTGGGTGCGCACCGTCGTCGTGAGCGACAACGCGGTCTGCTTGTTGTACGCGAACAGACCTTTCGAGTTGGCGATCGCCGTCGCGCCGGCCTGTGTCTCGAGATACCCCGTGGAGATGAGACCGGCGGCGCGCGCAGGTTCCGCGATCGCGCGTGCGGCGTTCGCACGCGCGCTGGGATCGAGCGATGCGGTGGCTTCGCTCCACCCCTTCCCTTCGACATACGTCTGCGGTCCGAGCTCCGGCATCGCCTCGGGATCTTCGGGCGATAGCTTCGCGAGTCGCTCTGCGAGCTGAACGGCCGCCTTGAGGCTCGCATCGTCCAGCTTGTTCGTGTTCACGACGGCGTTGCGTTTCCCGATCGTGCTCCGCACGGCGACGGTGGCATCGTAGTTGTCACCGCCGGTCGAGATCTGGTTCACCGCAAACCGCGTGTTGCCGCGCCCGCCGCTGTTGATCGTAATGCGTGTCTCATCGGCGGTGGCGAACGACAGCGCGCGCTTGGCGAGTGCTTCGCACTCTTCGCGGCCCATCGCGCGTGCCGCCGTCAACAACGAACGCGGACCGCTCACGCCTTCCGTCCAGTGTTGATCACATTGATCCCGCGATGCCGCGTCGGTGGGCATCCATGCGAGACCGCGTTCGCCTGCGACGGCTGACCCTTCGCGTCGCCGAACGCACCCCACAACCAGTAGCTGTCCTTCCCGCCGATCATGTCCATGGCGTTCCAGAACTCCGGCGTCCGCATCTGGTACGCGACGTCCTTGAGCATGCCGGTGAGCTTTCCGCCCTTGATCTCGTAGAACACCTGGCCGCCGAACTGCGCGTTGTAGCGCTGCTGGTCGATCGAGAACGACCCGTCGCCAATGATCGCGATCCCGCGATCGGTTGCGGCGATGAGGTCTTCCCACTTGAGATTCTGCTCGCCAGGGAGCAACGACACGTTCGGCATGCGCTGAAACTGGACATCGGCCCATGACTGCGCATACGAGCAACCGTGGGAGCGTGTCGGCTTCCCTTGCTGCTTGTACCACCAGTCGAGCCAGTTCGCCTGCTCGCGCGTCGTTTGATAGTCGTTGACGACGCCGTTCTTGATGATGAGGAACGTCTCCGGCTGAACGCCTTCATCATCCCAGCCAACCGCTCCGAGCGATCCGTCCTGCATCCGGTCGCCCTGGATGTTCATGAACTCGGGGCCGTACCGGAACTTTCCGAGCTTTTCTTCCGGCGGCGACACGAAGCTCGTTCCGGCGTAGTTCGCTTCGTATCCGTACACGCGGTCCAACTCGGTTGGATGCGCGATCGACTCGTGAATGGTGAGGCCCAGGTGCGTCGGGTGCAGTACGAGGTCGTACCGCCCGACCTCCACCGGCTTGGCCGAAAGCTTCTGCACGGCTTCTTCGGCCCAACGCGGCGCGTTCTCGGCGAGCCTGGACTCGAGCACGTGCTCGTAGCCGCGGCCCATCGGCGCGATGTCAGTCGCCTGGCGCGACTGGAAGTCGGAGAAGTCCGATGAGACCGCGGTCACCGTCATCGTTGGCGACGCGCGGTAGATGGTCTGAACGGTGAAGCTCCCGTCGCTGTTCGCGTAGGTCTTCTCTTCGCGAAGGAAGAACATCGCGGAGTTCACGAAGCGCGACCCCTGCACCTTCAGCGCGGCTTCGTTCGCCGAGAGCAGGAGCGCGACTTTCTCTTCGATCGCGATGTCGAACGGATCGATCTTCGCGGGACTCTTCCACGTTCCGTCTTTCGTGACCGGCGCGGCTGCGAGCACGACCGGCTTCACGAGCGCGGCACGATTCGCCTTCGCCTGTGCAGCCGCCTGACGTGCGATGCGCGCGACCTCATCACGAGTGAGGTCACTCGACGCCGCGAACCCCCATGCGCCGCCCACAAGCGTTCGCACGCCAAATCCGAACGTCTCGTTGTCCGAGAGCCCCTGGACGCGACGTTCGCGCGTGCTGATCGATTGGATGCGATTGCGACTGATGCGCACGTCGGCATACTGCGCACCGGCGCTGCGCGCAGCATCGAGCGCGAGCATCGCGAGCTCGCGGAAAGACGGGTCGGTTGTGGGAGAGGAAGCGGTGGGAGCGGGAGCAGCGTCGGGACGAGGAGGGCTCGCGGGGGGCTGCTGAGAACCGACGCAGGCGTTCACGCCGATCGTCGCTGCTGCAGCTGAAGCCGTCTTGAGAAAGTCTCGTCGCGATGTCGCCACGCAGTGCCCTCGTGCTCGCAGGCAGAAAGGAACTGATCGCGAATATAGACCCAGGAAAAAGTGGATGCAATAGTTGTGCGTGCCTGACGCGAGATTCATCGCCAGGCATGTGCGCGCCGTATATACTCAGGAGATCGACTGTTCTCATCGACGAGTCCGTCTTAATGCCAACGCTCACGATCGACGGCCGCGCTGTCACAGTACCAGCCGGATCGACCATACTCGACGCCGCGCGTTCCGTGGCCATCGACGTACCGACGCTGTGCTGGTATCCGAAGCTGCCTGTCGTAGGCAACTGTCGAATCTGCCTCGTGCAGGTGGAAGGTGCACCGAAGTTGGTGGCCGCGTGCGCCACCGCGGCCGCCGATGGGATGCATGTGAGCACCGAGTCGGCCGACGCAGTGAAGAATCGCCGCGGCGTCCTGTCGATGCTGCTCGAGCGCTACCCGGCCGAGGACATCCCGCACGACGGGGCTCGCAACGAATTCGAGTCGCTCGTGCATCGCTACGAGGTGCCAACGGAGCGACGAGCGGGCATGTCGCTTCGCTCGGGCGACGAGCGCGATGGCGACCCGATCATCCAGCACGACATGTCCACGTGCATCCTCTGCACGCGATGTGTTCGCGCGTGCGAGGACATTCAGGTCGTCGGCGTGCTCGATGTCGCGCACCGCGGTGATCACACACAGATCATCGTGGGCGCCGATGGCAACCCCGAGCACGCGGGATGCACGTGGTGCGGTGAATGCGTTCGCGTCTGTCCAACCGGCGCCATTCACGACATCCTGACACTCGCGCGCCCAATGCACGGCGCCTCGAACGGTAATGGCAGCCATAACGGCGATGTTGCGCAACGCCCGGGCGGCAACGGCCACGATGCCACACCGCACCGCGCGAACAGCGCACTCGATCACGATCACAACGCCACCACGAGTAATGGACGCGGCGTGCGCGCCGTGTCGACACAGCTGCCAGTACTCGATCGAACCGTGCGCAGCGTGTGTCCCTATTGCGGCGTTGGCTGTCAGATCGATCTGCAGGTCAAAGATGAACAAGTGATCCACGTGAAGAGTCCGTGGATCGAAGACGACACGCCGAATCAGGGATCGACGTGCGTGAAGGGGCGATTTGGCTACGACTTCGCACAGCACCGCGACCGCCTGACGATGCCGCTCATCCGTCGTGGATGGAAAAAGGTTGATGGCCGGTGGGTCTACGACGCGTCGGAAGCACATGACGTGAATGGCACCGTGTGGCCACGACGCGGTGGACCGTGGCTCGATGTGACGGGGGAGAGTCGAACGTTCAAGAAGCGACCGCGCACCAATCCGCTCGAGACCGCACCGACCGGTCCCTCACCACTCGGCGATCCGCGCGATCGGGCGTCGACGCCCGACGATTGGTACGCGCCGTTCCGCACGGCAACGTGGGACGAGGCCATGGAGCTCACCGCGCAGGAGCTCGTTCGACTGCGCGACACGCACGGCCCGAACTCGCTTGCAGTCTTTCAGTCCGCCAAGTGCTCGAACGAAGAGAACTATCTCCTGCAGCGGATGTTTCGCGGCGGTATCGGGACGAACAACGTCGACCATTGCACGCGCCTCTGCCATTCCTCATCCGTGAGCGCAATGCAGCGCGCGATGAGCACGAGCGCCGCGTCCGGGTCGATGCGCGAGATCGAGCACGACACGGACATCATCTTCATCCTCGGCGCCAACACGACGGAGTCGCACCCGGTATTCGGTGCGGCAATCAAGCGTGCAGTCAAGCGCGGAGCGAAGCTGATCGTTTGCGATCCGAGACGTATCGAGCTCGCGGCGCGCGCACATATCCATCTGCAGCCGCTCCCCGGCACCGACGTCGCGCTGATGAACGCGATGCTCAATCACATTCTCGCACTGGGCCTCGAGAATCGTGAGTTCATCGCGAATCGCACACACGAGTTCGAAAAGGTGCGTGCGGCGGTGGCGCCGTACACACCCGAGCGGGCTGAAACCATCTCCGGCGTTCCGGCGAGCCTTATTCGCCGTGCCGCGGAGATGTACGCGCGAGGGCCGCGATCGTCGACGTTGTGGGCGATGGGGCTGACGCAGCACAGCACTGGCACCGACATCGTGACGGCCCTGCTCAATCTCATCCTCGTCACGGGCTCGATTGGACGTTGGGGCGCAGCGATGATCCCCATTCGCGGCCAGAACAACGTGCAGGGGGCGAGCGACGTCGGCGCGATCCCGATGTTCTATACGGACTATCAGAGCGTCACGGATCCGGTGGTTCGTCACATGTTCGCGGATGCGTGGGGAGTGCCTGACGAGCGCATACCGCTCACGGCGGGACTCAAGGTCACGCAGATCGCCCAGGAAGGCAGTCCGGTGCATGGGATGTACATCATGGGCGAGAACCCCATCATCTCGGACCCGGACGTTTCGCACGCCGAAGCGTGGTTCCGCGAGCTCGAGTTTCTCGCGGTGCACGATCTCTTCCTCACGGAGACCGCGCGTTACGCAGACGTGGTCATCCCCGGGGCGTCCTTCGCCGAGAAGGACGGCACGTACGTCAACACCGAGCGGCGCATTCAACTCGCGAAGAAAGCGGTCGATCCGCCAGGTCAGGCGCGAGGTGATCTCGAGATCATCATCGAGTTGTCGAACCGCATCGGGTTGCCCACGCACTTCGTCAATGCGTCCGAGGTCATGGACGAGATCGCGCGTGTGACGCCATCGTGGCGTGGCGTGTCGCATGCGCGCCTCGACGGCGGTCCCGGGCTGCAGTATCCCGTGCCTCACGCCGAGCATCCCGGCACCGCGTTTCTCTTCGATGACCGATTCCCGACGGCGGACGGCAAGGCGATCTTCCACGCCGTGGAGTTTCTCCCTCCCGCGGAGCTGCCTGACGACGAGTATCCGTTCATCCTGAACACCGGTCGCCAGATGTATCACTGGCACACCGGCACGATGACGCGCCGTTCATTCGCGCTGGATGCACGTGAGTCCACACCCACCGTGGAGCTCAACCCGGCCGACGCCGCAGAGCTCGGGGTCAAGGATGGCGACACGATAGCCATCAGCTCACGTCGCGGTCGTATCACGATCGCCGCTCGCATCTCGGGGAGAGTCGCAAGACATCAGGTGTTCGTGCCGATGCACTACCGTGAAGCGGCGGCGAATCTGCTGACCAATCCCGTCCTCGACCCCTACGCCGGCATTCCGGAGTTCAAGGTGTGCGCCGTGAAGCTGTCGCCGGTGCGCGAGGACGTCGACGAAATTTCCGCAGACGCGAGCGGCGCGGAATCACACTCTTCTCACTGACTGTCATCCCTCGTTTGTCATCCCGAGCGTTAGCGAGGGATCTGCAGGTTCCCGACAGAGAGCCCTCTGACGGGACGATGAGGATCCTTCGCTTCGCTCAGGATGACAAGCGAGGGATGACAAACGCTCGGATGACACATCGCTATGGATCTGAAACTCACTGACAAAGTCGCACTCGTCACAGGCGCGTCATCGGGACTTGGATTCGCGATCGCGCGCGAGCTGGCGTGTGAAGGGGTGAGCGTCGCGATCGTTGCTCGTCGCAAGGCCGAGCTCGAGGCGGCCGCTGGCGAGATACTCAAGGCGGCACGAACACGTGTGCTGCCGATCGTCGGCGACGTCTCCAAGGAAGGAGAGGCAGACCGTATCGCGCGACTCACGGAGGAATCGCTCGGGCCAATCGACATCCTCGTTGCCAACGCCGGTGGCCCGCCATCCACACTGTTCGACTCGACGAGCGAGGAACAGTATGTCGCTGCACTTCAGCTGAACTTGCTGAGCTCGATTCGTCTCGCGCGCGCGTGCGTCCCCGGCATGCGACAACGGAAATGGGGACGCGTAATCTTTCTGACGTCGATGGCCGCGAAGCAGCCCGTGCCAGGGCTCATCCTCTCGAACACCGCGCGCGCCGGGCTCCTCGGCTTCGCCAAAACACTCTCGAACGAGTGTGCGCGCGACAACGTGCTCGTGAACACCGTGCTGCCGGGCCATTTCGACACTGCACGCGCGCTGGAGCTTGCACGCATGCGAGCGGAGCGAGAGGATCGCCCGGTGGACGAGCTGTTGAGCGTTCGCGCGAACAGCATTCCGGTCGGACGATCGGGCGACCCCAGGGAAATGGCGGCCGTCGTCGCGTTCCTCGCGTCGGAACGCGCGAGCTTCGTCACGGGAACGGCCATCCAGGTCGACGGCGGTCAGATTCAGACGATCACCTGACGCACGTCCCGCGGCTTCCGTCGCTGCACGGAACCCGCCAACTTTTTCGTTCATCGATTGCTACCGAAAAAGCGCGAGCTCCGCCGGACTCGCGCTTCGTCGTCAGTCTGCTCCCATTCTCATAGCCCGCACCAGATGAAAGCGCTCGTGAAGGAGACCGCCGGTCCCGGCTTCGTGCTCAAGAACGTTCCGGTCCCCACGATTCGCGACGATGAGGTGTTGATCAAGGTGCGGCGCGCAGGGGTGTGCGGTACCGACGTGCACATCTACGAGTGGGATGATTGGGCTCGCGGACGCGTGAAGCCGCCTATCGTCGTTGGCCACGAGTTTGCCGGTGACGTCGTGGAGGTCGGCAAGCTCGTGACGGATGTCCGCCAAGGTGACCGCGTGACGGCGGAGGGCCACATCGTCGATGGACGCTGCCTGCTCTGTCGCACCGGCAACGCACACGTGTGTCCGTTCACGCGCATCATCGGTGTGGACCGCGACGGATGCTTCGCCGAATACATCGCCATGCCCGCGGTGAACGTCTGGCATCTCGATGCCAACGTCTCCTACGATATCGGTGGCATTCACGATCCGATGGGGAATGCCTTCCACACCGCGTTGACGGCGGACATCCCGGGCTCGACGGTGCTCATCACCGGCTGTGGCCCGATCGGGATCTTTGCCGTGGGCATCTGCAAGGCGGCCGGCGCGTCGCGCATCATCGCGTCCGACGTCAACGATCGTCGTCTGGATCTCGCGCGTCAGATGGGCGCGCACGACATCGTCCATCCGAACGAAGCCGAGGCCGCGGTGAAGGCAGTGACGGACGGCCTCGGTGTGGATGTCGTGCTCGAGATGTCGGGGGTGCCGTCAGCGATTCATCAGGCCTTCGCGCTCGTGCGGGTGGGCGGCCGCGTTCAGATGCTCGGCATCCCGGCGAAGCCGATGGAAGTAAACTTCGCCACGGAGGTCATTTTCAAGGGCATCACGATTTATGGCGTCGTGGGCAGACGCATGTATGACACGTGGCACCAGATGACGCGCTTCCTGCGCTCCGGGGAATTCGACCCCACGCCCGTCATCACGCATCGCTTTCCGCTCGAACAGGCCGACGAGGCCATGCACGTCATCAAATCGGGCGAAGCCGGCAAGGTGATCTTCGAGATCGCCTAACGCGGCTACGGCCGACCACACGGATCATCCCATGTCTCTTAACACCGCATTCACGTCCGAGCTCGACTCCCGCATCGAGCAGCTGAAGACCGACCGCGTCTACAAGCAGCTCAACTACCTCGATTCGCCGCAGTCCGCCCGGGTGCAGATGGAAGGGCGCGGTGAAATCCTGATCCTGTCATCGAATAACTATCTCGGCCTCTGCGACGAGCCGAGCGTGGTCGAGGCGGGCATTCGCGGGCTCAGGCGCTTCGGGGCCGGAACCGCGAGCGTGCGCTTCATCTGCGGCACGTTCACGATTCATCGAGACCTCGAGGAGGCGATCGCGCGATTCGTGGGCACGGAGTCGTCGCTCACGTTCGTCGCGGCGTGGAATGCGAACGAGGCGCTGACGTCGACGGTTCTCGAAGAAGGTGACTTCGTCGTCTCGGATGCGCTGAACCACGCGTCGATCATCGACTCGATCCGGCTCGCCAAGGCCATCGTGAAGTGCACGAGCGCGGTGTATAAGCACGGTGATCTCGACGATCTCGTGGCCAAGCTCGAGCAGGCGAAGGGCGCGAAGCGCCGCCTCATCTGGACCGACGGGGTGTTTTCGATGGAGGGCGCGATCGCCAAGCTCCCCGACCTCATCGACATTGCGCGGCGCTACAACGCCGTGCTCGCGGTCGACGATTCGCACGCGACGGGCGTCCTCGGCGAGACCGGTCGCGGGACGGCGGAGCATTTCGGGTTGCTCGGCGAGGTCGACATCATCACGTCGACGCTGGGGAAGGCGCTGGGCGGCGCCGCGGGCGGGTTCGTGGCCGGATCGGCCGGCCTGTGCGACATGCTCACGCAGCGCTCGCGGCCGCAGCTGTTCTCGAACGCGCTCCCGCCGTCAGTTGCGGCCAGCGCGCTCGCCGCGATCGAGTTCGTGGAGAAGCATCCGGGGCGGGTGGCGATTCTCAGGGAGAACACGCGCTACTTCCGGGACGCGATCACGGAGGCGGGCTTCAAACCGCTCGCGGGCGAAACGCCGATCGTGCCCATCATCGTCGGGGAAACCGCGCTCGCGATCCAGTTGAGCAACATGCTGCTGGATGAAGGCGTATTCGTCACGGGCTTCGGGTATCCCGTCGTACCGCAGGGTCAGGCGCGTGTTCGGTGCCAGCTTTCGGCCGCGCACACGAAGGCGGACCTCGATGAGGCGATCGCGGCGTTCAAGAAGGTTGGGCGGAAGCTCGGGATCGTCTGAGCGTTAGGCGCAACGGCCGTGAGACGGGAGACGGGAGACGGAAAACCCTCGGGATGCTCATCTGGCATAGAGAAGTCTCCCGAGGGGTTCTCGCTTTCTACCCGCTTCCCGTCTCCCGTCTCCCGCTTCCCGCTTTTGTGCCTAGCATCACATGTAACCCCAACGCGTGACGCCATCTACGAACACCTCGTCTCTGACATGAATTCGCGTCGGCGCCGACCGCATGGTCCGCGCATTGTGATCTCCGGCACTCCGCGCCACGTCTTCGGCGCTGACTTCCACGCGCGTCATCTGAGGCTGAGCTATGCGATCGATTCGGACCTTGACTGCAGGACTGGCATGTGCCGCTCTGCTCCCGGCCATCGCCGCCGCGCAGGCTGCCCCCCAGAAGCTTCGTTCCTTTACCGACTCATGGTACTGGGGCGCCAAGGGAGGCGTCTCCATGTTCGGGGCCGTCGCCGAAAACATCAACGCACCGACGTTCGGTGGCGAGTGGCTGATCACCCGGACGCGGGTCGCGATGTACGTGTCGGTCGAGCAGTCGTTCTTCGACACGCAGGGCGCCGTGTTCGATCCCTCCAGCTCCCAATCGGCCCGCATCGTCGACATCAAGGACTCGCGTCGCTACAACGCGCAGCTGTTCGCGTTCCCGAAGCGGTATGGCGCGTTTCGCCCGTACGCGGGCCTCGGGTTCGCTCTGATCTCGATTCGTGACGCGCAACCCGAGGGCACGTTCGTCAGCCCGGCATCGCAGGACACGGTGCTGTCGATGGTGAACGACGCGAGCAGCCGTACCACTCCCGTGTTCACGCTCGGCGGCCAGTTCGACTTCCAGCGCACCGCCGTGTTCGTGCAGGGGTCCGCGATGCCGACCAAGAACCGCTTCCTGATCAACGGCAAGCCGACGACGTATCTGATCGAAGCGGGCCTGCGCTACAATCTCACCGACGCGATCGAGAAGCTCCACTAAGCTCTCGGGAATCGGGACGACCCCCTCGCTAACGCTCGGGGCAAGTCGGGAATGGAAAGGGCCGCGCGATCTTGCGCGGCCCTTTCTGCATCTAGCGGCGGGCACGCCGCCTTGTGTTGGCGGGTCCGGGTCGGCCTAACGAAACATACGGGTTGCCTCGAACGACCCACCGCAGCGGCCAGTCGGCCGCCCTGGTGATGCCGACACGGGTGGTCACCGCGACTTCGGCATCCGCCACCGGTTCGCCAGTGAGTATCCGGAGCGGACCGCGATCCAGCCGCGCGCCGTCGAGCGCGCCGTCGATGCCTAACGCTTGACAGAGCTTGCCGGGCCCGTTCGTCAGGTCGACGTCCCGCCTGACGTTCCCGCGCCGTTGGCGCATGAGCTCCACCCCGCGCATGGGTTCGACCGCACGCACGAGGACCGCGCTGCCGTGCCCTTCCTCGCGCGTAACGGCGTTGAAGCACCAGTGCACTCCGTAGATGAAGTACACGTACGCGACACCGGGCGGCCCGTGCAGGTTCCAGGTCCGCTCGGTTCGCCCGACGACCGCGTGACAGGCCGGGTCATCCGGACCGAGGTACGCCTCGGTCTCCACGATTCGGCCGGACGCGACACCGTCGGCCGAGGCGTGCTCCAGGATCGCGCCCAGGAGATCCCGGGCAACCAGCTCGGTGGGACGGTCGTAGAACGATGCTGGCAGCGACCGCCCCACCGGCGTTCCGATCAACCCTCCGACGCGGCGGCGGCCGTCTTCTTCGCGCGCGCTCGCCGGGGTTTGGCCGCGGGCGACGCAGCGCCGGCGGCGTCGGCGTCCGGCGCGGCAGTGGCCCGCGCCGTCGCGCGTGCCGACTTGCTCGCGGCCTTCTTCGCCGGCGTCTTCTTGCGGCCACGACCACCCCTGCGCGTCGGAGCCTCGATGATCTCCACGGCGGCCTGGGTGTTCTCGTCATCGCGACGCGACGCCGGGGCCAACGACGCCGTGATCGTGGTCGGCGGGGCCGCGGGGAGCGTCTCCTCGACCACGCCTAACAACAGCAGGTCCGGCGGCGGCTCCGACGCCCGGCCGGCGGGCCCACGCCCACGCAGCCCGGCGCCACGATGACCCATACCGCGCGGAGCGGGCGGCCCCGCCGCGACCTTCGGCGCGGGTGACGCGGCCGCGGCGGCACGATTCAACTGCTCCGCCACCGGTGCGACCTGTGTCGCCACGGCGACCTCGTAGTCGTCGCCTCGGCGACGCAGGTCGATCACATCGGCGTCGTGCGCATCCTTCAGGATCCGGATGAAGTTCCGCTCGCTCAGGCTCTCGCTGTCGCGCCCGAGGAGCTCGAACGCCTGCTGGCGCACGCGACTCGCCGGAACGGCGCGATCGCCGGACGTAAGCGCGGCCACGGCTCGGCCGACCAGGGTGAACGCTTCCTGGCGCGTTAGGCGCTCACCGCCCGAGCCGATGCCATCAAACACGGTTTCCGGCTCGGACGCCACCCGACCGGTCGCCGCCGCTGCCGGGGGATGCACGAGCTGATCCCCGTGCGGCGGAGTTGCCGTCGCTTCCTCGCCGACCTCCGGAGGTGCCGCGGAAACCCGGTGGGTGTCGGTGCGAGGCCCACGCTCGTCCCGATCGCGCCCGCGGCCTCGTCCCCGACGTCCGCGGCGTCCCCGCTCATCACGCGCGCGATCGTCGCGTCCTTCGCGGCGGACATTCTCGACGCGCGTCTCGGGCCCACCGTTTTCGTCGGCGGCGACCAGCGCAGGGCGAGCGGCTGGTGCGTCACCGGCCGGGATTGGCGGAATGGTCTCACGCGGTAGCCCGACCTCGAGCTGACCGTTTTCCAGCTTGTTGACGGAGATGAGACCACGCTGCGCGGCCTCGAGGCAGAACCGCGAAAACTTCGAGATGCCGAGGTTCTTCTCGTCGAACGAGTTGTCTATCTCCTGCATGACCTGCTTCAGGCGATCGGACCGCATCACGTCGCCGTTCTGCGACATTCGCTTGATCGCCTCGCTCACGAGCTCCCACGGGTCGTACTTCACCACCTCTTCGTCACCCGCCTTCACGAGACCGGCGAGCGCGTTGTAGCTGTAGTACTCGTCGCAGTTCATCACCAGCAGGTCACTCGACGACTCGCGAATGCCGACGCCGATGACGTACTTGCCGTACTCCTTGAGCTTCGTCACGAGGCTCGCGAAGTCGGAGTCGCCGGAGAGCAGGATGTAGGTGCCGATCTCGGGACGCGTGAAGACCAGCTCGATGGCGTCGACGGCGAGGCGAATGTCGGTGGCGTTCTTCTTCGACGATCCGTACGCCGGCGCCATGATCATGTCGATGGACGACTCGGCGAGCGGTACGATGTACTGCGGATAGCGGCGCCAGTCGGCGTAGGCACGCTGCACGGCCACCTTGCCCTTGATGATCTCTGAGCCGAGGAGGTGGCGGAGCTCCTGCTGCAGGTCGGAGCGGATCCCCATCGTGACGTTGTCGAAGTCGATGAGGAGAGCGGCGTTAGGCGCGTGCGTGTGAATCGGGCCGCTGATGGCGGGCATCGCCTGGGGCCCCCGGTGAATCGGTGCGATCGGGGTGCGGGGCGGCCGCGGGATACGAGAGTTCATGAACTTCCTATGATGACGGTGTGGTCGAGCGCGACCATGCGCTCGAGCTCTCGGCGCTTCACCTTTCCGCTCCCGGTCATCGGGAATTCGTCGAAGAAGCGAACGAGATCGGGAACCTTGTAGTCGGCCACCGTGTCACGCGCGAAGTCCCTGACTTCCTCGCCCGTAATGACGGCGCCTTCGACGGGTACGATGCACGCGCACACCAGCTCACCCAGGATGTCGTGGGGAACGCCGATCACGCAGACATCGTCCACTGCCGGATGCGCGCGGAGCTGGTCTTCCACCTCGCGCGGGTAGATCTGATATCCCCCGCGCAGGATCGTTTCGCGACGGCGACCCACGATCCGCACGTATCCGTCCTCATCGATGATGCCGAGATCACCAGTGAGGAAAAACCCTTCCGGCGTGAACGAGCGCCGGGTCTCGGCTGGCATGCGGGCGTACCCCAGCATGACGTTAGGCCCGCGAACGGCGATCTCGCCGACCGCTTCCGGGCCGTGCAGCGTGCCGGTGACGAAGTCCACGGCTTTCACCTCCACGCCGGGCAATGGACGCCCCACCGTTGTTGCTCGCTTGTCCTCCGCGTCGCCGGGCCGCGTGATCGCGACCGTCGGTCCGGTCTCGGTGAGACCATACGCGATTTCGACGTCGCACCATTGCCGAACGCGATCCACCAGGTCTTCCGACACGGAGCCGCCAGCGATGATCCCGCTGCGCAGCGTGCGAAGTCGTGACGGATTGAATGTGGCATCTCGCATCAACAGGTGGAACATCGTCGGTACGCCATGGAGGACCGTGATGCGTTCGGCTTCGAGCAGCCGAAGCGCCTCGCGGGCATGGAACTCCTCCTCGAGCACGAGCGTCGCGCCAACGGCGGCGGCGCCAATCACTACGCCGAAGCCGAAGATCGTGAACAGCGGCAGGACCACCAGGACGCGATCGCGCTTTCCTATCGCGATGACGTCGCCCGTATGCACCGCGGTCTCGATGACCGCGCGATGCGACAGACGCACGCCCTTTGGCTTGCCCATCGTGCCCGACGTGTACAGGAGCGCCAGGTCGGAGTCGTCGCCAGCCGACGGCTCCGGGCACCGACGCCCTTCCCCGCTCGACACCAGATCCTCGAACCTGAAGATCCGGTCGTCGTACCACAGCTCCTCATCTCCCACCGTGACCAGGTATTGCAGGTCGGGGAGCTCGGCGACGACATCCTCGAAGTACTGAAGAAAGTCGATGCCGTCGTACTGCTCGGCGGTGAAGGCGGCGGACGCCTCTGCGTGCCGGAGCTGATACTTGAGCTCGTGGTAGTTGAGTCGCGGGTTGACCGGGATGATGATGGCTCCAAGCTTGGCGCACGCCAGGAGCGCAACGATCCATTCCGGTCGATTGGGGAGGATGATCGCGATGCGATCGCCCTGCCCAAGTCCCAACTCGGCCATCGCCGCGGCGAGCGATGATGACCTGGCATCGACCTGTGCATAACTCGACCTGCTGCCGCCCGCGACAACCGCGGTGTGATCGGGGTGCTCGCGTGCACTCCGCCTGAACACCTGAGCGAGCGTCCAGAGGTTCGCCATCAGTCTCCGCCCATGGAACGCGGGTAAAACTAATAGAGACTGGGGACTAGGGACTAGGGACCGATGGGGACTGGGGACATCGGGACTGGGGACTCGGCCCGGACGCTTCTACGCGCGCGGATGCCTCCTCGCGAAAAGAAAGGTCCCGGCCGAGTCCCCAGTCCCCAGTCCCTAGTCCCCAATCCCCAATCCCCAGTCCCTATTCTCCCATTGCCTTGATGATGACCCGCTTGGAGCGCTGTCCGTCCCACTCGCCATAGAAGACTCGCTGCCACGGGCCAAAGTCGAGTTTCCCCTTTGTGACCGGGACGATGACCTCGTGACCCACGGTAAGCGATCGGAGATGCGCCGCAGCGTTGTCCTCGCCCGTACCGCTGTTGTGCCGATAGTCATCGGGGGACCACGGAGCAATGCGCTCCTCGAGCCAATCGAGAATGTCCTGCCACAGCCCCGACTCGTGATCGTTGACGAACACCGACGCCGAGATGTGCATGGCGGAGACGAGAACCATGCCCTCCTGAATGCCCGCGGTCGCGCGACACTTCTCTACCTCATCGGTGATGTCGATAATCTCCTGGCGTCGCTTCGTGTTGAAGGTGAGGTAGCTGGTGTGGAACTTCATCGGGTAGCGGGCATGGGTTGGCCGTCGGCGCGTTGGTGAGCGTCCGCCTCGCCGGGCGCTCGCGACGCAGCGTATCTTCTTTCTACGAAACCACCTTCTTGACCATGCCGTAAGGAGCCCGAGTGAGTCCAGTCGGTTTCCGGACGCGCTTGTTTCTGATCCTCACGCTATTCGCGACGCTGCCGTCCATCGTGCTCACGCTCGTGTGGGCGGGGACGTTCGCGAGGGCGTTACCGCTCGTGAGCGGGAGCTCGGCGTGGGAGCGGGCGGCGGCAACGGGTGGACGAGCGATTGCGGCGGCCCAGCAGGCGCCGCTTTCACCGGGCGATCGAGCGGCTCTTCGGGCGCACGAGATCGAGCTTCAGGAGTCGCTCACGCAGGCTCGACGGTTCGGCTTCGTTGCGCAGCGGGCGGTACCGATCATCGTGGTGATCGCGGTCGTTGCACTCGGTCTCCTCATCGTCGTGTCGTCGCGCGTCGCGGGTCATCTGAGCCGACAGCTCAGTCGGCCCATCGACGAGCTGGTTGGCTGGACCGATCGGCTCGGGCGCGGTCAGGAACTACCCGAAGGCCCGCCTCGCAAGGGCGCGCCCGAGTTTGCAGTGTTGCGGTCCCGCATGCGGGCGGTCGCGCGTGAGCTGCGCGATGCGCGCGCGCGCGAAATCGAGGCGGAGCGACTCCGCGCATTCCGTGAATCGGCGAGGCAAGTGGCGCACGAGTTGAAGAACCCCCTCACTCCCATTCGGTTCGCCGTCGCTCGGCTTCGTCGCGAGGCTCCGCCATCGCTCACCGACGCCGTGGAGGTGCTGGACGCGGAATCGCAGCGCCTCGAGGAGATGGCGCGCAGCTTCTCGCAGTTCGGCCGGCTCCCCGAGGGGCCGCCGGCTGATGTCGACGTCGCGGAGCTGGTTCGCTACACGACCCGTGCCTCCATCCCTCCCGACGTCGAGGCCGACGTTCGCATCGACGGTGACGTACCGATGATCCGGGGGCATCACGACGCGCTCGCGCGCGCGCTGTCCAACGTGCTGCTCAACGCCGTCGACGCCTGTCGTGCAGGCCGCGGAGACGGTGCAGATCGGCCGCCGAGGATCGGCGTGACGGTGGCTCGCGAGCGAAACAATGGAGATGACGGTATCGTCATCTCCGTTCGGGATTCGGGATGCGGCATCCCGCCGGACAGGCTGGCAAGAATATGGGAGCCGTACGTGACGCATAAGCCCGGTGGGACGGGGCTCGGGCTCGCCATCG
Organism: Gemmatimonadota bacterium; assembly: GCA_046725585.1. Taxonomy (GTDB): domain Bacteria; phylum Gemmatimonadota; class Gemmatimonadetes; order Gemmatimonadales; family Gemmatimonadaceae; genus JAJKIV01. Next base: position 26,885 of record JBKOYV010000243.1, on the reverse strand, counting down.
CACGACAGACCATTCTCGCCCACAAGGGCACGGTGCACGCGACGAGCGTCGTAGGCGACGGTACCGAGATTCGATTCACTCTGCCCACAGTGGGGCTCGACGCAACGGAGGCCGTCAGTGCGGATTCCCGGTGAGCTGATCCCGATCGTCCTGTTCATCATGATACCGATCACCGCGATCGGCGTTCCGATCGCGCGCGCGATCGCGCGCCGCATCGAGGGCAGCGTTCGCGGCGGTCTGACGCCAGCGTCGCTGCCTAACGAGATTGGCGCCCGACTCGAACGCATGGAGCAGGCCATCGACGCGATCGCCGTGGAAGTCGAGCGCATCGCCGAAGGCCAGCGCTTCACGTCCAAGCTGCTCGCTTCGCGCGCCGACATCGGAGTCGCCGATGGCGCGCTCGCCCGATCGCCGACGGAGGGCCGCACCGGTGTGGGATGAGGATATCGTCGTTCCGATCGCGTTCTTCCTGACCGCGATCGTCCTTTCGATCGGCATTCCGCTCGTGCGAGGCATCGTTCGGCGGTGGGACAGGAAGGCCACGGCGCCGACACTGCCCCTCGATGCTGCCGCACGCCTCGAGCGCATCGAGCAGGCGATCGACGCGATGTCGATCGAGGTCGAACGGATCGCAGAAGGTCAGCGGTTCGTGACACGACTCCTGTCGGATCGAGGGCCCGAACGCGTGGCTTTACCGCTTCGGGGCGAAGGGGACAACTCGTAAGGCAGCGGGGATCTGGTTATGTATATCACCGATGGCGCCCAGGCGATCATGGTGTTAGGCGTATGCGCCACCGTGGCGATCTCGGTCGTCTCCATAGGCCGCGCGTACGTCCGCAGCCTCGAAGTGCAGCGCAAATCGTCAGGAGGAGACCTGGACCCTAACGTGCAGGAGCGGATGACGCGCATCGAGCAGGCGGTGGATGCCATTGCGCTCGAGGTGGAGCGCATGTCCGAGGGCCAGCGATTCACGACGAAACTGCTCGCGGAGCAGTTCGGCGATCATGCCCGACTCGATGCGGGCGCGGCACAACCGGTCGCGCGGCGTCAGGGCGCCGACGGCACGAACGGCCCGGGAGGCAACAATGGGCGTTGACACGGTGGGAATGGCGGCACAGGAAGCCCCGGCCGCGGATGCACGACAGGCGCAACAAACCCAGCGCGAGCTGCAACAGGCCCAGCGAGAGCTGCAACAGGCCCAGCGAGAAGCGCAGCAGGCGCAGCGCGAGGCCCAACAGGCACAGCAGCAGGCACAACGCGAGGCGCAGCAGGCACAGCGCGAAGCACAACAGACCGTACGCGAGCTGCAGGCGGAGCTCGCGCGCAGGGCACGTGAGGGAGCGCCCGTCGTCGCGTTTCCTCCGTTTCCGGGCTCGGGCCCCCCTCAGGTGCCCGAGGGTGCCGTGATTATCTCGGTGGCGTTCTTCATCATGTGCGCGATCATCGCGATCGGCTTCCCGGTCGCCAGAGCCATGGCGCGCCGAATGGACAGGCGTAGCTCGGGCGCACCAGCCGCCGATGCCGACACGCGCGATCGCCTCGAGCGGATCGAGCAGGCGGTCGACGCGATTGCGGTGGAGGTCGAGAGAATCTCGGAGGGACAGCGATTCACGACGAAGGTCATCTCGGAATTTCGCGCGCTGCCTCAACCCGACCCGTCGGCCGCGCTCGCCGAGCATGCCGCCGACCGGAGCGCAGTGCCGCTGTCGCGTGCCCGCGAGGCTCGTTAGGCTTGCCCGCCCGCGACACCCGGCGACCTGCCGCCGTCACCTGACCAACGGTCGCGCGCATGCCGTCGGTGCTCATCGTCGACGACGAGCCGAACATCCGCCGGATGGTCGGTGCCCTGCTCGCCTCCGAGGGCTACGAGGTACGCGAGGCACCCGATGGTGCCCGCGGGGTCGCGCTCGCAACCGAATCCGAACCGGACATCGCGCTCGTCGATCTCATGATGCCGGGAGAGCTCGACGGCATGGGGGTCCTCACGGCGCTTCGCGAGCGAGCGCCTGACGTGCCAGTGGTGATGATGAGTGGCCGCGCCGGGTTGAGTGATGCGGTGCGCGCGACCAAGCTCGGCGCGTTCACGTTCCTCGAGAAGCCGCTGACGCCCGAGGGCGTCCTCCTCGCGCTCGCGTCAGCCCTGGAGCTCAGGCAGGTCAGGCGAGAGGCACGCACGCTGCGCGCCGATCTCGGACTCGGGTCCGAGATGATCGGGAACAGCCCCGCGCTGCGTCGAGTCCGGGAGATGATCACGAAGGTCGCACCCTCCGATGCACGCGTCCTCATCACGGGCGAGTCGGGGACGGGAAAGGAGCTCGTCGCCGCGGCGATCCACGCCGGCGGAGCACGCAGGGACCGCCCGTTCGTTCGCGTGAACTGCGCAGCGATACCGCGCGATCTCGTCGAAAGCGAGATGTTCGGTCACGAGCGGGGCGCGTTTACGGGGGCGACCGAGCGACGCATCGGACGCTTCGAGCTCGCCGATCGTGGTTCGCTGCTGCTCGACGAAGTCGGCGACCTCGGCGCCGAGGCGCAGGCGAAGCTCCTGCGGGCAATCGAGTCGGGTGAGATCGAGCGGGTCGGTGGCAGCAAGCCGATCCGCGTCGATGTGCGCGTTCTCTCGGCCACGAACAAGGATCTCACGCGTGCCGTCGCCGACGGGACCTTCCGGGAGGATCTGTATTTCCGGCTCAACGTGATACCGCTCGAGATCCCGCCGCTTCGCGAGCGTCCCGACGACATCCCGGCGCTCGTCAGGCACTTCTCCACGTTGCACCGCGGGCGCACCGGGCAACCGCTGACCTCGTGGAGCCCCGACGCTATCGACGCGCTGACGCGATATCGCTGGCCCGGCAATGTGCGAGAGCTCGCCAACATCGTGGAACGGTTGGCCATCCTCCACCCGGGGCGTGAGGTGACGAGCAGCGAGATCCGGGAGGTGCTTCCCAACGCTCCAACTCGTCTGGCGGAGCCCGCAGCGCTCCCTAACGCGGCAGGGCTCGAGGCGTCGCTCACGGACACCCTCGACGACTACGAGCGCACCCTGATCACCCGCGCCCTGTCCATGGCGGGCGGTAACATTGCCGAAGCCGCGCGCCGCCTCCAGACGGACAGGCCGAACCTGTACCGGCGCATGAAGCGGCTCGGGATCGTGGAGTCGGATCGGGGCGAGCGAGGCGAGCGCGTCGAGTCGCGAACGTAACGCGTCGACACACCCTGGCCTCACGAGAGGACACTCCGGGGCGCGCGGGCGCTCTTGCGGTTTCCGGAACTCGTTGCGGTGTTTAATGGTATCGTGCGCCGGCACCCCGGTATGCGAGGTGCCTACGGTGCCGGCGACTCGAACGCCTTCGGAGACTGCATGACAAGGCTCCTGCCCAAGCACGCCATGTCAATGATGCTGACGTTGCTGACGATGCTGACGCTGACGTGCGCGGTGCTTCCGTTCACGGCGCTGCTCGCGCAGCAACCGTCGCCGGCGCGAGACACGGTGCTGGACACCCGACTGCTTCCCGCAGAAGTCGAGCGTGAGGTCACCGAAGCGTTCAACGCGCCCAACGCCGTTCGAGCGACCGGCGCCTACGAGGTAGACTCCGGCCGCGTCATCTCGGGCGACATGGCGGTGTTGAACGGGCCGCTCACGATCGCGGGCCGAGTGAACGGACGCGTGGTGGCGATCAACTCCGACGTGATCCTGCGGCCCGGCGCGCGCGTGGAAGGACAGATCCTCGTGGTCGGAGGAGACGTCGACGGCAAGGACAGGGCGTTCATTGGCGGGGACGTGCGCACCTACCGTCAGCGCCTCACGTACCGCCGCGAGGGCGATCGTCTCATCGCGTCCGGCTCGAGCGAGGAGGACGCGCGCTGGTGGCGCCGGCACCAGAAATGGGCATCGCACAGCTACAGCGACCTGCGTCTCATCTCGGCGAGGACGTACAATCGGGTGGAGGGGCTACCGATTCTCATCGGTCCCTCGTTCGGGCACCGGTCGGGCGACACGCGGTTCGAGATCGCCGCGCTCGGCATCTTTCGCACCGGCGACGACCTGCAGTGGAATCCGCAGACCGTCGGTCACAGCCTGAAGACCGAGTTCTCGTTCGGACGCCGATCCGGCATCGCGATCGGCGGCAAGCTGTTCGACGTGGTCGACCCGGTCGAGCAGTGGCAGCTCTCGGACGTGGAGGTCGGGCTTGCGTCGTTCTTTCTGCACCGAGACTATCGCGATTACTACAACCGCCACGGCGGATCGGGATACGTTAGGCTGTCGCTAAACCGCGATGTCAGCCTCACCGCCTCGCTCAGTGATGAGCGCTGGGCCGTGCGCGAGACGTTCGACCCCTTCTCGCTCTTTCGCAATGGACAGGACTGGCGGCCGAACCCGGTGATGGACGAGGGGCGATTTCACGTCTCGAACGGCACGCTCAGCATAGACACGCGGAGCGATATCGACGATCCACGGTCCGGGTGGGATATCGTTGCCGACTACGAGTACGGGACCGGCCAGACGACGTCGTTCGGACCGACATCGCCTGGGATTCGCGAGCCGGACGCGAGCGGCGTGACGACGTACGCGCGCGGATTCCTGGACCTCCGGCGATACAATCGGGTCTCGCCCGAAGGTCAACTCAACCTTCGACTCGTCGCCGGCGGGTGGTTGAACGGTGACGAGCTGCCGCTGCAGCGTCGTTTTTCCGTCGGCGGTCCCGGCTCGATCCCCGGCTACCCGTTCCGTCGCACGGGGGAGGGTGACGACGTGCGCCAGTGCAGCGACGGCGTGAACATGCCGTTAGGCGTTCCGGCTCAGTGCGAGCGAATGGTCCTGGTCCAGGCGGAGTACCGTGGTGACCTCTGGCTGTCGATGTTCGGCGACTGGGAGTTCACCGATTCATGGCGGCACGGCGGCTGGCGGCATCGCGCGCAATGGGTGGTGTTCACCGATGCCGGCCGCGGTTGGCTGGTTGGTGAGCGACGCGGTGATCTGCAGTACCCGAAGGATCAGTTCCCGGGGCTTTCGACCTTCAAAACGGATATCGGTGTCGGCTTCGACGCGGGACTGATCGGCCTGTACGTGGCGAAATCGGTCTCCGATTCGAAGGAGCCGCCGAACTTCTTCGTTCGTGTCGGAAAGCGGTTCTAGGCTCGTGCGATCGTTAGGCGCGGTGGTCGTCCTCGCCTTCGCTCTGGCGCCGGGCGCCAGAGCGCAGCAGGCCGCGCGCCGCGACGAGCCGACTCGCTCCGAACCTGCTCCCGTTCAACTGGCGGCCGGCATCGACGTATCGATACCGCCGTCCACGCCAGCCGCGCCGGTTCCCATCGGCCCGGTGATTCGTACAGCGAACATCATCGCGGACCGTGAGCTGCAGAAGCTTCTGCAGAATGGGTTTCCGGCGAACCTGCACTACCGCGCGGATCTATGGTCGCGAGGCGGGCTCTTCGACGACGTCAAATCGTCAGTGGAGTGGGACGTTCTGGTGCGGTACGAGCCCCTCACCAAGACGTATCGGGTTGCGCGGTATGTGGGGGGACAGGCCGAGAATCTCGGCCGCTTCGAGCGATACGAGGACGCGCAGGCGGTGGTCGCTCGACCGTTCCAACCGCGGATTCCCGCGCGCCGCTCGAGAGATCGCCAGTACTACATCGTGACGCTCGACGTCGAGGTGCTGTCGATGTCCGACCTCGACGAGATCGACCGTTGGCTGCGGGGCGAGCTACGCCCCGCAGTACGTGGCAAGCGAAACCCCGGAACTGCCCTGGGCCGAGGCCTGGCGCGGCTGACGACCCGACTCCTCGGTGGCGAAAACCGCCGGTACGAGCAGCGGACGGAGACGTTCCGGGTAGGGAATCGGGAATAGCGGGAGACGGGAGACGGGAAACCCTCGGGAATGTCACTCTCGCGTTGAGAGGCATCCCGAGGGTTTTACGCTTCCCGTCTCCCGTCTCCCGCTTCCCTAGGCCCTATGCTTTCCCTCCAACTCTTCGATCTGGTGCAGCACTTCCGCGCCGTAGAAGAGTCGGATGTAGCGAGCCTGGGTCGGAGTCAGCCGACGGACCGCCCAGCTCAGGTGAACGAAGTGGGGTTCCACAGGGTGCGTCAGCGGGTGCATGCCGATCTCGCTGGGCAGCCGGTTCGACTTCCGGGTGTTACAGGGGCTGCAGGCGGTCACGACGTTGCTCCAGTCGTTGGTTCCACCTCGCGAAAGCGGGACCAGGTGGTCCCGCGTCAGCGACTCGCGCGGGCGGAGCTCCGCCTGCGTCCGGCCGCAGTACTGGCAGCGGTACCGGTCGCGGGCGAACAGGAACGTGTTCGTCACCTGCCTGCGGAAGCGGCGCGGCACATGGATAAACTTTGTGAGCCGGATCACCGCCGGGCGCGGCATGGTCAACCGCTCCGACCGAACCACGCGGTCGTGGTCGGCCTCGACGATCTCGGCCTTGCCGTCGATCACAAGCCGCAGCGCCCGCCGCATGGGAACCATGGTCAGCGGTTCGAACGACGCATTCAGTGCCAGACATCCAAGAATCACGCACACCTCCTTCGGTGCGTATGCGAACTCCCGCAGGATCCATCCATGCGGGAGTCCGAGCTCATGACGACACACTCACTCGACGAGGCTGGCTCCCGTCGAGTAATACGACCCTCGCAACCTAGTAAAGTGCCGATACGAGAACAAGATGGCCTCCGTTACACGCCGGCGCCGACGCCGGTCGGGACTGGAGTCAGCCAACCATAGGGGTCCGCGACTCTACCCTTGGCAATCGCCATGAAGCGCTCCTGGATCGACGCCGTGAGCGGTCCTGGCTTCCCTTCTCCGATCTCGATCCGGTCCACCGACCGGATAGGCGTAAGCTCAGCCGCCGTCCCTGAGAAGAATAGCTCATCGGCGACATAAAGCATCTCGCGAGGGAGGTTTTGCTCCCGGACCTCGACGCCGAGATCACGCGCGATCCGAATGACCGAGTCGCGAGTGATGCCGTGAAGTATGCCCGCAGAGACGGGCGACGTATACAAGACCTCGTCACGAACGAGGAACAGATTCTCGCCGGACCCCTCCGCCACGAAGCCGAACGAGTCCAACATGATGCCCTCGGCGTAGCCGTCCAGCTTCGCCTGAGCCTTCGACAGTTGAGAGTTCAGGTAGTTCCCGCCCGCCTTCGCGAGTGTCGGGAACGTGTCGGGAGCGGCGCGACGCCAGCTGGACACGGACACGTCTACTCCGTTGACGAGTGCCTCGTGGCCGAGGTACGCCCCCCAGTTGTACGCGATGATGAACGTCTCGACCGGGACGCCGATCGGGTAGAATCCCATCTGCTCGCCGGTTCGTACGACAAGGGGCCGGAGGTAGCACGCGCGCACGTCGTTCGCCGACACGGTGTCCACCGCCGCCTGCATGAGCTCATCGAGCGACCATCGCAGCGGCATCCGATAGATCTTGCACGAGTCCTGAAGCCGGCGCATGTGGTCGCGCAGCCGGAAGATCGCGCCACCATTCGGCGTCTCGTAGCAGCGGATTCCCTCGAACACGCTCGATCCGTAGTGCACGACGTGACTCATCACATGGATGGTCGCATCCTGCCACGCCACGAGCTCGCCGTCTCGCCAGATCCTGGCTGTTCTCCCGGCCGCGCGATCGGTCATCGCGTTTTCCGTGTTGGTTGTGCAGTTGGATGATAACGACCCGCACCGTGCGGTGCGCTCGATCTTCCGACTGTCCGCGCACCTCTCACGTGCCCACGGCCGGAAGACGCTGCTGCCGGGCCGACCACTCCGCGAGTGCATGCGCCGCCGCATCGAGCGTGGGCACGTTCGACGCGGAGCCCACGAGGCGTGAGTCGACCACGAGCGGGCGGCCGGCAACGGCCACGAACGTCGCCGCCACGCCCGACGCGGCAAACAGCAGCGCCGACGTGGGATCGTAGACCGGTGCCGAGCGCGCGGTGGCGAGCGGAAACGCCGCAAGGTCCGCCGACTTGCCGACGTCGAGCGACCCGATCTCGGATTCCAAACCGAGGGCACGTGCTCCACCTAACGTTATCAGCTCGAGAGCCTCGGTTGCCGAAATCACGTCGAACCGCCCCGTCCGCGCCCGCTGCATGAGAATCGCGACGCGCGTTTCATCGAGCAGATCCATCCGGTTGTTGCTCGCCACCGAGTCCGACCCGACACCAACGCGGATACCGGCGCGCAGAAAGTCGCTGAGCGGTGCGATGCCGTGGCCGAGCTTCGCGTTCGATGCCGGGCAGTGTGCGACCGCGCAGTCGTGTCGGGCGATCGCCCCGATGTCCTCGGCGTCGACGCGAACGCAGTGGATGAGAAGCGGCCGTGCGTCGAGCAGGCGAACCTTCTCGAGCAGTCGAATCGGCGAGGTCGCCCGTGGCACCACCGTAATGCCCCGCGACCGGTGCGACGTCGCCCACCCGCCTAACGCGTGCTGGACGAGGCTCGACTCGTCCTCGCTCTCGGCAATGTGCACCGCGACGGGCAGCCCCTCCTCACGCGCGTATGCGCCGGTTGCCTCGAACAGCGCGTCGCAGACGGAGTACGGCGCGTGCGGCGACACGCCGAGCCGGACGAGCGCGGTCGTATCCTGGCGGAGCACATCCACCTTCGCGCGAAGCCCGGCAAGCGAATCCGCGCACTGGGCCGGATCCGGGCCGAAGACTTCCTGGTACGAGATCCCGCGCACGCCCATGTCCAGCATCGCCCGGAACGGGGCACCCGATTCGTTCGTGTCGGCGTAGGTCGTGATGCCCGCCAACAGGCCTTCGGCGATGCCAGCCTGCGCGGAATCGACGAGCGCTTCCGGCGTGAGCGCCTCGCGGCGCGCGCGTGTGAGACGGAAGATCCACGAGCGGAAGTCGAGGTCCTCCAGAAACCCGCGCATCACGGTGAGCTCGAGATGGGTGTGCGCGTTGACGAGCCCCGGCAGGAGCGCAACCTCGCCGAGGTCGACGTCGGTTCCGTCGGGCGCACCGCGTCGCTCACCGGCGTACGCGATACGGCCCTCGTGCTCGACCACCGTGCCGTGCTCGATCGGCGGACGGGAGATCGGCAGTACCCATCGTGCGTGGTACCGGATCATGCGGTCAGATCGAGTCGCGCGTACGGGTCGAACAGGTCCTCGTCGCGCGCCCCACAGTGGCGTGCGAGCGCGAGCGGAAACGTGAGGTCGCCGACCTGGTCGGCCGAGTGGCCGTCCGAGCCGAGCGACACGCGAACGCCGCGATCCACGGCACGCCTAACGATGCGCTCATGGGCCTTGTAGCGTCCCGAAATCTCGAACGCGATCCCGGCGTCGAACAGCGCGGTGACGAGGCGCTCCTCCCGTTCCTCGGTCCACAGCTCGTCCGCCGGCACATCCCGGAGCGCGAGATTCACGAGCGTGGGGTGCGCGAGAATGTCCACCGGCATGCTGGCCGCCAGCTGCTCCGCGTTCGCGACCAGCGCGTCCATGTACTCGTCGCGTGTGAGCGACGGCGGCAGCCTGCGCGAGAACGCGTGCACGAGGGTGCGATCCTCCAGGTAGATGGCGTGGAGTGAACCGAGGCGATGCGTGAATCGTCCCGCGAGGTCGTCGGGCAGCTCGCGCCACAGTGCGTCGTGCCAGCAGAACTCCCCGCCGCGGGCAACGGGATACTGTTCCAGCTCGTCGAGGTAGGCGCGAACGGCATCGATCGAGGCAACGGCCCCGGTCACATCACGCGAGATGTGATCGCTCACACTCGGCCGCACGCCGCGGCCGGTCACGCGCTCGATGAGCTGAGGGACATCGAGCGCGCCATCTGACATGGTCGAATGCGCGTGGCAATCGACCGGTTTCCACGCCATTCGGTTACGGGATCTTGAACGGGTTGGTCGTCGTGTCGCGCGCCTTGCCCGGCGGCGGTGGCGTGACCGGCTTGACGGCGTTAGGCGCGCCTGGCCGCGTCGTGCTGTCGAACGGCTGGCCCATGTTGAACGGCGAGTGCGTGGTGCACTCCTGGATGGGCTCAGTCCCGACAATGAAGTACTCGGTCACGACCGAATCGACGGGACAGTACGGATTGGCCAACTCGCCGGTCGTGCGGTCGATCTCGCGCGTCGTGATGCCCTCCGGGCGTGGCCAGTCGGGCGGCGCGGGCCGACGCCGATAGACTTCGGTCATGAACGACGTGTACGCCGGGGCCGCGAGCTCGCCACCCTGCGCGTTCCCCTTGATCTTCGTCGGCCGATCGAATCCCATCCACACGCCGGCAACGAGGTCGGCCGTGTAGCCGATGAACCACACGTCCGCGCCGTCGTTCGTCGTCCCCGTCTTTCCGCCTGATGGAACGTAGAACCGGGACCCGACGCTTCCGGCGGCTGTTCCGCGCAGCACGACGTCCTTCATCATGTTCACCATGAGCCACGCCTCGGGCGCGCTCAGCACCTGTGCACGAGCCGGCTGCGGCTCCCAGAGCACCTCGCCTCGCTGGTTCTCCACGCGACGGATGGCGTTCGCCGCCGTGCGCACGCCGAGGTTCGCGAACGCGGTGTAGGCGGAGATCATCTCGATCGGGAACACGTCGGCGGATCCGATGGCGATCGACGGATACGGCGGAATCGTCGACGTGATGCCGAACCGCTTCGCCATGTCGATGATCGTCTGCTCGCCCAGCTCCATCCCGGTGCGAATGGCGGGCAGGTTGCGCGACATGTAGAGGGCGCGACGTAGCGGGATCGGGCCCTCGAACTTTCCGTCGTAGTTCTGCGGCGACCACTGATCGCCCGCAACCTGCGGGAGTGTGATGGGCGCGTCGTCGATGATCGACGCCGGCGTCCTGCCGTTCTCGATCGCGGCCGAGTAGACGATCGGCTTGAACGTCGACCCGGGTTGGCGGAGGGCCTGGGTCATCCGGTTGAACTTCGAATCGTCGAACTGGCGGCCACCCACCAGCGCGCGCACCGATCCATCGCGCGGGTCCATGGCGAGGAACGCTCCCTGGAGGTATGGCGAGTTCGGCGTCGCCGACTCCTCGCCATTCGCCGAGCGCGCCGCAAGCTGCTCGTACGTTCGATGCGGGAACTTTCCGTACTTGCCACCTTCGATCGCGCGGAGCTGGTTCTCCAGCGCGCGCTCCGCGGCGGACTGCATGTCCAGATCGAGGGTGGTATAGACCTTCAGCCCCTGCTCGTACAGTCGCGCGCCGAATTTTTCGTCGAGCTGTTGACGTACCCATTCGACGAAGTACGGCGCGACCTCGCCCGACTCGGTCTTGCTGCCTAACTGGAGCGGATAGGCTTTCGCGAGGCTGGCGTCGGCGTCGCTGATGGCGCCGTTCCGGCGCATCAGCTCGATCACCGTGTTGCGACGCTGAATGGCGCGTTCGGGGAAGCGTCGCGGATTGTAGCGCGCAGGGGCCTTCGGCAGCGCCGCGAGCATCGCGGCCTCTGCGAGATTGAGATCGTGAACCGACTTTCCGAAATAGCGCTGTGAGGCGGTCTCCACGCCGTACGCGCCGTTCCCGAGGTTGATCTGGTTCAGGTAGAGCTCGAGGATCTTGTCCTTGGAGTACCGCTCTTCGATCTGACGCGCGACCTTCGCCTCCTTGACCTTTCGGACGAGATTCTTTTCGCGGGAGATACGCTCGGGGAAGACGTTTCGCGCGAGCTGCATCGTTATGGTCGAAAAGCCCTGCTCCCATGAGCCCGCGCGAAGGTTGCGGAGGGCGGCGCCGGGCACGCGGACCCAGTCGATGCCCGAGTGCTCGTAGAAGCGCTTGTCCTCGGTGAGGACGAACGCGTCTTTCACGACCTTCGGGATCTCGGAGATCTTCACGAGCGTGCGGCGCTCGAGCCCGACCTCGGCGATGAAGCGTCCGTCGGCGGCGTAGACTTTGGAGGTCTGCCGCGGCGTATACGTGTCGAGGATCTGAACCGGCGGACACCGCCCGCCGTTGCAGACCAGCACCCAGCTCGCGAACGCAACGCCGCCGCCGAACGCGACGACAAACGTCAGTGCGAGAAAAACGGAGCGAACCAGTCTTGGGTTCTGCTCGGTAAATCGGCGAAGTCGGGAGGGTTTCTTCATCAACGGTGGAAACTACGAAGAGAACGAGGACCCGGGAACGGCAGCTGCCAGCGGGCTGCGGTTGGTGGGTGCTGCTACGGGGTACGAGCCGGTTTCAGGCTTAGACCAGCTCATGGCTTGTGGCCGATCGCTGTTAGCTTACCTGAATGACCGTACAGTCCTATCTCGATGAGCTCGCGTGGCGCGGGCTGCTCTTTCAATACACCGAAGGCGTGCGCGAGATGCTCGCCGCAGGGCCGATCCTCGCCTATTGCGGGTTCGACCCCACGGCGCGGAGCCTCCATGTCGGGAATCTGATTCCCGTTATGGGCCTGGCGCACCTGCAACGAGCTGGCCACAGGCCCATCGTGCTCGTCGGTGGCGGGACGGGAATGATCGGCGACCCGAGTGGGCGGGGGTCGGAGCGACAGCTCAACTCGCTCGAGGTCGTCGAGGAGAACGTGCGCGGCATCCGGCATCAGCTCGAGCGGTTCCTGGATTTCACAGGACCGCAAGGCGCGCTCATGCGCAACAACGCCGAGTGGCTCATGAACGTCGGCGCGATCGAGTTCATGCGCGACGTGGGGAAGCACTTCACGGTCAACTACATGATCGCGAAGGACTCCGTGAAGTCCCGACTCGATAGCGGGATCTCGTACACGGAGTTCTCGTACATGCTGCTCCAGGCGTACGACTTCCTCGAGCTGCACAAGCGCGAGGGCGTCCGGCTCCAGATCGGCGGCAGCGATCAGTGGGGGAACATCACGGCGGGTGTCGAGCTGATTCGGCGCGCGGCGGGTATGGAGGCGCATTGCGTGACGCTTCCGCTCGTCACGACGGCTTCCGGCGCGAAGTTCGGCAAGTCCGAAGCAGGCGCTGTGTGGCTCGATCCGTCGCTCACCTCGCCATACAAGTTCTATCAGTTCTGGATCAACACCGATGACCGCGACGTCGGAAAGTACCTGCGCTACTTCACGCTCCTCGCGCGCGAGGAGATCGAATCACTCGAGGCTGCGGGTAGGGAGCGGCCGGAGTCTCGCGAGGCGCAGCGTGCCCTGGCCGCCGAGGTGACCTCGAGGGTCCACGGCGCCGACGCCGCGCGCGTCGCCACCGATGCATCGATGCTCGTGTTCGATCGTGGCGCGGACCCGCGCCAGTTTGCGGCGGCGGTGCTGGAGTCGCTTACGCTGGAGCTGCCGTTTGCCGCGGTGGATCTCCGAAGCGGAAACGGCGTTAGTGGAGAGGCGACCTCGGCGACTGTGAGGACGGCCGACGGTAGCGCGGCAACGGTGCCGATCAAAAACGGCTCCGATGGCGCTGGCGTCGCCGTGCTGGACGCGTTCGTGGTGACCGGGCTCGTGAAGTCGAAGGGTGACGCTCGCCGTCTGCTCCAGCAGGGTGGGCTCTACGCGAACGGCGAGAAGCTGACTCCCGAAAAAGGCATCCTGGCGGCGAGCGGGGCGATTCACGGTGAGTATTACGTACTTCGCAAGGGCGCTCGCGAGATTGCAATCGTTAGGTACGCGTCCTAGTCCTGGCCTGCATCGTGAACGGCGAAAGCCGACCTGAACCTCGACTACCCGAGCAGCGACAGGGCGGCGTCGATCTCCTCCTCGGTGTTATAGAAGTGCGGCGACAAGCGGATCGCTCCCTCGCGGAGTGAATGAACGACGCCCGCAGCGGTCAGGCGCTCGGAGGCCGCAACGGGATCACGCGGGGCCACGGCGACGATCCCCGCTCGCCGCTCGCGGTCCGGCGGAGTCACGAGCCGAACGCCGGATGTGCCTAACGCCCACTGAACGATGAGGCCCGTCAGGCGCTCGACGCGGGCATAGACCTCGTCGAGTCCCACCTCGAGGAACAGGTCCAGGCTCGCGTTCAAACCGGCGAAGTCCTGGTACGGCAGCGTGATGACCTCGAACCGCCGGGCGTCTTCACGATACGTGAAGTCGTAGTCCGTAAGACGCGTGAAGTCATCGGAGCAACGGGTGGCCATCCAGCTCACGTCCACTGGCCGGAGCGATTGGACGAGGTCCGGCCGGAGCCAGACAAACCCGCTGCCCCAGGGCGCGAGCAGCCACTTCTGCGCGCCACAGGCGACGACGTCGACCGGCGCGGACCGCACATTCAACGGCGCAGCGCCGATGCCCTGAATGGCATCCAGAACGAACCAGATCCCGCGCTCCCGGCACGCGCGGCCAATCCGATCGATGTCGATGCGGTAGCCCGTCGCGAACGACACCCATGACAGCACGACGCCGCGTACTCGCGGCGTGTCCAGCGCCGCGAGAATCGCTTCCTCGTCAGGCAGGATGCCCGCGCAGGGAATGCGCTCGAGCTTCACGCCGCGAGCCGCCTCGAGCTCCATCCACGGATACACGTTGGACGGGTACTCGCGATCGCTGGTTATGACGACGTCGCCGGGCTCGAACGGGAGCGCCCGCGCCGCGAGGTTGAGGCCGTACGACGTATTCACCATGAGCGCGATCTCTTGGGGATTCGCACCGATAAGGCGTGCACACTTCGTCCGGGCGTTCGTCAGCTCGCCGAACTGCATCTCCACCGTGTACCGCCACGGCTGCGCGCGCAGCGCGTTGAGCTCGTGGAGCCGGTCGACGGTACGCTGTGGCAGCGGACCGGTCGAGGCGTGGTTCAGGAAGATCTGATCGCCGGCAACGGCCCACGGAAACTCGCGCGCGCGGAGATCGCGAATGGCGTCGGTCACGGTTCTGTCTCGGGCGTGGGGACTCCCGCCATCGGCGCGGCGGTCTCGATGCGGCGTGGATCGAGCGCGTCACGCAATGCGTCACCAACCAGGTTGAAGCCCAATACCGCCGCACCGATCGCGAGTCCCGGGAATACCGACGTCCACGGCGCGTTGCGGAGGAGATTCAGGTCGCGGCCGTCCGCGATCATGCCGCCCCAGCTGGGCGTGGGTGGCTGGACGCCCAGGCCGAGGAACGACAACGCCGCTTCGGCCATGATCGCACCGGCGACGCCGAGGGTCGCCGCGATGACCACAGGGGCTATCACGTTAGGCAGCACGTGCCGGGCGATGACGCGGGTGTCCCGCGCGCCGAGGGCACGGATGGCCTGCACGTACTCGAGCTGACGCACGACGAGCACCTGCCCGCGGACCAGGCGGGCCATGCCCGCCCACCCCACGATGCCGATCGTGAGCAGCACGACGCCGAGCGACGGGCTGAGCGCGGCGACCATGGCGATGAGCAGGAGCAGCGTGGGAAACGCGAGCGTCACGTCCGCGAGACGCATGACGAGCTCGTCGACCCACCGGCCGTAATATCCCGCGAGCAGTCCGAAGGCCACGCCGAGCGACAGGGCGATCGCCTGTGACACGAGTCCAACCGCGAGCGAAACTCGCGCGCCGTAGACGAGGCGAGACCAGATGTCGCGCCCCTGCACGTCGGTGCCCATCCAGTGTGCGGACGATGGCGCGGCGAGCCGCCCGACGAGGTCGATGCGCAGGGGATCGTCGGTGGCGATGAGCGGAGCCAACACCGCCGCAGCCACGATGAGCGCGATGACTCCGAGCCCGATGAGCGAGCGCGTGTCGCGACGAAGGCTGCGCCAAACCGAGCGCGTGGTGGGCGCGCCCGTCACGACGGTTCGCGGAGCTCGGGGGGTGTATCCGGCGGCTGGCGACGCCATCGCCGGTGATGCCAGAAATACTGCTCGGGATATCGTCTCACCCACCGTTCGAGCGTGCCGGTATAGCGCGCGACGATGGCGTCGACGTCGCGGTCGCGATCACCCGTGTCCTCCACCAGCACCGGCTCGAAGGCGAGTCGATATTTCCCGCTCGGCTGCCTAACGGCGACGCCGAACACGATCGGAACCTGAAGGCGCAGCGCGAATACGGCCGGGCCTCGTGGGGTTTTGGCAGGTCTCCCGAAAAACGGCACGAACGTGGACGCGAGCCCGAGCACTCCCTGATCGGCAAGAAAGGCGACGCCGCGGTTTTCCCGAAGCGACCGTGGCGTTCGGCGCACCGCGTCGGCATCGTGCACCACGACCATGCCGATGCGGGAGCGCGTCTCCGTGAGGTAGCGGTCGAACAGCGGGTTGCTCATTCGCCTCGCGATGACGTCGAGCGGCACGCCCCGGGCAGCGACGTACGCGCCAGCCAGCTCCCAGTTGCCGAGGTGTCCGGTGACGAAAATGAGTCCTTTGCCCTTCGCGAGCGCCTGTTCGACTACGTCCCACGCGTCCGCACCCTCGAACAGGTCGAGCACGGCGTCGCGGCCGAGGCGCGCCAGCATGGTCGCCTCGATGGACGTTCGCCCGAGATGCTCATACGCGCCCCGTGCGATCTGCTTGACGTCCGCGTCGTCGAGGCCGGGAAACGCCGCGGCGATCTGTCGTTCGACGACCCGGCGGCGGATGCCGAGCGGCCGGTAGCCTAACGCGCCGATCCGCGCGCCCACGTTGCCGGCGCGTTCCCAGTCCAGCGTGCCGAGCGCCCCGATGACGGCGCGGAGCGCGGTGTATTCGGCCTTGTGCGCAAGAGAGGCGGGGACTGGGGACTGGGGACCGGGGACTGGGGAAGTCATCGCACGTCGCTCGCCCTCGTCGATGCGCGTGCAGATTCTCCAGCGCCAGGCCGCTTGCTGCCGAGTCCCGAGTCCCCAGTCCCCAGTCCCAGCGGTTCGCTCCCCAATCCCCTCTGCAACTCCCACAGCCTCGCGTACTTCGCGGCCACGCTCATGGCCGCGAGCACGGCGACGATCACCCCGGCCGCCCCGTCGAGGAACCCAGCGCGCAGCACGTACATCGAGAAGAAGCGCGCAGGTGGCTTGAGCGCGATCGTCCACGCGCGCGTCCGCTTCCCACGCGCAAAGCTCTGCTCGGCCCACCACCGGCTGTAGCGCTCGAGCTTCGCGAAGTACTCGCCGAGCGAGGCATAGGGGTAGTGAATCAGCGGTTCCGCGAGCTCGCCGACCTGACCGTCCGTCATAACATGCTCGTGCACGGGACGCTCGTCGTAGCGCATGCGGCTCCGGAAGAGGCGCACGGGCCGGTCGCGTTCCCAACCGCCGTGATGGATTTCGCGGCCGAGGAAGAAGTTGCGTCTCGGGACGCGGAACGCGACGTGCTTCGCCTCCTCGGACACGATTCGCGCGATCTCATCGCGAAGACCGCCGGTGCCGCGCTCGTCGGCGTCCACCACGAGAATCCACTCGTGGCGTGCGTGCGCGATCGCTGCGTTGCGCTGGCGGCCGATCGTGGTGAACGGGTGGCTGAAGACGGTCGCACCCGCCGAACGTGCGATCGGCACGGTGTCGTCGCTCGAGTCGTTCTCGACGACGATGATCTCCGCCGCCCACGCGAGGCTCGCGATACACTCGGCGATCTCCGCGGCTTCGTCCTTTGCCGCGATCACAACCGAGCAGGGAACGGAGGCTGCGCGGGTCCTGCTCGCGCTCGCGGTCACGTACGCCAGCGCGAGCGGTCTCGCGCGATCTCGGTGGCGCGCTCGAACCCGTCGACCATGTCCTGCTCGGTGAAGTCACGGGTGACCCGGGCGCGCCCCGCGTTCCCCATGGCGGTTCGCCGCTCCTCGTGCGCGAGCAGCACCGCGATGCGGGCCGCCATGGTGCCAGGATCCGGTTGCGCGAGCAGCACGCCGCAGATGCCGTCGGCTACGTAGCGCTGCGAGAGCGTATCGCGCTCCGCGAGCACCGGGACGCGCAGCGCCATGAGGTCCAGGTATCCGAATGCGGCGTTGTCTCCGCCGGCAGCCACCCACGCGAGCTCCGCGGCCGACAGCACGGCCTGCTGATCCAGCCGCTCGCCCACGTGCGCGACGATCTCCGTGATACCTAACGCCGCGGCATGCATCCGCAGGTCGTCGTCCTCGGCGCCCGGCCCCACGATCGCCAGGCGCAATCCGGGGTGCCGGGGGGCCAGCAGCGCGACCGCACGCAGCAGGGCGGCGATCCGCCGACGTGCCGTCGGGTCGTACACGCACGCGATGAGCTGATCACCGCCGTTCGCGCCGATTGCAGCCAGAGACAGGGGCCGCACCTGCTCCATCGACTCCACCGACACGCCCAGGTCAGCCGCGACCGGCTCGAACGCCCCACGCGGCGTGTCGCCGTTCGAGCCCGACGACTCCGTGGTGAACAGGTATCCGGTCGCCGCCAGCCGCTCGCCGAGTCTTGCCTCGGGCCCACGCGTGAGCTTGGCGCCGGCCGGGACTCGTCGCACGAGCGCGGCACGCTCCGCGAGTCGGATGGCCAGCGACGCCACGAGCTGCTCGCGCTCGGTGTGGACGAACACCACCTCGACGTAATGCTCGAGCAGCACCTGCCGCAGACGGAGGCTTTCATGCATCCACGGGCCGCCTAACGGCACCGGCGTCAGCTCGACGCCGGGAAGCCGATCGGCGTTCGGCACCAAGCGATCTTCGACCGCGCTGTCCGCCCGGCAAATGTAGGTACACTGATACCCGCGACCCGCCATCGCGACGGCCGCCGCGGCGAACGCTCGCGCGCTCCCCGACCACTCAGAGCCAGAGTAGTAGAACAGGACGCGCAAGACGGCAGGGACTAGGGACTGGGGACGGGGGACTCGGCTCGTGGGGCGCGTGCATCCGCATCACGGGCGTCGTCAAACTGGAGCGCATGCAGCCGATGATAATGGCCCCGGCGCGCCAGCAAAGCGCCGTGCGTCCCGTGCTCCACGACTCGGCCGCGATCCATGACGAGAATCTGGTCCGCGTGAGCGATCGTCGAGAGGCGGTGCGCGATCACGAACACCGTTCGCCCCTCGAGCAGGCGGTCGACGGCCTCCTGAACCAGTCGCTCCGATTCGGTATCGAGTGCCGACGTCGCCTCATCGAGAATGAGGATGGGCGGATCCACGAGCAGCGCCCGCGCGATCGACAGTCGCTGGCGCTGGCCACCGGAGAGCCGAGTTCCGCGCTCGCCGAGGATCGTGTCGTAGCCGTCGGGAAGCTCGGCAATGAAGCGGTGCGCGTTCGCCGCGCGGGCCGCGGCCTCGATCTGTGCATCCGTGTATTTGCCCGCCGTACCGTAAGCGAGGTTGTTGCGCACCGTATCGTTGAACAGCACGGTGTCCTGGCTCACTATGCCGATGAGCGACCGGAGGGCCGGCAGCGCGATCTGGCGCGTGTCCACACCGTCGAGGAGAATGCGACCCGCGGTCGGCTCGTAGAATCGGGGGATCAGATCGACGAGCGTGCTCTTCCCTGCTCCGCTCGCGCCGACGAGCGCGATGACCTGGCCCTTCGGCGCGACGAGCGATACATCGACGAGCACCGGCTCGTCCACGTAAGCAAACGACACGCGCTCGAACTCGAGCACCCGCTCGAACGTGGCCGCGGTGATACTGCCGCGGTCGAGGCTCGCCTCCGTCGGACTGTCGATCACCTCGAAGATTCGCTCGGCCGCCGCCAACGATTGCTGCGCCGTGGTCGGCACCTGCGAGAGCTGCTTGAGCGGCTGCAGCATTCGCATAACGAGGATCAGGAACGTAATGAGCACCGAGCCGGTCAGCGCGCCGTTCTCGACCATCCGGGCGCCGACCCAGAGAATCGCCACGGCGATCGCTGTCCCGACGGTCTCGGTGATCGGCTGCGCGAGCACCGCGAGACGCGTGACGCGAACCATGCCGCGCGCGTAGCGACCGCTTCCCTCCCGGAAGCGCCCCTCCTCGTACTGCTCGCCGCCGAACGACTTCACGAGCCGGATCCCGCTCACCGACTCCTGAACGACGGCGGTCATCTCCCCGTACTGGTTGCTCAGCTTGCGATGCCCTTTGCGAAGCTTTCTGAGGAGCGGTTGCAGGAGGCCGATGAGGATCGGCGCGACGACCAGCGCGAGCAGCGTGAGCGGCCACGAGATCTTCACGAGCGCGACGATCGTCACGATCACCACGGCCGCGCTCTGCAGCGACTGCGTCACCGCCTGCGTGATGACCTGCTTCGTCTGCTGCGTGTCGTTCAGCACGCGCGCGAGAATGTCGCCCGTCTTCGTACGCACGAAGAAGCCGAGCGGAAGACGCTGCAAGTGCGAGTAGAGGGCGTTCCGCAGATCGCGCGTCACGAACTCCTGCAGCTGCGCACCCAGTTGCCCGCTCACCCACACGAACAGATTCTTGAGCGCGACCGCCGCGAGGATGACGATGATGATGTTGCGGAGTAGCGTTCCCGGGTCGGCCGACTCGAGAAACGGGCCGATGATGCGCTGCTGCAGCTCCGAGATGCCGGTCGTCTGACTCGGCTGGTTGAACAGTTTGTCAAGAAACGGGATCAGCAGCGTGAACGTGAAGACGTCGAGCACGGCCGCCGCAATGTTGCAGAAGACCGTGCCCGCCATCCGCCACGCGTGCGGGCGGAGGAACGTCAGGAGCCGTCGATACGTGGTTCGGCGCACGCGCGCGTCACTTCGGCGTCAGGAGGGCCACCGGGAGGATGCATTCTTCCGGCGTGACGCCGCCATGCAGGAACGATCCCCGGTACCGGCTCTGGTACTCGCGCAGCTTGGTGGGATAGACAAAGAATCCGTCGGAGACCGCGAGCAACGTGTTCGCGCCCAGCCCGCGCCGAGGAAGCCGAAGCAGGTCCTCGTTAGGGAACAGGAGCGCCTGCTCCGGTCGCTCGGCACGCAGGTCCTCGCCGAACTTGTATCGCAGGTTCGCCGTCGCGTCGCGCTTGGCGAACACGGTTGCGGGCGTTTGACAGTGTATGGAGCCGTGATCGCTCGTGACGAGCACGGAGACCTTGCGTCGCGACGCCTCGCGCAGCACGCCTAACAAGGCGGATCGCTGGAACCACTGCAGCGTGAGCTGGCGGAGCGCGATCTCGTCGCGCGCCACCTCGTACAGGATCGCCGACTCGCTGCGCCCGTGGGTGAGCAGGTCGACGAAGTTGAACACGAATGCGCTCACGCCCTCCGGCGCGATCGCGCCGTGAAGGTGGCGCTCGAGCTCATCGGAGTCGGACGCCGTCGAGATCTTGCTGTAGCGAACGGGCCGGGGCGTGTTGAGCTCCTGCAGGTGCGCCTCGAGGAGCTCGCGCTCGTGTGCGTTGAGCGTCTCGTCCTCGCGCTCCCCCCACCAGTCGGGGAATCGCGCGGCGATCTCGCCCGGAAAGAGCCCACTGAACAGTGCGTTGCGCGAGTATGGCGTCGCCGTCGGGAGCACCGCGTAGTAGTGCGTGCGCTCCACGTCGAACATCTGCGACAGCAGCGGCTCGAGGACCAGCCACTGGTCGAGCCGCAGGCAGTCGACGACGATGAAGACCGCATTCCGCGCACGCTGCAGCATGGGGAGCAGGAACTCGCCCACGATGTCGATCGACAGCGGAGGGCGATCACCCTCGAGATTGTGCAGCCATGCCGGATATGCCTGCCGCATGTAGTCGGCGAACTCGCGCTGCATGTCCGGATAGAGGCCACGCAGCGATTCGTAGAGGCCCGTTTCGCCGGCCGCCGCGAGGTCGACGTCCCACTGCATCAACTCGACGTACCGATCCACCCAGCCGCGCCAGTCGAGCACTCGCCCGCGCTCCACCTCTATCGCGCGGAAGCGCTCCACAAAGCGTCTGGCGATCGCCTGCTGCCGAATGCGCGGCCCCTCGAGGATCCGCGTGATGACCGTGAGGACCTGACGCGGATTGATCGGCTTGACGAGATACTCGCGGATGTTGGCGCCGAGCGCCTCGCGGAGTGTCGCATCCTCCTCGCTCTTCGTGACCATGACGACGGGGAGGTTTGGCGCCAGCTCGCGCACCTCCTGATACGTCTCGAGCCCTCGCTTGCCGGGCATCTGCTCATCGAGCAGCAGCAGGTCGAACGGTCTGCGGCGGAGGAGCTCTACGGCGTCGTCGGCGTTCGTCGCCGTCTCGACCTCGTAGCCCTTCTCGCGCAGGAAGATGCGGTGCGACTCGAGGAGCTCTGCCTCGTCGTCCACCCAGAGTACCGATTTCGCCGGGGGAGCCATGCAGGGAATCTACTAGGGAGTCCCCGCGCTGGACGCTCGATCCAGCGAATACACCGTCGCATCGCGCCCGCGGAACAGCACCGGATACCCGGCCGCGTCCAGACGCGCAGTGTGTACGGCGGCAGAGTCAGCCTTGAAGAAGCGGTTGTGAACGACGAGCCGCCTGACGCCGCGCGCCACGAGCAATGCCCGGGCGGATTCGTCCGGCAGCCGCTCGGCCTCGGCTTGCAGCGAGTCCGCGGCGGGCAGGTTGACGCTCAGATTGTAGGAGACGACTCGGCGGAGGTGGCCGATGCTCCCGTACACGTAGGCAGATTTCGCCGGGAGCGTGAACCCCGTCGAGTCGGCTTTCGGCAACTCGACGACGGCACTCGTATCCGGCGATTCGGCGAGGTAGGCGTACGCATCGGAGCTCGCCAGCGGAGCACGTAGCCGCCACGATTCGCTCGCGAACGATGGGGCGGGAAACGCGTCCAGCGCCGCCGCGAACAGAAGGACCGGTACGGCCAGTCGCCGCCACTCAGGCCATCGCGCAAGGAGGACGCTCGCACCGCCACCGGCCAAGACGCCGAGGAAGATGAAGGCGCAGGGGAGGAATCGCGACGGCATTCGAATGCCCGGCATGAATCCGAGGATCGCCCCCGGCATCGGGACGTTCTCGAGATAGCTCGTCGGGTAGTTGAACACCTTGAGGCGTGGGCCCAGCGACAGAATGGCGCACATTACCGCCACCACCAGGAGGCTGAGCCTTAGATGCCGAGGCGCCTTCCAGCGGATGCTCGCGACGAGAAGCACGAGCACGACGAACCCAGGGAACGCGGCGCCGTAGTTGACGCGCTCGCCGAGCGGCGACTTCCGCCAGAGCAGGAGCCAGTGCTGCAGCATGAAGAAGTCCGCAATGCCCATCGAGCGCTCGATGGCGTACGATATCGACCGATCGAACCCGAACATCGACGACACGCGAACGTACTGAATTGCGAACGGCAGCATGGCACCTAACGTCAATGCCGCCGCGACACCGACTCGGGCGGCCCCTGCCCAGGACCTCTCGAATCGTCCGGTCGCCAGGCCGAGCGGGTACCACACGGCGAGGATGAGCGCGAGAAACACCCCGTAGTACAGCGAGCCCAGCGTCGTCATGACGAACACGAACGCCAGGGCAACGATGTTGCCGATGCTTCGCCCGGCCAACACGCGCTCGAACAGCACGATGCCTAACGGGAGCCAGCAGATGATGAGCGACTGGAACTGCACCGCCAGCCCGACATGGAGGGGGGCGAACGCGAAGACGAAGCCAGCGATGAGGGCGCCGTCGTTCGGAACGCCGCATCGGCGAGCGAACAGATTCCCGGTGAGCCCGGAGATCACGAATGAGAGCAGGATGCAGACGTTGTACGCGCTGACGATCCCGATGCCGAGCAGCCGCTGCGGGAAGAACAACGGCTGCCAACCGATCAGATTTTCCGTTCCCGCCAGTGTATTGTGTAGCGGGTATCCGGACGGCCAGTCGAAGAGATGGAGAGAGCTCGACCGAAGTACCTTGTATCCCCACTCGAGAATGCCCGCGTTCAGTACATTGTCCGGCCCGAACAACGTCGATCCAAGCAGGGACTCGCCGAACGTCCGCCAGATCGGCACGGCGAAATAGACGATCGCGGTGATCAGGTAGACGGCGGTGGCGACGGCCCAGCCCGAGGCGGATGATGATGCTGGAGTGGATCGATTGTTGACCGTGTCGCGTAGCACAGAGGTAGCTGTTGTGGGCTCCGATCTGGATCGTGATACTGGCGTCGTTGCTGTGACCGCCGCGCCCGCTAATATTGGCCCGGTGCCGCTTTCGCCACCATACGCTCTCGCTTCACCGCGCTTCCGATTCCGGGCGCTCGCCGCGCTCGTCGGACGATCTCCTCTTGGCGGTGAGCGTGAGGTGGCGTTGGCAACCCTTCTCGCGGCGCGCCTCGTCGTCGGGACGCTCCCGCCGTCGCCACTGCCACAGAACGTGCGCATCACGCGCGCGAACGGTGCGCGCGCGTGGTTCGCGGCGCTCGCGGTGCCGCCATCGTTTCGCCAATCGCTGGCGCGCTTGGTGGACGCGACGACGTCGGTGGACCGCGACGGCCTCGAAGCGGCGTTGCGAGCCGTAATCGATGTCAGCGCGCCACACCTCGACGCCCCGGCCTTGAGCGAGCTTCGCGAGATCATACGCGTGCTCGCACAGAGCGTATGAGCGACCTCGACGAAGCACGAGCCCGTCGCGCTATCGGGACGATCATCGACGGCACCGCCCCACGCGACACGATCCCGACCGGGTTTCCCAGTCTCGACAACGCTCTCGGCGGCGGCGTCAGGCGTCGCGATCTCGTCCTCCTTGGCGGCGAGGTGGGGAGTGGGAAATCGGCGCTCGCGCTGGCCATCGCTGTTCGCGCGACCGAAGCGGGCGCGAAGGTGCGATTCCTCTCGGCCGAGATGGACCAGACGCGAGCGGCCGAGCGCGCACTCGCGATCGAGGCGCGCGTTCGGGTCGATGACCTCAGGCGTGGCAACCTCGACACCGAGTCACGATCACGACTCGAGGCCGCGGCGCGCCGACTCGAGCAGCGGTTCCCCGCATTCGAGGCCATCCACGCTGGCGGCGTTTCCGCGCTCGAACACGACGACGTTAGGATTCGAGACGTCGACGTCGTGATCGTCGACCCGCTTCAGGCGCTCGCGACGGGCAGTCGGCCGCTGGATGAAGAGATGGCGAGTGCGGCACCCGCGTTGAAGCGACTGGCGGTGGAGCGCGACGTGTGCATCATCGCGACGAGCGGGCTCCCGCAGATCGTTCGCGATCGCAAGGACCTGCGGCCACAGCTCGACGACTTCGGCGCGCTGGGCGCGGTGAAGCAGTTCGCGGATGTCGTGCTCGGGCTCTATCGTCAGGAGATGTACGACAGCGCACCGGACGTGGACGGCGCAACGGAGCTACTCGTCCTGAAGAACCGCAACGGCGCGCGCGGCTATGTCGATCTCTACTTCTACAAGCAGTGGATGCGGTTCGAGGACATGCTAGAGCCGGATCGCTGACACGCGACCGCAGGCCTTCTCTGGAGGTCTCGCATGCATCCGAAGACACACGTGACTGATCGCCTCGCACGCCTGCCGCGGGTGCCACTCGCGCGCGCGAGCGCGACCGTCGTCCTTGCCGTCATGGCCGGTGCCGCGGCTGCGCGCGGCCAGCCGAAGCCCGACTCGTCAGGCTTCATCACCGCCGGCGATGGTGCGCGCCTCTACTACGCGATCTACGGAAACGCGCGCGATACCGTGATCGTTCCGGCGGCGGCCCTGCTGGCGGGACAGCTCTCGTCGTTGCGCGAGGGGCTCACGCTCGTGTTCTACGACCCGCGGGGCCGCGGACGCTCTGACTGGATCGCCGATCCGAAACGTCTGACGATGGCCGACGAGATTCGCGATCTCGAGGCGGTGAGGGCCGGGCTTGGTATTTCGAGGGCCGGCGTCGTGGGCTTTTCCTATCTCGGGCTCGTGGCCGCGCTCTACGCTGCCGATCACCCGGATCGTGTCGCGCGTCTTGCGCAGCTCGGTCCCATGCCGCCTGACGAGGCCACCGCGTCGCGTTATGCACCCGCCGAGGGACGCCTGCGATCGGACTCCGCGGCCGCTCGGCTCGCACGCGCGCGCGCGGCGGCGTCGGATACGACAGACCTCGCGGCCGAATGCCGCCGATGGTACGACGCGTACCTGCCCGTCTATCTGGGCAACCCGGCCACGGCATCGCAGGTGCCGACCGACTTCTGCGAGAACGCGAACGAGTCGCCGTCGCGATTTCTCTGGCGGTTCGACAAGACCATGCGGTCGTTGCCTCGACGTTGGGACTACACGCGGAAGGCCATGGCCATTCGCGCCCCGACGCTGGTCATTCAGGGCGACCAGGACTTCGCGGCGTCGCCGGACGGCGCGCGCCGGTGGGCAGAGCTCATTCCGGAGGCGCGGCTCATCATGCTCGCCGGCACGGGCCACCTCACCTACATCGAGCGCAGCGATCGCGTGCTGCCGGCGCTCTTGCGCTTCTTCCTGGGAGAGTGGCCACCGGAGGCGATGCAGTTGCGAACCTCGCGCTAGCGTGGCGCGAGGAACGACCGCATGTCGCGCGAGCGGCCGCGGGCGCTCCGGTGGTATATTTTCGTCCTTCACACGACTCACGCGCACCTTCCGAGCTGCTTATGGCTGGCCACAGTAAATGGAAACAGATCAAGCACTACAAGGCGGCCGCTGACGCCAAGCGCGGCGCCCTGTTCACGAAGCTCATCCGCGAGATCACGATGGCAGCCAAGCAGGGCGGCGGCGATCCCGATGGCAACCCACGCCTCCGCACCGCGATCGAGACTGCGAGGAACAACTCGATGCCGAAGGACAACATCGAGCGCGCGATCAAGAAGGGCACGGGTGAGCTCGAGGGAGTCGACTATCAGGAGATCCTCTACGAGGGCTACGGGCCCGCCGGGGTCGCGCTGATGATTCAGACGGTGACGGACAATCCCAACCGCACCGTCGCCGAGATTCGGCACAAGCTGTCGCGCGGCGGAGGGAACCTGGGCGCAGCGAACTCCGTGTCGTGGATGTTCGACCGTCGCGGGCAGATCTATCTCGACGCGACGGGCGTCGAGGAAGACACGCTGATCGAGGTGGCGCTCGAAGGCGGCGCCGAAGATGTGAAGCGTGAGGACGATCAGTTCGTCGTGACGACCGCGGTGACCGATCTCCACGCAGTCAAGTCGGCGCTGGACGCCAAGGGGATCGCGTCGACGAGCGCGGAGATCGCGTGGATTCCCAAGAACACGATTCGCGTCGAGGGGAAGGATGCGGAGACGTTGATCA
>JBKOYV010000482.1:0-12613 GCA_046725585.1 Gemmatimonadota bacterium | reverse complement strand
GCGCGACCATTCCCGTTCGGGAAGGAAACGCGGTCGTGGAGAAGCGCGATCCCGAAGGCAACGTCGTGGTCACGAAGTATCATCCAGAAATGCTGCGCGTCGCCGCTGAAGCGGCGAATGGTACGTTCATCGACGCCGGCGAGAGCGACAAGGCGGCGAAGGTGAGGCGCGCGCTCGTGCAACTGCGTGGAGTCCAACGCGCGGTCGAGGCAGGCCGTACGCAAACGCCACGCTTTCAACTCTTCCTGATTCCCGCCGTGCTCCTACTGCTGCTCGACACGGCTCTCGCGGAGCGTCGCGGACGACGGCGCCGTTCCGCCGCGGCCGCCGCCACGGCGGCGAGCGTCCTGCTCGCCGTCGCGATGTCGTTCGTGCCCATCCACGCCGCACGCGCGGACGATGTTCGCGA
This sequence comes from Gemmatimonadota bacterium, assembly GCA_046725585.1. GTDB lineage: Bacteria > Gemmatimonadota > Gemmatimonadetes > Gemmatimonadales > Gemmatimonadaceae > JAJKIV01. Next base: position 12,204 of record JBKOYV010000482.1, on the reverse strand, counting down.
CGCGGCTCGGGAGTACGCCGCCAAACGCTACATGCGCGCCGCAACCCTCTACCGTCGGGCGCTCGAGCGAGGCGACAAGCGACCCGAGGTGCTCTACAACCTCGGCACGTCACTGCTGGCGGCGGACTCCCTCGCGTCGGCGATCGAGGTGCTCGAGCGGGCAGTAAAGGCTACCGACCCGGAAGTGAAATTCCGCTCGATGTTCAACCTCGGCCTCGCGCATCTGAAGCGTGGACTGGCCGCGAAGGGTGACTCGGCAACTCCGTCGCTCGATGCCGCGCTCGAGACGTACAAGCGCGCGCTCCTCATGAGATCCAGCGACGGCGACGCGAAGTGGAACTACGAGCTCGCCCTGCGAAAGAAGCAGCAGCAGAGCGGCGGCGGTGGGGGAGGCGGTGGCGGAGGCGGAGGCGGCGGTGGCAGCCAGAACCAACCAAGCCCGCCGCGCCAACCGCAGTCCGAGAAGCCAAGCGGCGGTCTGGGCAACCAGCAGGCGGAACAGTTGCTGAACAGCGCCGAGCGCGAGGAACGAAACGTTCAAGCGCGGAAGCAGCAGCAGAATCGGCCGCAACCTCCACCGGGCGGCAAGGACTGGTGATCGCGTCGCTCGCTGGGATCGCGCTTCAGATCGTCGTCACCGTCGCCGCGCCGGAAACCATCACCGTCCGGCAGCCCGCTACGCTGACGGTGCGTGCTGTGGTGCGCGGACCGGTCGAGCCGACGATTCATGCGCCGCGATTCGCCCCGCTGAGTGGCATCCGGGTCGAGGAGTCCAGGAGCGTGGTCGGCGGCGCGACCCCGCAGGCGATCGCCGAACACAGGTATCTCGTGGTCGCGCAGCGAGCCGGTATCGTGGTGTTGCCCCCGATCGAGGCGACCGTCGGTCCCATGACGGGGCGATCGGATCCTGTGCGCCTAACGATCGTCAATGCCCCGCCGGTACAGGTGCCAGCAGTCGTTTCGCGCTCCCGGCTCGATCCCGCGGACGGCGTCAACTTCCACGCGCTCGTTACCCCGGACACCGTGTACGTCGGCGAACAGGCGACGTACCAGGTCGGTGTATTTCTGAACGACGACGTCCGTTACCGACTTCGGAGAAACCCCGAGTTCATACCGCCAGAGCTGCGCTCGATGCTGGCGTACGATCTTTCGGCCCCGAGGTCGTTCGTCTCCAAGCGCGTCATTGATGGCCGGCACTATGAAGTGCACGTCTTCCAGCGCGCGCTCTTCCCGCTGACCGCGGGCCGGTACGAGATACCAGCGGCGCGGCTCAATTACTCGCTGCCGCTCAGCGCGAGCTTCTTCAGCCGCGAAGAGAGCCACCAGCTCAAGTCGGAGACCGTGCCGCTCGTCGTCGTCGACCCGCCGCAGGCCGGCCGCCCGGTGGACTACAGCGGCGCGGTGGGACGACTCTCCCTCGAGGCGCACGTCGATAGTGGGGTCGCGAAGGTGGGTGATCCGCTCGTCCTGACCGTGCGCGTGACCGGCGACGGCAACGTCAGCTTCTTCCCGCGACCGGACGTGCGCGTGCCGTGGGGCCAGCTCGTGCGCGCTGAGGAACGCGTGCAGCTCGACTCGAGCGCCACCGTCGTGCGCGGCGCGAAGGAGTTCGACTGGGTCATCACGCCCGCGCGAAGCGGCGAGGTCGAAGTGCCGCAGATCCGATACCCATTCTTCAATCCGTACACCGAGCGGTACGAGCTGGCCGTGACGACGCCACAGCGCGTCTCAGTCGCGCCTGGAACGCTGGTCGGCGTAGACTCGGCCGATTCGGCGCGACCGGTGCTGCCGTTGCGCCGCGTTATGCTCGCCGAGCCGGGAGCACCGCTTTCGACGACGCGCGGATTCTGGCTCGCGATGCTTGTCGCGCCGGTCCCGGCAGCGCTGGCGCTCGCCGTCCGGCGGCCTCGCACTCGGCGCGTTCCGACGGCTGGGGCACGGTTGCGCAAATTAGGACGTCACCATCACGGGGCGGTCCCTGTCGACGCCAGCGTGCTGCGACGTACCTACGCCGCGGCACTCGCGGAACGCATTGGCGTTGCCGCCCCGCAACTGGCCGATCGTCGCGCGCTCGTGCGCGCGCTCAGGCGAAGTGGCGTCACCGCAGAAGTCGCGCGCGAGGCCGACGCGCTGCTCGGCGAGCTCGACTCCGCCGTGTACTCCGGCTCCGCCACTTCCATGGAGGATGGAGCCAGACGCGCGGTCGACGTCCTGCGTCGCGTTGATGAGGAAGCGAGGCCGCGCATCATACCGCGCTCGTCACGCTCGCTCGCGTCGCTGGCCATGCTCGGCCTGTCGCTCGGCGTCTCGCAGTCGGAGCCCACCGCGCGTGAATCCTTCGACCACGGGACGCGCGAGTATGAAGCGCGTCGTTTCGTGAGGGCCGAACGGTTCTTCGCCGACGCGGCTCGCGCCGAACCGACTTCGGCCGACGCGTGGGCGAATTTCGGCACTGCGGCCTGGGCAGCTCGCGATACCGCCGCTGCGGTGGTCGGGTGGCAGCGCGCGCTTCGACTGGATCCGCTGTCCGGAGACGTCAGGTCACGCCTCGACCTCACACCCGGGTTCGGGGGCAGCGCGCTGGCGAGCGTCCCTCCGGTGACGGAGTCTACCATAGCGGCCGTGGGCGGCGGGGCGTGGCTGCTCGGGTGGTTGGCGTTCGCGGTTGGCGTCTGGCGTCGGAAGGCGGCGCTCCGCTACACGGCCTATGCGCTCGGCATCATCGCGGTTGCGAGTGTCGTCGCGGGCGTGCGCGTCCGTGAGGCGTACGACGCGCGCCGCCTTGCCGTCGTCGTCGACGCTGACCGCTTGCGCTCGCTGCCCGTTCTGGGGAGCGAGCCTGGCGCCCCCGTCCTCACGGGCGAGGTCGCACGCACGATCCGAGAGGAAGGCGTGTGGTCCCTCGTTAGGCTCGGCGACGAGCGGGAGGGCTGGCTCGAGACCGATCGCCTCGAGCCCATCGCTCGACCCTGGGCGAACGGCGCGCGATGAGCGCAGGACGCGCGAGCGGCGCGGAGCTTCGCCGGCCGCCGCGCATCGCCATTCTGCCGTCGGCCGTCGCGGACCAGATCGCCGCGGGTGAGGTCGTCGAACGCCCTGCGTCCGCGGTAAAGGAGCTCCTCGAGAACGCGCTGGATGCCGGCGCCAGGACGATCGAGGTGACCATCGAGGACGGCGGTCGCACGTTGATCCGCGTCGCCGACGATGGCTGCGGCATGGATCGCGACGAGCTGCTGCTCGCGATCGAGCGCCACGCGACGTCGAAGATCCGCACTGCAGCAGACCTCGTCGGGGTGTCGAGCTTCGGATTCCGTGGCGAGGCGCTGCCGGCGATCGCGTCCGTGTCCCGCATGGAGATCTCGTCGGCGACCGAGGCCGGAAGCGGCGCAATCGTCCGAGTTGCCGGCGGATCCGTCACCGAGGTCTCGCCCACGACGCGGCGCGCGGGCACCACCGTCACCGTCGGACAGCTGTTCTACAACGTGCCTGCCCGACTCAAGTTCCTGCGGAGTGCGCGCTCGGAGTGGCGCGCCGTCGCCGAGTCGTTGATCGCCACCGCGTTATGCAGGCGAGACCTGCGCCTCGGTGTCACGAACGACGGGAAGGGCGCGCTGACGTTGCCGCCGGCGTCGTCGATGCGTGTCCGGGTCGCGGGCATCTGGGGCGGCACGTTCGCCGAACGGTTCATCGAGGTCGATGACGTTACCGGGCCAATTCACGTCAGCGGTCTCGTCGAGCGCCCGGCGGACGTGGGCACGGCGAGCCGCCGCGTCTATCTCGCTGTGAACGGACGGCCGGTCCGCGACACGGGAATGATCCGCGCGGCCGAGAGCGCGTACCGTTCCACCATCTCGCCCGGCGTTAGGCCGGCGCTGTTCCTCGAGATCGTGCTTCCGGCCGACTCGGTCGATGTCAACGTCCACCCGGCCAAGGCGGAAGTCCGGTTTCGCGACCGGTGGCCCGTCGAGCGAGCAGTCGAGCATGCCGTGCGTCGTGCACTCGGTGAGCCGAGCAGTGCGGCGTTTGTCGGCGGTGGGAGGACGTGGACCTATTCACCGATGCCCGCGCCGGTCCACCCGGTGGATGTGGAGATCCTCGACTCGCGTGCCGCGCCGGCCGAGGGACTCTTTTCCACAGCGCCTAACGCCGCAACGGCTGCTGAGCATGCCGCTCCGGTGCACGACGCTTCATCGGTCGACGTGCCCGCGCTCATGCAGCTCCGCCGAACCTATCTCATGTTCGAGCGCGGCGAGGGCGTCGTGCTCATCGACCAGCACTCCGCGCACGAGCGCATCCTGTTCGAGGAGTTCATGAACGTGCTGGAACGCGGTGCGGCGCCATCGCAGCGGCTCCTCTTTCCCGCGACGCTTCATCTCGGACCCGCGGAGGGCGATGCCTTCGAGGCGAACCGCGAGACCCTCACGAAATTGGGGTTCGAGGTCGAGCCATTCGGGGGCAACTCGATCATAGTCTCGGCCGTGCCGATGCCTCATCCGCGATTCGATGCGCTGCGGTGCCTGCGCGATACGCTCGATGCGCTCACGGGCGATCGCGTACCGAGCACGGCAGCTCGCCACGAGCGGCTCGCCGCGACGGTCGCTTGCAAGGCCGCGATCAAGGCCGGTGACCTCCTGTCTCCCGCCGAGATGCAGGCGCTCTACGTCGGTCTCGCCAACACGACCTTGCCAGCGCACGACGTGCACGGCCGATCCACGATCGTGCAGATCACCTGGGATGAGCTCGATCGGCGCTTCGGGCGAAAGTAGCGTTCGCGTCATCTGTGGACCGACGGGCGCCGGCAAGTCAGCGCTCGCCATCGAGCTCGCGGACCGATACGGGGCCGTCATCCTGAGCGCGGACTCGCGCCAGATCTACCGTGGCTTCGATATCGGCACAGCGAAGCCGACCAGGAGCGACCAATCGCGCGTCCCGCACCGAGGAATCGACGTCGCCGATCCCGGTGAGCGTTACTCCGCTGCCAGGTGGGCAGATGAGGTCCGGTCGTGGATGACCGACGCGCGGGCGTCGGGACGGCCCGTCGTGATTGTCGGAGGAACCGGCTTCTATTTGCGAGCGCTGACGGAACCGCTGTTCGAGGCGCCGCCCGTCGACGCTGAACGACGAGCGGCGCTCGAGAGCGTGCTCGAGTCGATCTCAACCGACGAGCTGCGCCGCTGGTGCGGCGAGCTCGATCCTGCACGCGCGCGCCTGGGACGAACGCAGCTGATGCGGTCCGTGGAGACGGCGCTGCTCCTCGGCGAGCGGCTCAGCGACCTTCACCGCACGCGAGCGCGAGCACCCGAGATTCGGGCCCGCTATCTTGTTGTCGATCCCGGGCCCGACTTGTCTGCCCGCATCGCGCGGCGGTTCGACGCGATGATGGCTGACGGTTGGGCCGAAGAGGTCGAAGCGCTCGCGCGCAGTGTGGACGCATCGGCCCCGGCGTGGAAGTCGAGCGGGTACGCGGCGGTGCGAGAGATGGTCGCCGGACGCATGACCAGCGAGGCTACACGAGAGCGCGTGATCATCGAGACCCGGCAGTACGCGAAGCGGCAGCGGACGTGGTTCCGTCATCAGCTGGATGAATCGCTGACGACGCGCATCGATCCTGGTGGCGAGCGCGCCGACCGCGTCGCGCGAGACTGGTGGGAAGGGAGGAGCGAGTGAAAATCGGGATCACGTGTTACCCGACCTATGGTGGATCCGGTGCGGTCGCGACCGAGCTCGGTATCGCGCTCGCGGCAAAAGGGCACGAGGTCCACTTCATCACGTATCAGCAGCCGTTCCGCCTGCCGTCGTTCCTGCCGCGGATCTACTTCCACGAGGTGGACGTCGGTCGCTATCCCCTCTTCGAGTACCCGCCATACGACCTTGCGTTAGCCGTTCGAATGCACGAGGTCGTGAAGTCGCACGAGCTCGATCTGCTTCACGTGCATTACGCGATCCCGCACGCCACGAGCGCCTGGATCGCGCGCGAGATGCTTCGCGAAGCAGGGTCGGACGTGAAGGTGATCACGACGCTGCACGGAACCGACATAACGATTGTCGGGCAGGATCGGTCCTTTCATCCGATCACGAAGTTCTCGATCGAGAAATCGGATCGCATTACCGCGGTGTCCGAGTACCTCCGGCAGCGGACGTTCCACGCCTTCGGCTGCACGGGATGTCAGGTAGAGGTCATTTACAACTTCATCGACCCGAACGTCTACGACCGATCGAAGTACCCACCGCTCCTGAGCGAACAGCTGAACGGCGGGCGCCGGGTGCTGATGCACGTATCGAACTTCCGGCCGGTGAAGCGTGTCCGTGATATCGTGCGCATCTACGCCCGTGTTCAGGAGGCCGTGCCGTCAGTGCTCGTGATGGTCGGCGACGGTCCGGACCGTGTCGAAGCCGAGGCCGAGGCACGCGCGCTTGGCGTCGACCGTGCGGTGCACTTTCTCGGAAAGATCGACGTGGTGGCGCCGCTGCTCGCCGGGGCCGACCTCTTCCTGCTTCCATCACAGAGCGAATCGTTCGGCCTGAGCGCGCTGGAGGCGCTCGCGTCGGGGACACCGGTGGTTGGGAGCAATGCGGGCGGGATCCCCGAGGTGGTGAAGGAAGGCGTGACGGGCGCGCTCCGCGAGATTGGAGACGTGGAGGCGATGGCCAAGGCGTCCGTCGAGATCCTTTCCGATCGCGAGCGTTGGCAGACCATGAGCCGCGATGCCGCGGCCGACGCACGCGCGAGGTTCTCGCGCGACGACATCGTGCAGCAGTACGAGGCGTTGTACGTGGATGCGGTTCGGTAGGACCGTCGCGTCCGTTCTCGCCCTCGCGCGTTGGGAGAACGCGCTGCTGTCGGTTGCGGGTGTCGTGCTCGGCGCATGGTGGGCCACGGGCCGGCCGAACGAGCCGGAAACGATCGTGATGGCCGGCGTGGCGATCCTGCTCACGGCGTTCGCGAACGCCGACAACGACGTGCGCGATTTCGAGATCGATCGCATCGCTCATCCCGAGCGCCCGTTGCCCGCCGGCATGCTGTCCGTCGATGCTGCGCGGATCGTGGTGGGCATCAGCGCGGCGGGAGCACTGATTCTCGCATCCCTGCTCGGCGGCCCTCAAACGCTCGCCGCCGTAGGCGTCATTGCGGCGATGACGCTCTACAATCGTGGCGTCAAGGCCCACGGCGTTCCCGGCAACGTTGTCGTCGCGGTCGTCGCGTCCTTACCCTTTCTGTTCGGGGCGTGGAGTGCCGGATCACCCAGCGCGGGTGTTCCGCTATTCCTCGTCGGTGTGCCGCTCCATTTCGCCCGCGAGATCGCCAAGGACCTCGATGACGCCGACGCCGATGCGGCGCATCGGCGGACGCTCCCGCATCGCGCCGGGCCCGGCACCGCGAGGCTTGTCGTGGTAAGTTCCGTCGCGCTATTCGTGGTGGCCCTCGCACCATTCGCGGTGCGGCGCCCGGCGTTCGCGATCGTTGTGCTCCCCGCGGTTGCGCTCTGTCTCGTCGCCGCTCGACGAGTGCTGAGCGGACAACGTGGAACTCCGCGGTTGCTGAAGTCGGCCATGGTCGTCGCCATGGTCGCGTTCGTTCTCAGCGCTCGTTGGTGACCGCCACGCGTGCCGCGCGGCGGTCATCCCGAGCGCAGCGCCCGCCCTGAGGCGTGCAAGCGTCGAAGGGAGCGATCTCCGTCCCTTTCAATCTTCCCTAGTCCGCTCTACATGACCGTGTTTCAGGCGCTGGTCCTTGGAATCGTCCAGGGACTCGGCGAGTTTCTGCCCATCAGCAGCTCCGCTCATCTCGTTCTCACGCCATGGGTCTTCGGCTGGCCTGATCCCGGACTGGCGTTCGACGTCGCGCTCCACGTCGGAACGCTGGTCGCGGTGCTCTGGTACTTTCGGACCGAGTGGGTAAAGCTCACACAATCCGGGTTCGCGTTGTTGCGAACGCGCCGCGCCGACACCGAGGAGAAACAGCGGCTTCTGTACATCGTCATCGCGACGATTCCGGCCGCCCTCGCCGGCTTGGTGCTCGAGGATTACGCCGAGTCCACCTTTCGCTCGCCGACGCTGATCGCGCTGACGCTGATCGTGATGGGCATCGTGCTCTGGGCGGCGGATCGTTATGCACCACGCGACCGGCCGTTGGGCAACATGCGAGCTCGCGACGCCGTCCTCGTCGGGCTCGCGCAGATCTTCGCGCTGGTGCCTGGCGTTTCGCGTTCCGGCTCGACGATGACCGCAGCGCGTGGTCTCCGGTTCGATCGGCAGAGCGCGGCCGTCTTCAGCTTCCTCATGAGCATGCCGATCACCGCGGCCGCCGCCGTGCTGAAAGCGCCGGCGCTGCTGCGTGGGGATGACCGTATGACCCTGATTGTCGGCATCGTCGCGGCGGCCGCGAGTGGTTGGCTCGCGATCGCAGTGCTGCTGCGATACGTGTCCCGCCACAGCTACGGCCTGTTCGCGGTCTACCGGCTCCTGCTCGGCGCGGCCGTCCTCGCGCTCGTCGCCGCTCGTGGGTGACGCGGCGTCGTACGACGGTCGTGACACGCGCAACCTGTCGCGGCTGCTCGATGTCCCGCGACTCATCGTTCTGGATTCCACTGCGTCCACCATGGACGACGCACACAGCCTGGCTTCCGCGGCCGCGCCTGCGGGCACGGTCGTGCTTGCCGATCGTCAGACGTCGGGCCGCGGCCGTGTTGGGCGGCGATGGGCATCAGAGCGCGGGCAGGGCATCTGGATGACGGTCATCGAGCGGCCTAACGACACGAGCGCGCTGGATGTGCTTTCCATCAGGCTCGGTCTCCATGCCGCGCAGGCACTGGATCGTTACGTCGCGTCGCCGGTCCGCGTGAAGTGGCCGAACGACCTGTACGTGGGTGACGGCAAGCTGGCCGGGATTCTCGTCGAGGCGCGGTGGCGTGCCGACCGCATCGATTGGGTGGCGATTGGTATAGGTGTGAACGTTCGAGCTCCGATCGATGTGGAGAACGCCGCGGCGCTTCGGCCGGATACTGCCCGAGTCGATGTGCTGGCCGAGCTGGTACCTGCGGTGCGTGCGGCCTCGCATGCCCGTGGCCCGCTTTCGCCGGCCGAGCTGCAGGAGTTCGCGACGCGGGACATCGCCGCTGGACGCACGTGCATTACGCCGGCAGCGGGACGCGTGCGTGGCATTACATCGTTCGGCGAGCTGCTCGTCGATACCGACGTCGGGCTTCGAGCGTTTCGTGATGGCTCACTCACCTTTGCGGGAGCGACGCGATGATCCTCGTGTTCGACGTCGGCAACACGGAGACGACGGTCGGGCTGTTCGACGGGGAGGCGCTGTGCGGCCACTGGCGCGTGACGACCGATGTGGCGCGCACGCCGGACGAGATCGCGCTCCTCATTCGTTCGCTCCTGGCGGCTAGTGACATTGACCGCGGCGGAGTCGACCGCGCCGCGATCGGATCGGTGGTGCCGGCGCTCACCGGGCCGCTCGCCGAGGCGTGCGAGCAGGCCGTCGGGGCGACGCCGCTGATCATTGACGCGCGGTCGCCGCTTCCCATCACGCTCGACGTGGAGGAGCCCCTCACCGTCGGTGCAGACCGCATCATCAACACGCTGGCGGCGAGCCGGATGTACCGGCGCGATACCATCGTCGTCGACCTCGGCACGGCGACGACCTACGACTGCATCACGGCCGACGGTGTGTTCCTCGGCGGCGTCATCGCACCCGGCATTCGGACGTCGGCGGAGACCTTGTTCCGCCGCACATCGAAGCTGCCGGCGACCGAGATCGTCCCGCCGGCGCGCGTGATCGGGCGCCGCACGGAGGAATGCATTCGCTCCGGCGTCGTGTTGGGTGGTGCCGAGGCGATCGACGGCCTGGTGCGACGCATCAAGGGGGAGTGGCCCGGAGGAGCAGTACCTTTTGTGGTCGCGACGGGCGGCCTGGCGCCGGTGTTCGAGCCATTCTGCAAGGAGTTCGAGATCATCGAGCCGTATCTGACGCTGATCGGGCTCCGCATCGCGCACGAGCTCGTGTCCGCTCAATCGTGAGTGGCATCGCAGGGCAACCGGAGCCCGCGCCGCCGCGATGGCGCACGTTAGGCGTCGCACGCCGGATCGGGTACGCGGTGCTTCCGGGGGAAGCCTTCAGTTACATCCTCCATCTTCGGCCGCGCGAGTGGCCGATCATGATCGCGCACACCTCGATCGGATTCATCATCGCAATCGGAGTTCGTGCTTTCCTTCGAGGTGACGGGTTCGGCGCGTACCTGATCATGCTGCTCTCGTGGGTTGGGTGTCTCAACGCCGGCACGCTCGCACTCAACAGCGCGTTCGACCGCGACGAGGGCGACATCGGATATCTCGATGCGCCGCCTCCTCCTCCCCGACACCTCGCGCTGGTGAGCATCGGGCTCATGGCGCTCGGCCAGGTGATCGCCCTCGCGTTGCCGCCGGGGTTCGCGATCGCGTACGCGATCTGCTTCGCGATGTCGCTCGGGTATAGCGTTCCGCCGGTGCGCCTCAAGGCGGTCGCTGGCGCCGATTGGGCCATCAACATCATCGGCGTCGGGGTGCTGACGCCGTTCGCCGGATGGTGCGCGTCGGGCTTCGCGCTGAGGCCCGAAGCGCGATGGATCATGATCGGCTTCGGATGCCTTTTCGGTGCGCTGTATCCGCTCACCCAGATCTACCAACTCGAGGAAGACTCATCGCGTGGGGACCGGACGCTCGCTCGTATTCTCGGCGTCAGGGCGAGCCTGTGGATCTCCGCGGCCGCGGCGACGTTCGCGTTTTTCGCGTTCTCGCGCGCACTGTTTCTCGCGGGTCCGACCGCCATGTCCCGCGACGCAGTTCTTGTCGCCGGCACCGTCTGGGCCCTCGTACTTGGCGAGTGGATCCTTCGGCAGGGGCGGATGACAATCGCCGAGCATCAGCGGGGAATGTACCGCGCGCTTGGGGCGTGGGCGCTGACGGACATCGCGATGGTGATTGCCTTCGCGCTGTAAAGTATTGTAAAGCAACGATTTGGTTACAGGCTTTGGCGAGCCGTGGGGGCTTGACGCTCCGGGTGGGAGATCGTTAATTTCCGCGCCGTTAGCACTCTGTCCTGGTGAGTGCTAGTAGTCGCGTTCGTCAGATCTCCTAACCAACCCACGCACGAGGGGTGCACCCTATGGCCACGAAGAGCGCCGCCTCGACGAAGGTCAGCCCGCTGGCTGATCGCGTCGTCGTCAAGGCACTGGAAGAGACCGAGCAGATGCGCGGCGGTCTCTACATCCCGGACACCGCCAAGGAAAAGCCGCAGCAGGGCGAGATCGTCGCCGTCGGCCCCGGCCGCTTCGACGAAGGCAAGCGCGTTCCGATGGACGTCAAGGTCGGCGACAAGGTCCTGTACGGGAAGTACAGCGGCACCGAGGTCACGATCGATGGCGAGCAGCTCCTGATCCTGCGTGAGAGCGACGTCCTCGCCGTCATCGGCTGAGCGACCGTCCCCACACTCGCTCCACCTAACGACACCTCTACCTACCTAACGCCCATATGGCTGCCAAGGAACTCCATTTCAACACCGACGCGCGCGCCGCTTTGAAGCGCGGCGTCGACCAGCTCGCCGAGGCGGTGAAGGTCACCCTCGGTCCCAAGGGCCGGAACGTCGTCATCGACAAGAAGTTCGGCGCCCCGACCGTCACCAAGGACGGCGTCACCGTCGCCAAGGAAGTCGAGCTCGCGGACGCGCTCGAGAACATGGGGGCCCAGATGGTGAAGGAGGTCGCGACCAAGACCTCCGACCTCGCCGGTGACGGCACCACCACCGCCACCGTGCTCGCCCAGGCAATCTTCCGCGAAGGACTCAAGAACGTCACCGCCGGCGCGAACCCGATGGCCCTCAAGCGCGGCATCGACAAGGCCGTCGCCGCCGTCGTCGAGCAACTCAAGTCGATCTCCGTCCCCACGGCGGGCAAGAAGGAGATCGCTCAGGTCGGCTCCATCTCCGCGAACAACGACAAGGAGATCGGTGACCTCATCGCCGAGGCGATGGAGAAGGTCGGCAAGGACGGCGTGATCACCGTCGAGGAGGCCCGTGGTCTCGAGACGACGCTCGAGACGGTCGACGGCATGCAGTTCGACCGCGGCTACCTCTCGCCGTACTTCGTCACCGATCCGGACAAGATGGAAGCCGTGATCGAGGACGCGTTGATCCTCATCCACGACAAGAAGATCAGCTCG
>JBKOYV010000434.1:0-24830 GCA_046725585.1 Gemmatimonadota bacterium | reverse complement strand
CGGCGCGGGCCGAGCGGCCCTAGGTTGAACCGCGAGACCGAACAAGGCCTGCGCCACGCCGGCATCGGCGAACGCTCGTTTGACAGATTCCACCCGGTTGCGCGGTGATCGGGCCGACGATCAGGCGGCCGTCGATAAACTCGACACGAGCTTTCGCCCAAATCGTGCCGAACGTCCCTCCTGACACAGTGATCCCCTACCCGAGCGCTCCCGGTTTCCCCAGCAGGCGTCGGACTGTCGCGAGCTGACCGAGGTGGTAGAAGTCGTGGGCTCCGAAAAGCGCGAGCTGCTCACCCACCGTCCTCGTCGGGGTCGCCGCGGCCGCCAGGTGTTCCGGTTGGAGCTCCGCGAGCCTCTCCAGCACGATGCGCTCGGACCACTCCAGCGCTGTGCGCAGCTCGCTCAGGGGTACGATCAGCTCCTCACACGAAGGGGAGTTCCCGCGTTGGTATGGCTCGCTACTCCCGAGTCGCTCCGGCCAGGCGGGCTCGAGGCCGAGGACCTCGTGGATCCGGTTGCGGTAGAGGAGAATGTGTCCGACGAGCCAATTCACGGAGTTGCAGCCTGACTGCGGGACGATCAACGCCTCCGCATCGCTGACCCCGTCGAGCGTTCGCTCGAGGCCGCGACGCGCGAGCTCGTACGACGCGAGCCAGGGGGCGACGTTCAGTGTTCCAGTCACTCAGCGCACCTCGCGTCGTAGCCTAACGCCACCTCGACCGTCGCTTCGCCGATCTGTCCGGCTGTCACCGAACGTGCACGGGGATCCCCGCGAGGGCATCGTCGGGTTGTGCGGCGTGTCCGGATGCAGCGCCCAGACGCGCGCCTGGCAGCCAGGCTGGGTAATGTTGACGGTACTCGGTTGTCTGCACGCGCACAACCAGACGACGCCAGTCACTCCGTCAGCTGTACCGGCTGTTAGGCATCGGTCGACATAGGGCCCGCTGCTGTTGCTCGTCCAGGCGGTCGACTCCAGCGCGATGCCCGGTGGGCCGCCACGATCAGCCGATGCGGAACCGCTCGATGTACACCGCCAGCCCAAACAACGCCTGCGCTACGCCGACGATCAGCAGCGTGATGTCGAAGCGACCCTTCCAGAAGCGCCAGCCCAGACCACCCACGATGGCGCCGAACACCACGAGACCAATGAAGAAGCCGAGGACATGGTGCGTGTACGCCAGCCTGCTCCCGCCGATCGCCTGCGCCGCGAGCACGTGGCCGAGCAGCCCGAGCACCAGAAGAATCGCACCGAGCCAGATCCACGTCTGACTCGCTCGTCGCGCCTCGCTCATACCGCCCCCAGTGTGCTCGTGGCCGTCGCCGCACGAGCCGTACGCATCCTCCGCAAGCGCGGCCACACGCGAATACGAATCAGCGAATAGAGAAGCGCGGCAACCACCAGGAGCACCGGCACCGGCAACAGCCCGCTGTGCCGGATCGCCATGGGAAACACCTTCGGCTGGCCGAGGAACAGCGACGCGGTCGCAATGAACATCGCGAGACACATGCGCAACAGGTGGCGCGTTAGGCGTGCCGCGCCCGTGATGCCCCCGCGAGCGATCATCCGCACGTCGAACGCCGTCAGGAGCAGCGCCACACTCCCGAAGATGAAGTAGAGCGGCGGATGATACTTGTCGAGCATGTTGTCCGGTGCGCTCGCGGCCATGACGCTGAATGTGAAGCCCGCGGCGGCGACCGTCGAACCGAGCAGCGCCAGCGCAATCTCGACGCGCCCCGTCTCTCCCGGTTTGCGCCAGACCGTCGCCCACGCCGTCGCTACCATATAGAGCGTCATTCCGCCGCCCATCACGTTGCCCCGGTTCGGCGAATACGTCATCGCGAGAGTCGCGCCCATCGACGCCATGATGAGCATCGAAACGAAGAACACGTGGCCCACCAGCTGATGCGGCCTCGAGCCCTTGCGGAACGTCAGCGCCGCGGCGCCGGAAAGGATCCCCACGAGCCCCATCGAGATATGGGCCCAGCGCAGGATCAGATGCGTGAGCGTCATTGCATCGCCTCAGCTGTGCGAACGACCACGACGCCAAGGCGCGATCGTCTCGACCGGACGCGCCACAGCCAGTAGAACATCGTCACCACCACGGCCAGCACCGGAAGCATGATCAGGCCGCGTATACGGAACGGCGGCGGGAGGAACTTCGGCAGCTGCACCGAGAACGACAGCGCGGCGATGAAGAGTGCCACGGACATGCGCCACAGATGCCGGGCGAGACGTGGCCTTCCCTGGAGCGCACCGGATCGCAGCACGCGGAGATCGCCCGCGGCGCCTAACAAGCCGAACGTGGCGAACAGGATGTAGGGAAAGGCCGGAATGCCGTTGCGCCTTCCCCCATTGGCGACCGCCTGGAGCCCGAACGTGAGCATCGTGACGCCCACTCCCAGCGCGACGAGCATCGCGCCAACGTCCAGCCATCGACGGCGCTCTGCCCCGATGTCCGGAGGGCGCACCGTGATGAGTGCGGTGGTCACCATGTATGAGGTGATCAAGCCCGCGGGGATGTTGATGTCGGGTGCCTTGTCGCGCACCACCGCGATCGTCATCCCGGCAATGGCCATCGCGAGCATCGCATAGACGAACAGCATCCCGCTCTTCCGATGCACGGTGCCACCTTTCGCCGAGTACAGCGCGACATAGCCGCCGAGCAGGCCGACCGTGCCGGCGAGGATGTGAATTGCGTACGTCGACCGCACGGCGTCACCCTCCTCACGTCGACCGCATGGTGATCGCCGGGTCGATCCTCGCCGCGCGAAGCGCCGGGATCCAGCACGCGGCGATGCCGATCGCCGCCATCAGGACCGCCACGCCGGCGAACGTCGTCGGGTCGTTAGGCGCGACGCCGAACAGGAGTCCGCGAATGAACCGGGTGGCGAAGAACGCGCCCACGACGCCCACGGCGAGACCCAGCACCACCAGGATGCCACCTTCGCCCAGGATCATGCGCTGGACGCGGCCACTGTCGGCGCCGAGGCTCATGCGAATCCCGATCTCGTTCGTGCGCGCACTCACGGAGAACGCCAGCACGCCGGCGATGCCGACCGCCGCAATCAGCACCGCCAGGATGCCGAACGACGACACCAGCGCCGCGTTGAGCCGCCGAGGTGCGAGGCTCTGATCCTTGATCTGCTTCACGGTCATCACGTTCTCGATCGGTGCGGTCGGGGCGATGCGATGCACGATCTTCGTCACCGTGGGCGCCAGGATCGCGGCGTCGCTATCGGTGCGTATCACCAGCACGCCGGACATCGCAATCTCCTGCACGAACGGCATGAATACCGCAGGGCGCGGTGGCGCGTCCTGCCCACCATCCTGTGTGTTGCCCACGACGCCGACGATCGTGCGCCACTCGGGGCTGATCGGGCTGAACTTCAACACCTCGCCGGTCCAGGCGATGCGCTTCCCGATCGGGTCCTCGCCCGGGAAGAACTTGTCGGCGAGGGTCCGGTTGATGATCACGACCTTCCCGGCACCAACACCATCCGTCGCGGCGAACGCACGGCCCTTGATCAGCGGAATCCCGGCGGCGCTGAAGTATTCGGGCGCGGCCGTCCGGAAATCCGCGCGTGGCGTCGCTTCGCCGACAGGAATCGACTTGCCTTCCGCTTTCACCTCGAACGTCGTGAACGACGCCCGAAGCGGAGTGCTGGAGCCGACGCCGGCTTCGATGACACCTGGCAGTCCGGCGATCTCACGGCGCATCTGGTCGTAGCGCACCTTGGCGGCTGCGTCGGACTGCAGCAGCGTCCTGAACCACGCTCGCGGATCGGTCCCGTCACTCGGTCCTCCACCGATTTGGAGTAGCGGGACCTGCACGGTCAGCACCTCCTGGGCCTTGAGGCCCGTGTTCACCTGAGAGAGCTGCACCATGGTGCGCGTCAGCAGCCCGGCGCCGGCGAGCAGCACCACGGACACCGCGACCTGCGCGACGACGAGCCCACGCTGCAGTCGCTGCTTCCTCGTGTCTCCACTCAGGCGGCCGATACCGGCAGCGATCCGTGCGGCGAAGCTGCCCTCCTTGGGGAGCGACGCGAGGAACGAGAGGACGAGCGCCAGTAAGACCGCAATGGCGAACGTGAACCCGAGCACCTGCCCATCGAGCCGGATCTCGTTCGCCCGAGGCGAGTACCGCTCGGCGAGAGAGGTGAGGAGCCTAACGCCCGCGACGGCGATCCCAAGGCCAGCGACTGCCCCGGTCAGCGTGAGCAGGAGGTTCTCCACGAGCAGCAGGCGTCTGAGTCGCCCCACCCCGGCGCCGAGGGCGGCGCGCACGACGAGCTCGTGCTCTCGACGCACGCCACGCATGAGCGTGAGGTTGGCGACGTTGGCGGCGGAGATGATCATGACGAACGCCGCGGCGGCCATGAGGATCCACAACGTCAGGCGGGCACGCTCACCCAGGGCTTCCTTGAACGGGATGACGGCCACGCGATAATGCGCGCCCGCGCTGTAGTCGGTCGTGTGATCGCGCTGCATCCGGTCGTACACCGCTGCTACTTCCGTTCTCGCCTGGTCCACGCTGGCGCCCGGCGTCAGGCGCGCGATCATCGCCGTCATGCGATGGCTGCGGCCTTCGACCATCAAAGCGCTCAGGTGGTGAGGGCTGATGACCATGTTGGCCAGCGCGTCCATGCGATCCGGGAACCAAGGCGCCGGCTGCAGCACGCCGATCACCGTCAGCGACGTGCCGTCGAGCCTCACCTGCTTGCCGACGATGCTGGAGTCGCCACCGAAGCGCTTCATCCAGAAGTCGTGGGTCAGCACCATCACGGCCGGCACACCCGGTCCGTCGTCGCTGGGTCGCGTCACGCGACCGAGGATGGGGGACAGTCCCATGACCTCGAAGAAGTTGCCGGTGACGAGGCCGACGTCGATGCGGATCGCGTCATCCTTGCCGAGGAGCGTGCCGAACCACGGCGAGAACTCGGCGATGCTGCCCAGCGCCGGCGCGCCGGTGCGGAAGTCCCGGACCTCCGGCACGGAGAAGTTGATGTCCCCTCCGCCGGGTCCATCCATGGACTGCCGCAGGTAAACGAGCCGATCGCCCTCTCGGTGGGGCAGGGGTTTGAGCAGGACGGCGCGGACGACGCTGAAGATCGCGGTGTTGGCGCCGATGCCTAACGCCAGCGTGACCACGACGACGGCCGTGAACGCGGGGCTGTGTCGCAGCGCGCGGAGCCCGTACTTGAGGTCTGACGCGAGGCTGTCGACCCACGGCAGCCCGCGCTGATCCCTGACCGCCTCGGCCGCGACGGCGAGGCCGCCGGACGCGAGCAGCGCCTGGCGGCGCGCCTCGGCGGGGCTCATGCCACGCCGGATGTTCTCGGCGATCTCCATCTCCAGATGGGCCTGCATCTCCTCGCGGAGGTCGGCGTCGGCGTCGTCCTTCGTGAAGACGCCTGCAATTCGCGCGAGCGCGGCGCGGATGAGCCTCATGGTACCTCTCGTCGCGGCGCGAGAAACGCGGCAATCAGGTCCGCGGTCTCGTGCCATTCACGGGTTTCTCGCGCGAGCTGTTTGCGCCCGGCGGCGGTGAGCGCATAGAACTTCGCGCGGCGGTTGTTCTCGGACTGCCGCCACTCGGCCTTGATGAAGCCTTCCTGCTCGAGCTTGAGCAGGGCAGGGTAGAGCGTGCCGTAGTTGAGGCTGAGGCGGTTCTTGCTCGTCTCCTCGATGCGCCTGGCGATCCCGTAGCCGTGGAGGGCGCCGAGGACTTCGAGGGTCTTCAGGATCATGAGGGCGAGCGTGCCCTGCTTCACATCGAGCTTGTCGGCCATGTCGCGTCCTATGGGGAACCCATACGAGCCTATGGTCGGACGCGAAACTCCGCAAGAGGAGCTTCGGGTCGTCCTATGGGTTTCCCATACGGGGCGCGCCGGCGGCGGGTTTCACATCGTTCGTAAGCTTCAGCGTATGATGCACCCATGAATCCGCTCTATCGGCAGGCCATTGGACAAGGTGTGTTCGGGCTGGTCTTCTTCACCGCCCTCATCTTTGTCACCGCGGGCACGTGGGACTACTGGCAGGGCTGGGTCTTCCTGGCGGTATTTGCCGCTTCAACGGCGGGCTTCACGATCTATCTCGCGATCTACGACAAGCCGCTTCTCGAGCGACGCCTGAAGGCGGGTCCGTGGCATGAACAGGAACGGTCGCAGCAAGTCATCGTCTCACTCGTCTTCCTCGCGTTCTTTGCGTTCCTCATTCTTCCTATACTCGATTACCGCCACGACCTCTCACGGGTGCCTGCATGGGTCTCCCTTGTCGGCAACGCGATAATTGTGTGCGCGTTCCTCGCCATCTTCTGGGTCATCAAGACCAACAGTTGGGCGGCATCGAATATCCGCGTGGAGGCGGATCAGAGAGTCGTCGATACCGGCCCGTATGCGTACGTGCGACATCCGATGTATGCCGGGGCCATCTGGCTGTTTGTCGGGATCCCGCTTGCACTCGGCTCGTGGTGGTCGGTCGCGCTCCTGATCCCATTCCTTCCTGTCTTGTTGTGGCGTCTGCTGGACGAGGAGCGAATCCTCGGGCGGGATCTTCCTGGCTATGCGGAGTACACGAGGCGAGTCAAATACCGTCTTATTCCGCGGGCGTGGTAATGATCGCCCCTGCGACTCTGAGGAGAGGGCCGGTGCCAGGCAAAAGGAGCGTGGTGTGCGTGTTGTCAACGTTAGGTAGCGGCGCCATGGCGGCCAGGCCCTAGGGTTCCAGGCGGTAGCGCGCAATGAAGTCCCGCATGAAGGGCGGGGAAGGGGTCAGGACACGACGATAGGCACGATGGACCCGAATTCCTACGAGGCCCTCCGTCGCCGGTCGGACGCAGGGACGCTGACATGGCGCGGCCCGGCATTGATGCTGTTCACCCGCATAGCTTGTGCTGTGGGCGCGCAAGCTCTTGTCGCGGCCGTCTTCGCCCTGCGCTCGTCGCCGACTCCATGGCATGACGCTGAGCCATGGTTGCCGGTGTACGGGACATTGATCGACGCCGGGTGCCTGGCGTTGCTGTGGCGGCTCACGCGCCGCGAGGGCATCCGCCTGTTCGATCTCGTCGGCTTCGAGCGGACGCGCCTCGTCCGCGATGCACTGCTCGGCTTAGCGCTCATCCCGGTAAGCCTCGTGTTCATCCTTGGTGGCACTTATGCGGCCGGTTGGCTCGTGTACGGGACGCCGTCGCAGCCGTACTTCTTTGGACGCCTGCCATTGCCCGCCGCCCTCTATGGGGTGCTGGTGTGGCCATTCATTTGGGGACTGACCGAGCAGATGACCTACAATGGCTATCTGCTGCCCCGCTTCCAGGTTCTTTGCCGGAGTACGAGTCTGGCGATCGCGATTGTGGCATTCGTCTGGGCGTTGCAGCACGCTTTCATGCCGTTGACCTTCGATGCGAGGTTCATGGCTTTTCGGCTGTTGTCGTCGGTCCCGTACTCGGTCTTCCTGACGTTTTTGTATCTGCGACTTCGCCGGTTGCTTCCGTTGGCGATTGCGCATGCCCTGATGGATGGTGCGAGCGTACTGATCAGCGGGCTTATTCCGCTCTTGAGGGCATGAGGCGGCTTTCCTAACGGCCCTATGGCGGCGCAATGCGGAACTGTCTTTGACGTGCTGCCTAACGCCATCGCTGAACCTCAACCGGGGCGGGTCGCGCCGAGCTCCATCAGCCACGGGTGTGAAACGCTCGGCCGGGCGATCGCGTCATGCAGCCACGCTCGCTGCTCGTTCGTGAGCGCGGGCAACGCGGCTCGGAAATCCATGTCATCCGTCAGGCGCGGCGCCTTGGACTTGTAGAGCAGCACGATCTCGGGAGCCAGCAACGCGATTCCGTCACGCGAGAGGGTCGCGCGATCCAGCTCTCGCCGAACGGCTGCATCGCGACGGAAGATCCACGCCGTGTCGTCACGCTCGTTGAGCAGGAGCTCGAGCGAGCTCCCAACGCCGCTCACGCGGCGCGCGTGTATCTCGTGAAGCGGCAGCGACAGCCATTCGCCTGCGTTCCACTGGCGAAGCGCGCCGTTGTCGGCGACTTCGAGCACCCAGTCGGGAGACGCGGCCGCGTGAAGCCGCCGTTGGTCGGCGCGCCAGATGGCGAGGTCCACGTCCGCGTGCTCGCGCGTCTCGCGGCCGAGGAACAGGTCCAGCGCCCAGCCGCCAGCAACCGCCCACGGGATGCCGTGTCCGTCCAGCAGGTCGCGCGCGTCGCGCAGCGCGGCCTCGAGCGATGGCGTCACGGCGTTCTGGCGGACCCAGCGCCTAACGCCGTTACGAGGCATCGCGATTGTCCGGAGAATCGTTGTACCGCCGCCCTGGTACCCAGCGATTCACCGCAGCGACATATCGGTCGTACGACACGCCGAACTTTCGCCGGAGATTCGGCTCCTCGTACACGAGGATGGTGAGGTGTACGACGCTGAGCCACGCCAGTGTGTAGAGCAGCAGCGCCCGCGACCGAAAGAAGAGCACCTCGCCCAGCAGGAACACCAGCACGCCGAGGTACATCGGATTGCGCACGTATCGGTAGAGGCCCGTCACGACGAGCTGCTTCGGGTGGTCGACCGGCGCAGGAATGCCGTGGCCTCGCGCCGCGAATTCCCAGAGGCAGCGCACGTAGATGGCGGCTCCCAGCGCGAGCGGCACGAGCGCCATGAGCTGTGTAGCGGACCAGGTGCTTGCGGGCCTCGCGTCGGCGAGAATGAGGCGCGGCAGCACGACAGTCACCGTCCCGGGGACGATCAGAGTGAACGCGATCGTCTCGAGGAGCAATCCCACCCGGCGGAGCGGGCCCATTGGGATCGAGCGCATTCCACGCATTCCCTATTGGGGAACTACCTCAACGCGTCTGCCACCACGTCGTCCCGAGATTCTGCGTCGTTTCGGGCAACGGCTCGAGCGCCGCGAGGATGCGCGGGAACCCGTCGCGCACCGAGGGCTTGGGTGACGTGAGTGTCGTCGCGTCGATCCGACTCTTGATCTGTGCGTTCGCGCTCTGATACGGGTCGCCCGTGACGACGATTCGCTTCTTCGCCACCGAGGCAGTATTGAGCAGCGTGAGCCCCGAACCATTGAATTTGATCTGGATCAGCTTGTCGTTGGCCGCGGCCGCGACCGTGGGGCCGAGAATCATTGGATAGTGCATCCACGGAATCATCTTCGGTGCGGCCGGACTATTGATCCTCGCGGGCTGCTCGTTCAGCTCGACGAACCCAGCCAGCTTCATCGAGTGGACTGTCGCCATCTGTCGCGAGCTGACGCCCGGGACCGCGGCCTGTGTC
This sequence comes from Gemmatimonadota bacterium, assembly GCA_046725585.1. Lineage (GTDB taxonomy): Bacteria > Gemmatimonadota > Gemmatimonadetes > Gemmatimonadales > Gemmatimonadaceae > JAJKIV01. The sequence continues at coordinate 15,545 of JBKOYV010000434.1, read as the reverse complement.
TCGTAGTGCACCGTCCTTGCGCGGCCGTCGGAGAAGTCCAGCGTCGTCTCCCGCTCGAGAAACTCGCGATAGACGACGGAGTTCTCATCGATGTCGATGGCGAGCAACGCCCAGCCCCCGGTCGCGCTGCCGTAGTATTGGAGCGCCGAGATCACTCCGGCGAACAGCGCGACCCCGCCCGCGGTCTCCATCCAGTAGTAGCTCCCGGCGCCAAGCTCGCCGTTGCTCGTTGCGGAAATCGCTTCCTTGCCGTCTACGATTTTCTGGCCGCGGTCTTTCGCCAGACCTCTGTACAGCAGCATGCTCGCCTCCCGGTGTGGGAACGGCGTCGTCGCGAATGTTCAGCCGATTGTGTGTGAACATGCTGGCCGAGCAACCGCGAGTCGAGGGGGCGTCTTGTTCCCTCTACTCGGAGCGCAACGCAGCCATCGGATCTGCGCCACCCGCGCGACGGGCAGGCACCCACGATGCCGCCACGACGACGGAGCCGAGTGTCACGGCCGCCGCAATCAGCGGCCCCACGGCGAACGGCGATGTGCGATAGAGCATGGTGTCGAGCGATGTACGCAACACTCTCGCGAGCGCGAACGCCCCCGCGATGCCGGCCACGGCGCCGATGGCCGCCAGCATCGCGCCCTGACGGAGCACGAGCGCAATCACATCGCGCGATGTCGCGCCAATCGCCATCCGAATTCCGAACTCGCGCATTCGCTGCGCGACGCCGAACGCAGTCACGCCGTACACGCCGATCGCCGCCAACAGCAGGGCCGCAGCTCCGAACGCCAGCACGAGACCCATGACGGTCCGCCTCGGTGCAAGCATGCGCGCAACGTTGTTGCCGATGGGCTCGAACGTGCGCCAGCTCGGACTGCCGAGCACGGGCAGATCAGGCTCGACGTCCAGCATCGCCCGTCGCAGGGCCGGCTCGAACGCGCGCGGGTCGCCTCGTGTACGAATCAACAAGGCGACTCCGGGCCACACTTCGCGAGTGTACGGGACGTAGACTTCCTCGACCGGGTCGTCCGACACCGAGAGATGGTGCATGTCCGCGATCACGCCTAACACGACGCTTGGCACCGGATCGCCGAATCCCGCGCGGGCCTGCGATGAGCGAAACACCGTGATCGGCTGGCCGATGGGGTCCTTGTCAGGCCAGAAACGCTTCGCGACGCGTTCGTTGATGACGATCCCGTTGCCGGCGCCGCGAATGTCGGCGTCGGTGAACCATCGTCCGCGAAGCACGCGTCCCTTCATCACGCTGAGATAGTTCTCGGAGACCGTCTTGTAGAGCGCCGCGTCCGATCCGTCGGCCGCGGGCGTTCGCCCAGGAGTGAGCAGCTTCGTCACCGACCATCCGCCGCCGAGCGGGATGTGATTGCCGATGGCGACGCCTTGCACGCCAGGCACGGCGGCCGCGGCCTCTTGCAGACGGGCATACAGCGCCGCGTCCTGCGACGGATCACCGTACTTCGGCGTCGGTGGCAGAATCCAGAACGTCGCGAGATGCGCTGGTTCGAAGCCGAGGTCGACCTGCCGAAGATGGCGGAAGCTGTCCAGGAGAAGTCCAGCACCCGTGATGAGGGTCAGTGCGAGGGCGAGCTGTGTGCACGCGAGGGTAGCGCGCCACCGATTGCCCGACCGACCGCCGGAAGTCGGTTGCCATCCAGCTCGCAGCGCGTCGGGCGCGCTCGTGCGGAACGCACGCACGGTCGATGCGGAGGCCGCCATGACGGATGCCACCACCGTCAGTGCGATCACGAGCCCCGCGACGCGCGCATCGAACACCAGCTCGCTCGTGCGAGGCACCGTCTCCGGTGCGGCGCTGCGAACGAGTGCGAGACCCCACCACGTGAGGACCAGCGCCAGCAGCGCGGCGCCAACGCAGAGGACGCCGCATTCGACGAGCGTGAGGCGAACCAGCCGTGCGCGGCCCGCACCCAGCGCCGATCGAATAGCGAGCTCGCGCTCGCGGGCGAACGTGCGCAGCAGCAACAGCGTGGCGACGTTCACGCACGCAATGAGGAACGTCAGCGCTATGGCGCCGGTGAGCGTGCCTAACGCGGGCGCCGAGTTGCCGACGAACTCCCAGGAGAGCGGCTTGAAGTCGGCTGCCGTCCACTCCGATCCGTGTTCGCCGTACGTGCTCGCGAGCCCGCGCTGAATCGTGGCCAGCTCGATCATCGCGGCGGCAGCCGTGACGCCAGGGCGCAGGCGACCAACGAGCCGGGTGTCGGTGTGGTGATGGCGAGACGACAGGGCCGGGTCGATATCGATCACGGCGCTCAACGGGCGCCACATGTCGGCCCACAACGGATAGGCCATCGCCGTGGACATCACGCCGACGACCGTCACCGATCGCCCCGTGAGCGTAATCGCCTTGCCGACGACGGCAGAATCACCACCGAATTGCGCGCGCCAGAATCGCTCCGACAGCACCACCGCGTCGCCACGTCCTGCCGCTTCCTCATCGCGCGCGAAGAACCGGCCGATCGCGGGGGTCGCACCCAACGCCGCGAGAAATCCCGGCGACACGAAGGCGGTGGTGGCGCGCACTGCGCCATCACGTGTCGACAGGAAGTCGGTGCGACCGCGAGCATAGCCAAGGTCGACGAACGCGTGCGACGCCCGTTGCCAGTCGAGGACGATCGGGTAGGAGGGAAGGCGGTAGTCGCCACCCTTCGACTTCTCCCAGAGCAGCAGCAGGCGGGATGGATCTCGGTAGGGGAGCGGGCGCAGCAGCGCCTGGTCTGCGACGACTGCGATGGTGCTCGCGGCGGCGACCGCGATGCCGAGTGTTGCTACGACTGACAGTGCGAACGCTGGCCGCTTGCGCAGACTTCTCGCGGCCACCGCGACGTCCGAGGCGAGTGCCATTTGCGGAAGAGGGCGGTCACGGGAAACGCCGCTCGCCGACGACCGTCGGGGAACGTGTCCTCATCAATCAACTCGCGCTTCCGCACGAGCGTCACCGGTTAGCCGGCTAGGGCAGCTTCGATGCGAGCGCGTCCGCCTTCACCACCAGCCGGCCAATCGACGACGATTTGGACGATCCGGACCGCCGTGCCGGCCAGGAGAATGAGTGTCGCTGGCACAAAAAACACGACGTCCACTGAAGCCTCACCGAACCGTTAGGCTGCTGATCGAAACGTGTGCCCGCCCGTCCGGTCGCTTGCGGACAATGATGTGGAGTCGCGTACGACCGTCGGAACTGGTTACTTCGTGGTGCTCGTGAAAATCGGGATCGGCGGTCGTATCCAGCTCGGCGATGGCCAGAAGGTACCGGGCCAACTCTCGATATCCCGAGCTGGTGCCCTCAATGCTGATCTGGAATCCTCCCGCGACTGTGCCCTCACCGATCACCGGGTTCCACAGCCCCTCTTCATCCGGGACCTCGCGCCAGACCTCGAACTGTACGTTGGCCCCGACGTCCGGGTCTGGCACTCCACCCACGAAGGCGCCGTCCCGACGCTTGCGCACAGCACCAGAGCCATAGAAGGCCACCTCGACGCTTACCGAGCGCTTTGTGATCCGGTTCAATCGGCCCATGCTCGACGACGCCTCGGCAGTCGAAAAGGGTGAGTGGAACTCCCGACCGGAGCGGGGTTCGCCGGCGCGGGCGACAGCCACCGATGCCACCAAGGCAGGCGCGCGCCAACGATAAGCGGCCGCAGGCGATCCCGGATTGCCGGGCCATCCTGGTGTCCGAGAAGGATGAGCTCCTGCGAGCCGCCATGGCGGAGGTGGAGGATGATGCGTCCGGAATACGGCACGGCCCCCATCCCCCACTTGGGCCGGCGCGTGAACTCGACGTCCGCAATGGCGGAGCGGGGGAGCTGGAAATTCCAATAGTTGCGCCGGGCGAAGGCGTCCGATCGAATATCGAGGCCCTCGTAGCGACGGAGGATGCGTTCGCGCGGGTAGAACTCCGGATCAAGCCAGGCGTCGGTCGGAACCGGCGGCGATGGCAACCACCCGCGGACGATGGCGCCCGCGAGAATGTTGTCGCCGACGAAGATTTTGTAGGTGCGATTCAGAATGAGCGCGTAGTACTCGAGCGCGACGAAGCTCCACTCGTATCCGCGTGGTCCAGGCGGCCGCTCCCAACCCATGAACTATCCCTATAAGGATGCCGGTTGTTGCCTAACGCCCGATCTCGGCTGAAACACCTCGTTAGGCCGCGCAGCGTCACCGCCCTGATGGGATGGAGGTCGACTATGCCGTTGTGGAAACGGCGTGCGAGCCAAAACCCGTACGCGGCGAAGCTGAAGCACCCGCCCGTAGGTAGCATCGGCGGGCATTCCGCGCAACAGGCCTCTGTCTCCGCGCAGCGATGAGCCTGAAACCAATGCGGCAGCCAGTCGTATCGGAAACCCATACGAGTCCTGGCGGAGGTGGAGCTGTGAGCGATCGTTTGACACTTGCGACGTCGACCGGGCTGCCCTTTCTCGCTCTCGCGTTTCACGTTGCGACGGGCCTGATTGCGCTCGCGGCGGGATTCATGGCGATCGCTGTTCGCAAAGGAGGGACGTGGCATCGCCGGAGCGGCCTGGCCTTCGCGTACGCGATGGTCGCCACCGGCATTACAGCGGTAGGCATCTCCCTATACGAAGGCAAGGAAACCTTCACCGGCGGAGTGATCATCGTCTACCTCGTGTTCACCGCTTACACCACCGTCAAACCGCTGCCTGGAGCAGGCCGGCAGGTGGACATCGCCCTCATGGTGCTGGCGTTCACACTCGCCGCGTGGGGATACACCGGCGCATTCACTGCGCTCGGCAGGCCGGGCAACCAAATAGAAGGGGTGCCTGCCGGAATGCTTTTCTTCATGACGACGATCGTCCTGCTCGGCGCGATCGGCGATGCCAGGATGATCCGGGCCGGCGGCATTCAAAGGAACGCGACGGCTGGCGCGCCATCTCTGGCGGATGTCCTTCGGCCTGTTCATCGCGTCCGGCTCGTTCTTCCTTGGCCAGATGAAGTTCATTCCCGAGCGGATCCGCATCGTCCCGCTGATCGTCGTCCTGGCCGTCAGCCCGCTCGTGATGCTGCTGTACTGGATGTGGCGAGTCCGCCTGAAGCAGAATCTGCGCGGACTGTTGACCGCGAAGCCAATGGAGGCGCGACGGCCGGCCTGAAGGAGATCGGCCGATGCGGCCCGGCGCTCGATTAGCTCGGCATTGGAGGCCGTGCGGGCAAGAGCGCACGCTCGGGCACGCGTGCCGCCCCTGTCGATCTCCCACCAAAGCATGATCGGGAAGATGAACACGGCGGTGACGATGACGAGCATCGCCCCCGCCGTGACAAGAGTGACAACCAACCAGTCGCGAAGTCGAAACCCGAAAGGTATGACGGAACGCTGTGACAGCCTAACGCCCGACTTCACTTGTCGGCCGGGCGACTCAGCGACGCGAGTCGACCGCCTTCTCCAGCACGGTCATCGTGAAGCCCAGGATGTCGAACTTCTCGTTATCGGCGCTCCGCAGCACGACGACGCCAAGGTGCGTCGCGGGATCGAAGTACGCGGTCGCGAGATACCCCGCGACCGCACCGGGATGACCGAAGGCGAGCAGCGATCCTCGTCGCATGACGTGGAAGCCCAGGCCGTAGCCCTGCGTGAGGTCTGGCGTCGCGAACGCGAGGTTCGCGAAGTTCTGCGCCAAGTCCGTCTTTGGCAGCACACGCTCCGGGCCGGCCCCCATCTCGAACACCAGGAACCGCGCGAGGTCGCCGACGGTCGAGTACAGGCCGCCGTTAGGCACCTTGTAGCCTCGGCCCGCGTGCTCGCGCGCCGGGGTCACCGTGTCGACCTCGCCGTGCTCGAAGGAATGACCCTCCGCAAGGTTGGCTCGACCTGCCGAATCGAGCTGGAACATGGTATGGCTCATCCCGAGCGGACGAAGAATCTCGTCGCGCACGTAGGCCACATATGGCCGGCCCGCAGCGGCGGCGAGCGCCGCGCCGAGCGCGGCGTAGCCGATGTTCGAGTATTCCCAGCGCGAGCCGGGGTCCGCATCGAAGGACGTGTGGCGAAGCGCGGCGGCGAGCACGTGCTCCCATTCGCTGACGGGGCCGCGCAGATACGTGGCCAAACTTTCCGGCTCCTGCGCGAGCCCGGACCGCATGGTCGCCAGCTCGACGAGCGTGATCGGCGGCGCGCGTGGAGGACGGCCGCGCACGCTGTCGATCGCCGGCAAGTAGCGGTCGACGGGGTCGGAGAGTCGTACCGTCCCTGCGTGCACGAGCTGGAGGAGCATGAGCGCGGTGAACTGCTTCGTGACGCTTCCGATACGGTAGACGGTCGCGGCAGTGGCGGGCTTCTTCAGCCGCGCATCGGCCATCCCGTAGCTGTGCGTCCAAACGAGGCCGGTGTGGGTGACGAGCCCGATCGTGAGGCTGCCCGCGTTGTCGATCGCGAGCGTGCTGCGGGCGAGGCTGTCGATGGACGACGCCAGCGCGGCGGGGATCGCTGGCTGAGCCGCGGCGGGGGCGGCGAGCAGCGAGAGGTAGAGGGTCAGTAGCCGGCGTCGGAACAGAGAGTCCTCATGCCGCGTTGGGCGGCGGTTGATGTGGGATGCCGCGTGACGGACGCTTCCACGCACGTGTCACGATATATGCCTGCCGGTGTGGGCGATCGAAGTGTCGCAGCGCTCGTTAGGCGCCACGGCGCACGTTACACGTTCGATGAACCCGCGGAGGAACGAGCCCACGACCGGCGCAGCGCCTCATTCGGCCGCCACGCGCCGAGGAGGACGCCGGCCCTAGTGTCGGGTAGCATGCCCGCTCGGCTCGGCGGGCGCTGGGAGTGCTGCCCGCTCGGGCGCCGGCAGCCGCTCCTGCAGAAGGCGTGTCATGAAGCGCTGCGCCTCGCCGAGTCGCTCGACCTCGACGGCGATGGCATCGACGGCCTGCTCGAGACGGGCGAGCCGGCGCTCTCCCTCCCCGGTGAGTTGCACCGGCGGCTGTGGGCGCGCGAGCCACTTGCCCCAAGCATAGGCGGCTGACCATGCCAGCGAGGCGACGGAGGTGAAGAGGGCGACCGCCATGGCCGCATCGGACCCGATTGCCACTGGTTCGCTCCGTGAGAGGGAAAGGACGACCCTATGGTCCTCCGTGGGACACGGATTCACGATACCTTCCCGTATCGTAAGTCCCAAGTGCGGCCGACGCCTGAAGCCAACCTGCAAGCGAGCCAAACAAGAGCGAGCGAAACGAGCTATCCGAAAATCGCTCGTCGGGTTCAGCGAACGTTAGGCTACGGCTCGGAGGATGGCAACACGTACCGCTACTAGGATGCTGAGACGCCGGGAGTCGAACCTGAACCGTGACCGGGCCACAGCTTGCCGGTCAGCAAAAGCTGCCCGCTTTCCGGCTCGATCGCGATCCCGTTCATGACCTCCTCCGATGCCGGTCGCCGAGTCGGCAGGCGATAAGGCCGGTGAGGCGCGGTTGATTTTCCCAACGTCTTGCGGCTACTTGATGTCTGATCTATACATAGGCGTGAACAGTATAGACATCGATGCCGGAATCTCCGCGACTGCTCGCCGGGACGCTCGACCTCCTGATTCTCAAGACGCTCTCGCTCGGCGCCATGCACGGGTATGGCGTCGCGCAGCACATCCATCGCCTGTCGAACGACGCGCTGCGCATCGAGGAGGGATCGCTCTACCCAGCGCTGCGGCGCATGCAGGTTAAGGGCTGGGTTGCCTCCGAGCTGAAACGCACGCCCACCGGCCGCGACGCACGCTACTACCGGCTTACTGCCGCCGGCCGCCGCCAACTCGCCGAGGAGGAGGAGGTGTTCAAGCAGTCCGTCGCGGTCACCGCGCGGGTGCTTCGCGGGTCGGAGTCGTGACGCCGCGCGAGCTGTGGGGCCGGATCGCTGCGTGGTGGCACCGCGACGAGCTTGCACGCGAGCTTACCGAGGAGTTGGAGGAGCACGCACGGCTCCTGGCCCGCGACCTCGAGCACGAGGGAATGTCGCGAGAGGACGCGCTCGCCGCGGCGCGACGTCAGCTCGGCAGTGTGAGTCGACTGCGCGAAGAGAGTCACGACGTCTGGGGTTTCCCCGTACTCGAGGCTGTATTGCAGGACGTGCGCTACGCCGTTCGCGGACTCCGTCGCTCACCTGGCTTCGCTGCCACGGTGATCCTGACGCTGGCACTCGGCATCGGCGCGAACACGGCGATGTTCTCCGTTGTCGATCGATTGATGTTGCGTCCGTTTCCGCTCCTCCGCGCGCCGGGAGAAGTGCATCGCGTCTACCTCCGCACGACCTTCCGCGGAACCACGAGCGCCAATCCCGTCTTCCCATTTCTCCGGTACCGCGACCTTTTGGAAGCGACACGGACTGTCGACGCGGTCGCCGCGCACTCCGATTGGCGATTCGCCGTCGGAGACGGCGATGCGTCGACGCCGAGAAACGTGGCGGGTGTGACGCCGTCATTCTTCGAGTTCTTCGATGCGCCGCCGGCCCTCGGGCGCTATTTCGTCGCCGCGGAGGACTCGGCGCCCGCGGGTGTACCGGTTGCCGTCGTGAGCCACCGGTTCTGGAGCACCGAGCTCGATTCGGCGAACGTCATCGGTCAGCGCCTCAAGGTCGGCGTCGTGGACTACACGATCGTCGGCGTCGCCCCGCGCGACTTCGTAGGTGTGACCGACGGCGCGCCACCCGACGTCTTCGTGCCGCTCACCACCATCCCGACGAACCTCGGCTCGTGGAGTCAGCAGTCGTTCCGGCGCGACTATAGTTGGGACTGGGTTCAAATGATCGTGCGACGCAAGGCCGGCGTCACCGCGGAGGCGGTGTCGGATGATCTCACGGCAGCGTACATCAGAAGTCGCGCCGTGGCGCGCGCGATCAATGCGCGCGTCCTCCCCGATTCGCTCGTCCAGCCGGTCGCCATCGCCGGCGCCGTGAAGCTCGCCGCCGGTCCGGATGCGGGCGCGGAGTCGCGCGTGCTGCTGTGGGTGACGGGCGTTGCGGGCATCGTGCTGCTCATCGCGAGCGCGAACGTCGCGAATCTCATGATCGCGCGAGTGATCCGACGGCAACGAGAGATCACTGTGCGGTTGGCACTCGGCGTGGGACGCGGTCGGCTCGTCGCGCAGTTCCTCACCGAGGCGATGCTGCTCGCCTTGTTAGGCGGCGTTGCCGGTATCGTCATGGCGCAGTGGGGCGGCGCCGCGATCCGCGCGATGCTTCTCCCGGAAGGCACGCCATTCAATCTCGCGACTGATTGGCGAACGCTCGGCGTTTCGTTCGCTTGCGCGGTCACGGCGGCTCTTCTCACGGCGATCGGGCCCGCGATGGCTGCGGCACGCACCAACCTGGCGGCTACGCTCAAGGCCGGGGCGCGCGGGAGTACCATGCAGCGCACTCGAACCCGCGAATTCCTGCTCGTCGCGCAGAGCGCGTTGTCGGTGCTGCTGCTGGTGGGTGCTGGTCTCTTCGTGCGGAGCTTCGTCAACGCCCGATCGGTACCACTCGGCTACGATGTGCGACCGGTGATCGAGGTCGTGGCTGACTTTCGCGGGTACGAGATGGACAGCGCGACGGCCGTCGTCGTTCGCCGGAAGCTGCTCGCCGACGTTCAGTCGCTCCCGGGTGTCGTTGCCGCCGCACGCGTCAACAGCCGGCTCTTCGGTACGAACACCGCGCAGCTCCATGTCGAGGGTATCGACTCAGTGGAGGCGCTCGGCCGGTTCAACTTCCAGATCGCGACGCCCGACTATTTCCGCGTTATGCAAACGCGCCTCCTTCGCGGGCGTGCGTTCACGGATGCCGATCGTGAAGGTCGGCCGCTCGTCGCAGTGGTGAGCGACGCGATGGCGCGAGCGCTCTGGCCGGGCCGGGACCCGCTCGGCCAGTGCATTCGTGTGGGACTCGGCGCCAATCCCTCGGCACCGACCGCGCCATGCACCACGGTCATCGGTGTGGCCGAGAATACCGCGCAGCAGAACATCGGCGACGATCCGCGCTTCATGTACTATCTGCCGGTCGATCAGGTGGCGCCGCACCAGCTGTCTACGATGTACGTCCGGGTGTCGCGGCCTGACGCTCGGGGAGAGCTGGACCGGTTGCGGCGCGAGGTGACCCGTGTGATGCCGGGCGATGGGTTCGCCGTCGTGCGTCCGTTGCAGAACGCCGTGAACAATCAGAGCCGGTCGTGGCGGCTGGGAGCGACGCTGTTCGTGGCGTTCGGCGGGTTGGCGCTGGTCGTGGCGGTGGTCGGGCTGTACGGCGTCGTGAGTTACTCTGTGACGCAGCGGATGCACGAACTGGGCGTGCGGGCCGCTCTGGGGGCGCGCGCGCGCGACGTCGTGGGGCTCGTTGTGCTGCAGGGCATCCGCCCCGTGTGCATCGCCGTTGGCGTCGGTCTGGCGATCGCATGGCTCGTTGCGCCGCGAATGCAGCCGTTGCTCTTCCGGCAATCGGCGGTGGACGCGGTGACGTACTCGGTCGTCGCCCTGACGATGCTCGTGGCGGCGGTGCTTGCCAGCGCCATCCCGGCCGCGCGCGCCGCGCGGACCGATCCGAACATCGCGCTGCGTTCGGACTGACGAGCGTCGCGCCAACCCGCCCGCGTGGTAGCGCCAGAACGGTAGTGCTCGTTCTACCGTGAGACCTGGAATGACCGGTGCGCGTTCTCACATCGATCGCGGAGGAATTCCTCCCGGCGCGAAGCTGGTCGGGCGACGTGAGTCTTGAACGAAGGAGCGTAGTGCGAGCTCGGAGCCTAGGCCGGCCTAACGCTTGAGTTCAGCTGCGAAGGCGCGAGCGTGATCTATGCTGCCGGTGTGGGGCGCGGCACCTTCGGCAGCTGTAACGATTCGTTAGGGCGCAGGCCGGGCGGCGTCGGCCGCGCGGCTAATCCTCACCAGTCACGCGTCGCACTTAGCGCGACCGGGCGGCGGCGGTTGGATCGCCGAGGGCCGCATTGAGCCGGACCGCCTCACGGGTCAACCGCCGCACCACCGTCGGAGCGACGAGCAGTCCCGCGCGCAGCTCGAGCGTCGCCATCTCGTACTTGCCGCCGGGCTGGAGACGCGGCTCGAGTGCGCGGAGGCGCTGCCCGCGCCAGTAGCTCAGCAACACCCGCTCCTTCTCGGCACGGATCACGAGGACGGGCCCACCCGCGAGGTACACGAGGTTCCCCCATTTGATGGTCTCCTCCAGCGCCGCCGCCGCGCGGACGGCCGCCCGTAACTCGTCGACACACGCCCGGCGCCAGCCGGTTAGCGCGGCAATGTACGCGTCCGGGCTCGCAGCCGGCGGCGATTTCTTCACCAACCCCTCCGCAGATGGTAGTTGCGCCCTAACGGGTATTGTCCTGTTCCGTCATAATCAGGCCGCGACGGCCTGGCACCGATTAGCCAGCAGTTCCACGCCGCCGTCTGTCGGATTCGGCGGCGTGCACGTTCACTACTCCCAAAGTAGCGCCGTGCCAACTCATTCCACACCCGAGGAACCGCCTGGATTTGGTGCGGCGGCGAGGAGTGCCGCACAATCCAGTCGCGCCGAGCACGCACTCGAGGTGTGTTGACACGGCGCTTGACGTTCACCAATCACGCGACGACTCCGCGGCCAGGCGCCCGCCGAGATTCGATTGTGCCCATCGTGCCTCGCCCGCCGGCTCGCGCACTGGCGCGACCCGACACTCGGTCGCTACGGAAACAGCGGCGGCGAGATCCGCTTCTTCGTCGCCTGCTCGAACGCGTACGCCAGCTCTATCAGCCTCGGCTCGCTGCACGCCGTGCCGGTGAACGTCACGTTGAACGGGGCTGGCTTGGGCTCGAATCCCGCCGGGAACGCGTTAGGCCCCTGGCCCGGAGTCACCGGCACGAATGCCCACGGCACCGTCACCGATGGATACCCCGGCCGCGCTCCGATGCCGGCGCTGCTCACGCCTGGGAATAACAGGGCATCGAGCTGGTTCGCCTTGAGTGCGGCATCAATGCCGTTCGTGGCCGAGAGACGGATGTCCTTGCGACGATCGGCCTCGTAGCGCTCGCGGTCCGCCTGCAGGTTCATCTCGTCCGAGATGTCGAGGTTCGCCTGACCGTATTTGATCGCGCCGGCGCGCTGGTGCGCAATGTTCCACTCGCGGAGCTCGGTCAGCGTCTTCACCGGCGCCTTGTCGCCTAACGATTTGAGCCAGGCGTTGAAGTCGCGCTTCATCCCGTACTTGAACGCAATCGAGCAGTCGGCGTCGCGTCCCTTCGCGTTGTCCAGGCCGCTGCACGGATTCCAGTTCAGGATGTTTTCGCTCCGGTCCGTGGCGGTCACGCTCGGGATGTCGGCGGGATCGACGATCACGGCGCCCTGCGCCTTGAGCACGGCGATCGCCTCGTCCATCGCCTTCTTCTGCGCGTCGTTGAGGCCTCCGCGCGGCTGCGTCGCACCCGCCGAGCTTCTCTCGTAGTAGAACGCGCGCGGAATCCCGATGCGAGCGCCGGCGAGGCCCTTCGGGTTCAGGAACTTCGTGTAGTCGCGGCCGGCCGGTGGCGGGCACTTCGTCGTCGCCGAGTCGTTAGGGTCGGGCTTCGCTCCCTCCATTGAGCCGAGCATGATCGCGGCATCGGCCACCGTTCGCGTCATGGGGCCCGGCGTGTCCTGATCCGCCGTGATCGGGATGACGCCGTAGCGGCTCACGCGCCCCACCGTCGGCTTGATGCCCACGAGCATGTTCTGATTCGACGGACTGAGGATCGACCCCGACGTCTCCGTACCCACATTGCCTGCCCAGAAGCTCACGTTCGTTCCCGTTCCCGAGCTCGACCCGCCAGTCGTGAGCACGGGGCGCCCGTCGAAGTTGTTCTCGCGCGGGTCGCGCCGGGGGTCCCAGGGGTTCATCCCGTAGCCATTGAGGCCGTTGTAGTTGCCGGGCATGCCGCTCGCGACCCAGTTCGCGAGCTCGGTGAGCTGCGTCTTCGCGATGATGATCGCGCCGGCTTCCTCGAGGTTCTTCGCGAGCGTCGCCTCGTACGGCGGCACGAGATCGGCGAACGCGAGCGCGCCACCGGTCGTCGGCATCGTCGTCGTGTGGATGTTGTCCTTGAGGGCGACGGGAATGCCGTGCAGCGGCCCGTGAATCCTGCCGCGCGCGCGCTCGCGGTCGAGCGAATCGGCAATGGCGAGCGCCTTTGGATTGACGGTGATGACCGCGTTGATCCGGTGCTCGTAGAGCGCGATCCGCGTCAGGTACTGCTGCACGATCTCCCGCGACGTCGTGCGCTTCTGCTCGAGTGCCTTGCGCATGTCGTCGATGCTCGCCTCGACGACGGTGAACGGCACCGGGTCGCCTCGGCGGGGCGATGCCGCGTTACGCGCAGTCGCCTGCGCGGCGACCGGGTGCGGCATCAGCACCGAGGCCGCGCAGGCGAGCAGGAAGGAAGTGACGTGGACGGCCCGGCGTTGGGGGAACAGGATGCGAGGCATGGATGTGGTTAGGCGTTGTCAGGCATCAGCTGCGCCGCGGGCTGGAACGCGTCGACCTGCTGCAAGAGCGACAGCATGTCCCAGTTGTTCCAGCCCTCGACCATTTTCCCGTCGCGGATTCGCGCGATCGACATGCCGGTGACACTCACACGCTTGCCCGTGGCCGGGACGCCGAGGTGATCACCCTGGTGCGTCATGGTCGCGACCCATCGCGAGGCGATCAGGTCGCCCTCTTCGATCGTCTGCTCGACGTTCACCTCGATGTCCGGAAAGGCGCCGCGCAGACGCTCGACGAACGGCTTGAACGCCGCTGGTCCGGTGACGTCCGCGCCGGCCTCACCGAGGCCATGCATGGTGCCGTGTTCGGCGAACATCTCATCGATGGCGCTGAGCCGGCCCTTCTTCCAGACCTCCTCGAACCACGTCGTGATGAAAGCGACTTGCTCGGTAGACATCGCGGCCTCCGTTCAGGGTGAGAGCGGAGGATGAATCTGGGGCGCGGCGGGGCAACCGCAACCGGCTCCTCGAGCACGATGTTCGGCACGCCACATACCTGCTTGCTCCGGTACCGGTGGCGCAGGGAACGCAGGTGAGCGATCGTTTCCCGGTGATCTCGGCGAGGCGACGGTGCAGAGACCGATGAAGGCGGTCGTGGTGGCGGCCTGGCGAACCGTGGGGACGCTCCTGCGGCCGTCGCAGGCGGCCAACACTCGGGTCTTGCGCGAGCGTGGCGAAACCGCCTCGTCACTGATCATTCGCGAGGCGACGGTTGCCGACGTCGCCGCGCTCGCCCAGCTCCATGTCACGACGTGGAACGCGACGTACGCGCCCATGCTCATGAACGGGCCTCCGGTGACCGTGCGCGCGTACCAATGGCACGAGGCGTTCGCGAAGAACGACGGCAGCTGGTTCTGCTTCGTCGTCGAGAACTCGCGCGGCGACCTCGTTGGATTCGCCAAGGGCACGAAGAGCGATCACCCGGAGTACGCCGGAGAGCTGAGCAAGATCTACCTGCTTCGCGATTATCAGCGGATCGGCCTCGGGCGGCGGCTGATCGGTCATGTCGCACGTCGGTTCCTAAGTCAGGGGATCACGAGCATGTGGCTATACGGCGATGCGCGAAATCCCTCGGCCAAGGCGTGGCTTGCACTCGGCGCCGTGAAGACGGATGACGACCCGGGCAACGGCAACTACGGATGGCGGGACCTGCAGCGTCTCGCCGACATCTGCCCTCCGGACTGACGACTGCCTGTTGGCGCGTTGAGGTCTAGCGCGCTCGCTCGTTCGACACCACGCGGACCAGCCGGTAACGGTAGCTCGACCCGTCGGCGGGCGGGTTGGGCACGCTCCGGCGCTCGACATCCAGACGCCAGCGGTACCCCTCTTCGAACGTGAATCCCTCGATCGAGTCGTAGAACAGGCGCCACGCCGTGTCAGGCGGGACGCGCACGCGCAGGCAACGCGTACGCGCCTCGCCCGTACAGGGCACGCGAGCCGGGCCGACCTCGAACGTTAGGCGCCCGGCCTGACCGGGGGCGGCGGTGTCACGGCTCGACGCGCGCGGCGCGCAGGCCATGACACCGACACTCACGAGAAGCCATCGAGCGATCACGATACGATGCGGACGGCGCCGACGCCCCTGAAGTTGATGCACGAGTCGCCGGTCGCACCCTGGAAGCCGCGGATCACGAGCGAGGTCGTGCTCATGGTGAGGTCCCCGTTTGCGATGAGCTGAGGGACGCTGAACGTGAGAATCATGTCCAGCCGACCGTCGCCGTTCACGTCGTCGATTCTCACCTGGTACTTGCCTTTGAGCTTCTCGACCTCGGTATCGGTCCCGGCCTCGTTGCCGAGCCGGATGGACGCGACATCGACTGTTCTCGCATCGAACGTGGGCGAGCTCAGGAGCGCGACCGGCAGGGTGCCCTGCTTCTTCAGCGAGATGGCGCTGGGGTTGGCGTTAGGCATGATGGCCAGGCCGACGACGACATATCCTACCGTGACCTGCGCCGCGTCCGTCCCGGTGCCATTGTCCTTGTGGGTAACGGACAGGGCGACGTTGTACGTCCCCGCGGCACACATCCGGCGGCTCGTGGCGATCGCGCCC
>JBKOYV010000369.1:0-17483 GCA_046725585.1 Gemmatimonadota bacterium | reverse complement strand
GATGTGTATAAGAGACAGGATCTGATCCGTCATCCGACCGTTTCATCCGACCCCGATTGTTCTAGGCGGATCAGGCCGCAGCCGCCGCTGGCGCTCGTGCGTAGATACCCGGTTTACCCGGTCCGACGTCCTTCCGCATTTGCATCCACACAACGCCTAACACCGCGAGCGCGATCCCGATCGCCTGCGCCGCCGTGAGTGGTCCGAAGAAGCGGTCGTCCTTGGCGCGCAGGAACTCGATCAGGAACCGCTCGATGCCCGCGAGCACCAGGTAGAGTCCGAACAGCCAGCCCTCGGCGTGCTTGTGGTCGCGGTAGCGCCACAGGATGAGGAACATCACGAACCCGAGCACCGTCTCGAAGAGCTGCGTCGGATAAACGCCCAGCAGTGCGTCGGGGGGCGCGCCGGCGGGCGGCTGAATGCCGAACAGCACCTGCATGTTGTGTACGGTGGACGGCGGAGCACCTTCCGGGAACGCGACGGCGAGCGGCCCGCTCCAGGGACGTCCGTAATCGTCACCAACGGCCCAGCACCCGGTGCGACCGATCGAGTAGCCGGCGGCGATGCAGATGCCCGCGACGTCGCTGATCCGAACGAAGTTCAGCTTCTTGAGCTTGATCGTGACGTAGCACGCCGCGACGGCTCCCATGAACCCGCCCCAGAAAACGAACCCCGCCCGGCTGATCAGATCACGAACGTCGTGTGTGATGACGAGCGTGTAATACAGCTTGCCGCCAATCAGCGTCCCCAGCACCGCGGCGAGAATGAGGTCCGGTATCGGAGTCGGGTCGTGGCCGCGCCGCGCCAGCTCGCGCTGCGCGATGATCTGCGAGATCGCGAATGCCAGGAGAACGGCGAGCCCGAATCCCGTGAGCGAGAGCCGGCCGATGGGAATCGTGAATGTGTGGACTATCGTCGCGTCGGGCATCTGTTACCGGTGCATGCCGGGTATGGGCATTGAAGCATACGCGTTGAGCGACAGGGAATCTCGTACCCCGCGCTCGAAGTGGAAGAGCCCAGCTCTCGCGATCATGGCGGCGTTGTCCGTCGCGAGGCGCGGCTTTGGCGCGTACACCGTCACGCCCGCCGGGGCGACCCGCTCCTGCATCGCGGTTGCCAGCGCGCGGTTGCACGCCACACCGCCGCCGAGCACCACGCGACGTCGCCCGAAGGCGTTCGCGGCGCGAGCCGTCTTTTCCACGAGCGTCCCGATGATCGCATCCTGGAATCCCCGCGCGATCCCGCGTGCATCGCGCTCGAGATTGTCGCTGCCCCGCACGGCGTGAAGCACCGCCGTCTTGAGGCCGCTGAAGGACACGTCGAAATAATCGGCGTCGCCAAGCTGCTGGTCGCCGCGCAGCATCGGCTTCGTGAAGCGGAAGCGGCGCGCCTCGTCCTCACTCGCTTCGCCCGCGAGGCGCTCGATGTGCCTCCCACCAGGGTAGGGGAGACCGAGGAGCTTCGCGACCTTGTCGAACGCTTCGCCGGCGGCGTCGTCGCGCGTGGCGCCAAGCATTCTGTACGAGCCCCACCGCTCGACATCGATCAGGAGCGTGTGCCCTCCCGACACGAGCAACGCGGTGAACGGCGGCACGGCGTCCGGATGCTCGAGCGAGGTGGCGAACAGGTGTCCTTCCATGTGATGCACGCCGACCAGTGCGGCTCCCGTCCCGTGCGCGACGGCCTTTCCGAACGACACGCCGACGAGCAGCGCGCCGACGAGCCCGGGGCCGGACGTGACCGCCACGGCGTCGATGTCGCCTAACGATATCGACGCGTCGGCCATCGCGCGCTCCGCGACCGGCACGATCGACGTCAGGTGAGCGCGGGACGCGAGCTCCGGCACGACACCGCCGAACACCCGATGAACGTCCTGCGAGAGAATGACCAGCGAATCGAGTCGCACCTCGTCGCCGCCGCCCGACAGCACGGACGCCGAGGTCTCGTCGCAGGAAGTTTCGATTCCCAGGATTACCGGCACGCGATCACGGGAGCGAAGTCACGAACGACGAGTCGGGCGCGTACGCGGCGCTCACTTCGATCGCAACGCTGTGAGGAGCGCGGAGTCTCGCGCGCGACGCGTCACCGGCGGCATCTGAACGAAAACGCGCACCTCCGTCGGCTCCACCCGCACTCCGGCGAGTCGCCTCACGTCGAGCGGAATGACGAAGTCCCCGCTGTCGCGAACGGTAACGGTCTGGTCAACCGTGCTGACCGACGACACCGCGTTGATAGCGCGGCGCGGCCCGGTGATGGTGACGCTGTCCGGCACCACGCGTGTCAGGTGCGTCCACGTCGACTTCGGGTCGCCGTCCACCACCACGTGCACGGTGTTCTGCACCGGTACCCGCCGCGTGGACGTGACGTCGAACACGAGCACCAGGGAGCGCGGCTGCACGTCGCGAACGACGGCGTCGACATCGGGCGGGATGTACACGTCCCCAGGTCGCAGATCCACCGCGACGCTGTCAGGCGCGTCGTCGGTCACGACGCGCCGAACGACCGGTGGCGTGTCGTACAGCTTGATCAGATCCCTCGCTCGCCCCGCGACCAGCGCGCGAATGACTGGTCGTGTGCTCGTGAGCACGCGCGCGGAGTCGAACGACGCTTCGAGTCGAACCGGAACCACTTCCTCGGACGGCTCCTCCGCGCTCACCACCAGCCAGAGAACGACCGCGAAGAACAGCGCCGCCGCCTTGTATCCGAGCCGCTCCGTGAGCGCGGCCTTGAGCCACCGTTTCAGCGACGTCGTGGTCGCCGAGCGCTCTCCGTCGGGGCTCAGCATTGCTCAGGGACGAGTGGGGACCTGCGCCGCTCCGGGGGCGCCAGTGCCCACCGGAACGGACAATGCGCCGGGCGCGTCCGCGCCGACGCCGCGGGCGGATTCGGGCACACCGAGCAGCTCACCGAATAGCGCCCGGTTCGCGGGCGAATCCCAGTTATCGGCGGCGATCACTTTCTTGCGGATCACACCATCACGCCCGATGACGAACGTCTCCGGCACCCCGGTCGTTTGATAGTCCTGGCGGATCTTTCCGGACGCGTCGTGCAGGATCTCGAAGGTGAGACCGTACTGGTCGCGGAAGCGCCGGATCGTCGCCTCGGATCCGGGATTGTCCACGCTCACCGCCACGACCTTCAGGCCACGTGCCGCATAACGATCGTGCAGCGCCTGGATGCTCGGCATCTCGGTGCGGCACGGGAGGCACCACGTCGCCCATACGTTCAACAGGACGATCTCGCCCTTGTAGTCGGCAATGGTCTTGGTGACCGGCGTGCCGTCGATCGTCGTGGCATTGAAGTCCGGCGCCTTCGACCCGACGGTGACGGGGAACAGCTCGTCGTCGAGGATCCGCGTCGCGGCGAGCAGCCCGCCACCCAGGATGAGCACGACGATGCCGACGAACGCCCATTGTTGCCTAACGGTCATACGCTCACCCCACACCTGCCGCGCAGCTCGCCGATCTCCTGCACCGGGTCGTGCGCGGAAAAGATTGCGTTGCCGGCGACGAACGTGTCGGCGCCCGCGCGCCAGCAGTCACCGATCGTGTCGCGGGCGATACCGCCATCCACCTCGAGGGCGGCACCACTCCGTGCCGCCTCGAGCATTGCTCGCGCTCGACGAATCTTATCGAGCATCGCGCCGATGAACGACTGCCCCCCGAATCCTGGATTTACCGTCATCACCAGCAGAAGGTCCAGATCACCCGCGACCTCGTTCACCATCTCGAGCGGCGTGGACGGGTTCAAGGCGACACCGGCCCAGCAGCCGAGCTCCTTGATCCGATAGAGCTGGCGATGGAGGTGCGGCGAAACCTCCGCGTGGATGGTGAGACCGCTCGCCCCGGCCTGCGCGAAGTCCTCGAAATACTTCTCTGGCTGGACGACCATGAGATGAACGTCGAGCGGAAGCGCTGTCAGTCGTCGCACCGTCTCGATCACCTTCGCGCCGAACGTGAGGTTGGGCACGAAGCACCCATCCATGACGTCGACGTGGATGACGTCAGCGCCGCCCGCCTCGCAGCGGGCGATCTCGTCCGCGAGACGGGCGAAGTCGGCGCTGAGAATCGACGGAGCGATGCGGGCACGCGGGTGGTTCATGGCGAGATGGACAGGGAGACTTTGGACCCGGGAGCGACGCGACTCCCCGCAGCCGGAGTTTGCGAGATGACCGTCTGCGGCGCGGCCGTGGACAGCGAGTCGGTGAGGACGTCACCGAGTCGGAGCCCGACCTGCTCGAGCATGGCGCGAGCCGAGGCGTACGACTGGCCCACGACATCGGGCGCTTCCACCGCCGGCGGTCCGCTGCTCACGACGAGGTCGATGCGCGTGGATGGCGCCACCGCACTGCCGGCCGGCGGCGCGGTCTGAAGCACGGCCCCGCGCGCCGACTGGCTCTCGCGCTCGTTCACAGCGCCAACCTCGAGCCCGGCTTTCTCGATCGCGTCTTCGGCGACCGGTTGTGCGAGCCCGACGACCAAAGGCACCTGCACCTGTCGTTGGCCGGCGCTCACATCCAGCACGACCTCGGAGCCGCGCGGCTCGGTCGCGCCGGGCGGCGGCGATTGCGCGAGCACGGTGGATTTTGGCGCGAGCTCCACGAATCGCTCCTCACCGGTCTTGGCCTTGAAGCCGGCGGCCTCGAGGCGCGTTACCGCTTCATCGAACAGCAGCCCCACCACCTGAGGAACCTTCGCGTCGTCGGGAACGATCTGTGGCGGGAATATGACGAACGCGACGAACAGGTACGCCAGGAGGAACCCTCCGGCGGCGACCAGTGCATACGGCAGAAGGCGGCGCGATGTCGCGCGCCAATTCACCCGCGCGTCCTCCGAAGTCGCGCAGCGAACGCGCCGTCGGTCGAATGGCGCTGGGGCAGGACGCGAAGCCGACCCGCGTCGAGCGCGGCTGGCGGTACCGCGCCGTCCGGCGGCGGCTCGAGCACCCACTCGGGATTCTCGGCCAGGAAGCTCTCCACCTGGGCGTCGTTCTCTTCGGGTTCGAGCGAGCACGTGCTGTAGATCATGAGCCCGCCGGGACGCACCACTGCTGCCGCTGCGCGAATGATCGAGCGTTGCAGCGCGCCCATCACGGCGAGGTCGGACACCTTGAGTCGCCACCGGGCATCGGGATGTCGCCGGAACGTTCCCGTGCCCGTGCACGGCACGTCGATGAGCACGGCGTCGACGGGCCTGCCCTGAGAAGCGCCAGCGACGAAGGGCGCGATCGCGGGTTCGCGGGCGTCCGCCACGAGCGTGTGAATGGTTCGTGCCTCGACGCGTCGGAAGTTCGTCAGCATCCGCGTTAGGCGCTGGAACGAGCGGTCGGAGGCGATGACCACGCCCGCCGTGCGCGACAGCTCGAGCGTCTTACCCCCCGGCGCCGCGCACAGGTCGGCGACGGTGCTGCCCGGGTCGATCGCCGCATAACGAGTGACCAGCGTCGCGCCGGGGTCCTGCACGAAGAACAGCCCCTGACGGTACGCGCCGAGCTCCGCCAGCGAGACGTTGCCGGTGACGCGAATGCTGTCCCGCACGAGCGGCACCTCTTCCACGTGCACGCCGGCACTCTCCAGCATCGCCTCGAGCTGTTCACGCACGACGCCGAACGGTCGCACAATGATTGGCGCCTCGGCGTTGTTGGCCGCGAGCAGACGCTCGGTGTCTTCGGCCCCCCACCGGGCGACCCACCGCGCGACGAGCCACCGCGGGTGCGAGTGAGACAGGGCGAGCGCGTCGATCGGATCCGGACGTGGCGTGCCGGGCTGCGGCACCGGCGGGAAGGGAATGGTTTCCCGCTCTCGATCGACACGCCGAAGCACCGCGTTCACCAGCTTGCTCGCACCGAGACCATGACGTCGCTTCGCAAGCTCCACGGACTGAGCGATCGCCGCGTAGGGCGGCACGCTGCGCATGAACAGCAGTTGGTACACGCCCAGGCGCAGGATGTCGGTCAGGTCGGGATCGAGTCGGGCAAGTCCGCCCCGCACACGCTCGGACAGCGCCGCGTCCAGCCACGCGCGCCGGCGCAGCATGCCGTACAACAGCTCCTGCGTCCAGCGGCGGTCTCGCGCGTCGAGCGATTCCACGCGGCGCTCGAACGACGTGTCGAGCAGCTCACCGGCGCGGAGGTCGGCACAGATGTCCGCAGCCGCGACGCGCGCATCGGTCACGCCACCGCGCGCCGCGGTCGCCGGTCCCGAATGATGTCCGGTGTCTTCCGTCATCTACCGACCTCCCGCGGTACCATGGGCGGAAAGATAGTCTATAACCGCTGCCCCGGCATCGTTCGCGTTCCACACGCCGCGTATCACCGCCACGCCGTAGGCGCCCGCGGCTCGCAGCGACGGAAGGTGGCCGGGCTTCACGCCGCCTATCGCGATGATCGGCACGGCACGATCGGCCGCGAGCCGCTCGATGAATCCCGTACCACGATCGGCTTCCCCCGGTGCACCGCTCTCGGTTGCGTGCGCCACAACGATCCACCGCGCGCCGCCGTCCTCCGCCGATCGCGCGTCCTGCGGTGAGTGCACGCTCGCACCGACCTGGAGATGCGGTGCGAACCGCACGACATCGGCGGACGACATGGATCGCGACGTCAACTGCACGCCCCGCGCGCCTGACGCGAGCGCGACATCGGCGCGGTCGTTCACCACGGCCCACGCGCCGGTCTCGTTCTGAAGCTCCGCGATCCGGCAGGCGAGGTCGTACAGGTCCCGGCCTCCGAGCCTCGGAGCGCGGACGTGAACGGCGACGCGCGCACCGCCCGCCTGCATCACCTGCCGGGCGCGTTCCAGAAAGTCGGTGCGAAGGACGATCTCGTCGTTCGTTACGGCGTGAACGACGGGAACGGGATCCTCGTCGGCCGCGCGCAATGCGCGGGCGTCACGCTCCGAGCCGGTCACCGACTCGGATGGAACGACCACGCGCCAGCTCGCCCAGCCTGAGACGTCGCTTGCCGGCAAGCTGCGCATCGGTGATGCGCACAACGCCATCGCCACATGCCACGACTGCACCCGCGTCGTCGATGGCGAGCACCGTCCCGCCCGGAGGGAAGGCAGTCCCCTCCGCGATGTCGAGCGTGGCTGCCCTGGCGCCGAACAGCTTGATCTCCGCCCCGTCGAGGGTCGTGAACGCGCCCGGCTTCGGATCGAACGCGCGGACCGCGCACGCGATGACGGCGGCCGGCCGCGTCCAGTCGATCCGCGCATCATCGCGCTCGATCTTCGGGGCGAACGTCGCCAGCGATTCGTCCTGCGGGCGCTCGACGAGCTGTCCGATGTCAAGCAGCGAGAGCGCTTCGATGAGGGCGAGCGCGCCGAGCTCCGACAGGCGAAGCTGCAGCTCGCCATACGTCTCGTCATGCACGATCGGGGTCGGGACCTGCAGCAGAATCGGGCCGGCGTCGAGTCGCCTCACCATCCGCATGATCGTCACGCCGGTCTCGGTCTGGCCGGCGCGAATGGCGGCTTGGATCGGTGCCGCGCCGCGCCATTCCGGGAGCAGCGATGCGTGGATGTTCAGCGTTCCGAGTCGCGGAAGCTCGATCACCTCGCGTGGCAGAATCTGCCCGTACGCGACGACGACCGAGATGTCGGGTTCGAGCGCCCCCAGAGACCGGAGGAACTCTTCCCCGCGAGGCTGTTCCGGCTGGTAAACGGGGATCGACTCCTCGAGTGCGATCTGCTTGATCGCCGATGGAACGAGCGACGATCGCGAGCGGCGTTGCGGACGGTCGGGCTGCGTGACGACGCCGACAACCTCGAACCCTTCCCCGAGCAGCGCACGCAGCGGCGGCGCCGCGAACTCAGGCGTCCCCCAGAAGAGGACCCTCATGACGCGCTCAGAGCGCCTGTTCTCCGTGACGCCCGGCGATCTCGTCAGGCGGGAGCTTCCGGATGTTGCGCGGGAACTCCTTCTTCATGGATTCCCACTTCGCGAGAGCCGATCGCCGCTTCAGGAAGCTCAGGTAGTCGATGAACAGCTTTCCGTGAAGGTGATCGATCTCGTGCTGAAGGCAGCGAGCGAGCAGCTCCGTCGCTTCCAGCTCGAACGGCTCACCGTCGCGGTTGAGCGCGCGAACCGTGATCCGCGTGGCGCGATCCACATCCCCGAAGATCTCCGGAATCGAAAGGCACCCCTCCTCGCCCTTCGCGGATCCCTCCGTGATCACGATCTCGGGATTCACGATGACAATGGGGTTGCTGTCGATGTCCACGACCGCGATGCGTTCGGATCGACCGACCTGGGGTGCCGCGAGGCCGATGCCCTTCGCCGCGTGCATGGTTTCGAACATGTCGTCCGTCAGGCGGCGCAGCTCGTCGGTCATGCGCTCCACGGGCGTCGTTTCCTGGCGAAGGATGGGCGACCCGAGGACGTAGATGTCGAGAAGGGACAAGGCGGGAACCGGAACGGGAACCGGGAGTCGAGTGCCTGACCTACGACTTGTTTGCGGACGCCGGCGTCGCCGCAGGCTCCGCCGTGGTCAGGACCTTCGCGATACGGCCGCGCTCGACCACGAGGCGCGACTCGTCCGACTTGATCGTGATCCGGTCATCCATAGTCGCCGACTTGCCCTCGCCCGTCGGCGCCGCGATGTGCACCACCTTGCCGATGATCCCGCCGGTGGTCACGACCTCATCGCCACGCTTGAGGTTGCGAAGCCGCGCTTCGTGTTCTTTGCGCTGCTTCTGTTGCGGCCGGATCATCACGAAGTAGAAGATCGCAAAGATCGCGACGATCTGAAAAATGAAGGGAAGCAGCGTCGAGCGTCCGCCGCCGGCAGGGGCTTGCGCCAGCAGCGCGAGCGCGAATGCAGAGGTCATGGAACTGGAGTTGGTCGGGAGTGGTAGCGCGCGAGCCAGTCACGGCTCCAGGCGTCGAAAGCACCGTCGATGATCGCGGCCCGCGCGCGGCGCATGAGCGCGACCAGGAAATGTACATTATGCAGCGATACAAGGCGCAGCCCAAGGATCTCGTCCGCGACGAAGAGATGCCGGATGTAGGCGCGTGAGAAGCGCTTGCACGTGGAGCAGTCGCACGTCTCGTCGAGCGGCCGCGCGTCCGCGCGCAACTCCGAGCGCCTCACATTGACTCGGCCGTCGCTGGTGAAGGCAGTCCCGTTGCGCCCCATGCGGGTGGGCGCCACGCAATCGAAGAGATCGACGCCGCGACGAACGCCCTCAATGAGGTCCTCAGGGAAGCCGACGCCCATGAGATATCGTGGACGGTCGGTCGGCAGCTCCTCGTTCACGACGTCGAGCATGGCGTACATGTCGGGCTTGGATTCTCCGACGGAGAGACCGCCTATGCCGTAGCCGAGCCAGTCGCCTTCGGACCGGATCGCGCGGGATGCTTGTCGGCGTAGGGTTTCGTGGATTCCCCCTTGGACGATTGGGAAGAGCGCCTGCTCGGGAGTCTCCCGCTTCGCGAGCAGTTCGAACTCCGCCTTACACCGCATCAGCCAGCGAACGCTGCGCTCGCTTGCATCGCGAGCCTCGACCTCGACGGACTGCCCTGGTATGACGTGATCGAACTGCATGATCACGTCGGCCCCGAGGTTGCGCTCGAGCTGCATCACCGACTCGGGCGTGAAGCGATGCCGGGATCCGTCGATGTGGCTGCGGAACTCGACGCCGTCCTCGCTCACGGTTCGCAGCGACTCCAGGGAGAAGACCTGGAAGCCGCCGGAGTCGGTGAGCATGGGTCCGCTCCATCCCATGAACTGGTGCACACCACCGAGCGACCGGACGATGTCGTCGCCCGGCCGCAGGTGCAGGTGATACGCGTTCGCGAGAATCATCTGGCAGCCGATGGCTTCGAGCTCCAGCGGATCGAGCGCCTTCACCGTCGCGAGCGTACCGACGGCCATGAACGCTGGCGTTTCGACCGGTCCATGCGGCGTCGTGAACACGCCGGCGCGCGCAGCGCCGGTTGACGCGACCGGATCGAACGTGAACGTCATGCGCGTCACCCGCGCGCGGTCGTGCGCCGGGCCATCAGGAACGCGAAAACTCGAGCGTCGCGGCGGCGCCGTTGGGTGCGCAGCTGTATCCCACGCGAAGGTTCCTCGTCGCGAGCGGCTTCTTCGTCGCGCGGAGCGAGTCGACCTTGAGCTGCGCGGCCACGGTTCCGAAGAGACCGTCGAGCATCTCGTCGCCTGACGAGGACACGAGGTCGGCTCGCGTCACGGCGCCGCTCGTGTCCGTGGTGATCGTTAGGCGCGCATCGCCGTGGTCCGCCTTTTTCGCCGCCATCCGCTCGGGGCACTGTACCCGCAGGTACTGATCGAGCACCTGGGTCGCGCCGTCGGTATCGAATCGAGGATTGTGCGTGTCGGGCAGGTAGTAGGTCGTCACCGTGTGCACGCATCCGAGCGCCAATGTCATTCCGAGCGCAGCGCCTGCCCTGAGGAGCGCCAGCGACGAAGGGAGGAATCCTCGGTGTCCTGACAGAGGGCCCTCTCTCGGGACGAGGACGATCCCTCGCCTGTCGGCTCGGGATGACATGTCAGAGAATGGCCATCGCATCGCCATAGGAGTAGAACCGGTAGCCTTCCTCGAGCGCCGTTCGATACGCGCGCATCGTGAGGTCGTACCCGGCGAATGCGGCGACGAGCATGATCAACGTCGAGCGCGGAAGATGAAAGTTGGTGATGAGTTTGTCCACGCTGCGAAACTCGTATGGCGGCCGAATGAAGATGCGAGTCTCGCCGGTCTTCGCGGCGAACGACCCATCAGGGCGCACCGCACTCTCGAGCGTGCGCACCGAGGTCGTTCCAACAGCCCAGATCCTCCTGCCTGACGTGCGCGTCTCGTTGAGCGTCGCCGCGGCCGCGTCATCGAGCCGGTACCATTCCTCGTGCATCACGTGGTCGGCGGGATCGTCGGTCTCCACGGGCTTGAACGTGCCGGCGCCGACATGCAGCAACAGATCGACGCGACGCACGCCGGTGGTCTCGAGCGTCGCGAGCAGCTCGGGCGTGAAGTGAAGGCCCGCCGTCGGCGCGGCGACCGACCCCGACTCTCTCGCGTACACGGTCTGGTAACGCTCGGCGTCCTCGGCGACGTCGCCGCGCGAAATGTACGGCGGCAGCGGCACGTGACCGAACCGCTCGATCGCATCGTAAACGGGGAGCGGCGAACGCAGTCGGACGACGCGCGAGCGTCGCTGCGTGACCTCCAGAATCTCCACGTCGAGCTCGGGCGCCACATGCACGACGCGACCGGGCTTGAGCTTCCCGCCGGGATGGACGAGCGCTTCGAACCGATCGTCGCCGAGCGACTTGAGGAGAAACACTTCCGCCTTGCCGCCGGAGTCGCGCGTGCCCAACAGGCGCGCGCGAAGCACGCGCGTGGTGTTGATGGCCATCGCATCGCCCGGCGCGATGAGCGCGACGATGTCCGCAAAGTGTCGGTGCTCGATCGTCCCAGTCGCACGGTTGACGACCATGAGGCGACTCTGATCGCGGCGCTCCGCGGGCACCTGCGCGATGCGGCCGGCGGGAAGGACGAAATCATAGTCCGCCGTGCGCGTGCCGGCGATCGCGGCGTCAGAGGGCGGCGGAGGAGGGAGAGGAGTCACCCGCGATAAGCTAGCGGATCCTTGCGTGACGCCCGCGCCGCGACGGCGATGTCTCCGCGTGATGCCTAGAAGAGAGACGGCTGGTTCGAATCGGGCGGCGGCGTGTAGCCGAAATGGCGGTACGCCGTTGACGTCGCCATTCGACCTCGAGGCGTGCGCTGCAGAAATCCGTTCTGTACGAGGAACGGCTCGTACACCTCCTCGATCGTGCTCGCGTCCTCGCCCACCGCGGCCGCGATCGTGTTGATTCCCACCGGGCCGCCGTCGAACTTCTCGATGATCGACTTGAGGATGCGCGAGTCCATGTCGTCCAGCCCGAACTGATCGACGTCCAGCAACTGCAGCGCCTCGTTGGCGACGTCGCGTGTGATCGTGCCGTTGCTCTTCACCTGTGCGTAGTCGCGCACACGGCGCAGGAGACGGTTCGCGATGCGCGGCGTGCCCCGCGACCGACGCGCGATCTCGGACGCTCCCTCCGCGACGATCGCCACCTTCAGCACCTCGGCCGTGCGGTGGACGATCAGCTCGAGGTCTTCGGCCGGGTAGTAATTGAGTCGCTGCTCGATGCCGAAGCGCGCGCGCATCGGCGGCGTCAGCATGCCGAGCCGGGTGGTCGCGCCGATCAGCGTGAACTTCTCGATCGGCATCGTGATCGTCTGCGCCTTCGGCCCCTCAGACAGGCGGATGTCGATCTTGTAGTCTTCCATGGCCGGGTACAGGAACTCCTCGATCACCGGCCGCAGGCGATGAATCTCGTCGATGAACAGGATGTCGCCGGCGCGCAGGTTCGTGAGCGTGCCCACGAGATCTCCGGGCTTCTCGAGGGCCGGCCCTGACGTCGTGCGAATGTTCACTCCAAGCTCGCGCGCGATGAGCTCAGCCAGCGTCGTCTTGCCCAGGCCCGGCGGGCCGACAAACAGCGTATGGTCGAGCGGTTCGCGCCGGGTAAGCGCCGCATCGATGTAAATGCGAAGGCTGTCTTTCACCTTCTGCTGCCCAATGAATTCCGCCAGCCTTTGTGGCCGCAGCGAGAGTTCTACGGGCCCTTCTTCGGCGAGCTCTTCCGGAGTCGTGACTTCGCGTGGGGACATCGGCTCTACGTCGCAGGGGAAGGTGCTAATCTAACCGAAGAAACACCGAGACGCAGCAACTCGTGCCGGGCACGAATTTGATCGTTTCGCCGCACCGGCGTCACACGAAAGCGCAATGACCGCCCCGGGTTTCAAGGGCTCTGACCCCTTGAAACCAGCGAGTCGAAGCCCGTCACGTAGGCCCACCAGTTGTTGAGCTTACCATCCGGCGCGACCCCGTCGGCGCGTGGGAGATGCGCGAGCCACCAGCGCATGTAGCCGCGATGGTAGTCCGGACCGCCCCACGCGTCCCTGGAGACCGCTGATCGCGTTCCGGTGAGCGCAGGGTAGCGCTGCCAGTCGGCGGCGTCACTTGCCACGGCGCGTGGATTCTCGTAGTCGTACTCGGACGTCGCGTTAGGCGGGTAATGGCAGCTGCCCACCCCGGCGCGTCCGTTCGACTGGTGCGTGTTCGCCGCGAACCGTGCCCAGCTCGTCGTCAGCCTGTCCGCCTCCCAACCGCCATAGACGCGCGCGAGCGTGGCCTCCACTCGGTGGCAGAGATCGTGGAGCATCTCCGCCACGCCGCGCTCGTAGTTGAAGCCCATGATCGCGAACGCGCGCGCGCTCGGCACGCGCGTGAACGCGTCGCCATTGATGTCGAACGCGCCTGGTCCGGCCATCGCGGCCTCGAAGTACCCGAAGTACGGACCGCCGAACAGCCACACCTCGTCAATGACTCGCTTTTGGACCAGGGCTGGAACGCTCTCCTCGGCCAGCACGCGCTCGTAGTCGAGTCCATCCGGCTCGTGACACGGGCTCGTTCGGCGTAAACAGGCTGCGTAGCTCGCGGCGGTGTAGCGAAACCCGTCTCGCTTTGGCGGGAACTGATCTACGGTGCGCCATTCGACCACATCGTACCGCATGCGCCCGGCGCTCGCGCCCGCCACCTCGGCGGCGTACTGGTCGGCCAGGTCGTGGGGGTCACTCCAGCCGAAGGCGCGATGCGCGCGGCGCGACGCGCTGTCGGGAATGAGGGGATCGAAGTCGAGCACGAGCACGCGGACCGTCGCCTCGCCCGGGCGGGTCGACACGCCGGCGGCGCCTAACGACGATGATCGGGACGTGGACCTCGGCGTGCACAACGTCAACAGCACGGCGATGATCGCCGCCATGATCACAATCGCCGCCGCCGGCTTTCCGAGCCTGGCCATGTCGGTCGCGTCCGTGACGCCTAACGATGGCCGGCGCGTGACCCTACACGCGCGCGGTGAGCCCGGCGAGGCGTTCGGCCGCCTGGTCGAGCGTCTCCTGCTTCTTGCAGAACGCGAAGCGGATCATGTTCTTTCCGCGCCCGCTGCCGGCGTGATAGAAGCTCGAGCCGGGAACGCCGGCAACGCCGATCTCCGCCGCCATCCACTTGGCGAACGCCGCGTCGTCCTTGTCGCTCAGCCCCGAGAAATCGGTGAGGACGTAGTACGCGCCCTCGGGCGTGGAGAACTTGAAGCCCGCCTCGGCCAGCACCGGTAACAGCGAATCGCGACGCGCTCGGTAGTCGAGCGACAGGTGGTTGTAGTACTCGGCGTCGAACGACATGCCAACCGCCGCCGCTGCCTGGAGCGGGGCCGGTGCGCCGACCGTGAGGAAGTCGTGCACCTTGCGAATGGCGACGCTCTCGCGCTCCGGCGCGATGGCGTAGCCGAGGCGCCACCCCGTGCAGCTGAACGTTTTGGAGAGGCCGGAGATGGTGATCGTGCGGTCCCGCATGTCGGGCCAGGTCGCGAGCACGTGATGCCCGCCTGCATAACGAATGTGCTCGTAGATCTCATCCGTGATCGCCCACACGTCGTGCTCGATGCAGAGCTCGGCGATGAAGCTGATCTCTTCTCGAGTGAGCACGCGACCGGTCGGGTTGTGCGGGGTGTTGACGACGATGGCCTTCGTCTTCTCGTTGAACGCTGCGCGCAGCACGTCGGGGTCGAAGCGCCAGTGTGGCGGTTCGAGCGGCACGTACCGCGGCGTCGCCGAGGCGAGGATTGCGTCCGGGCCGTAGTTCTCGTACCACGGCTCGAAGACGATCACCTCATCGCCGGGATCGATGAGGGCGAGGAACACCGCGGCCATCGCCTCGGTCGCGCCGCACGTCACGGTGATGTGGCGGTCGGGGTCGACGGCCATGTCGTACCAGCGGCGGTATTTCTCAGCGATCCCGAGGCGGAGGGCGGGCGCGCCCCAGGTGATCGCGTACTGGTTGATGTCCCCGTGAATCGCGGCGCACGCGGCTTCCTTCATCGCCTCGGGCATGGGGAAGTCGGGGAACCCCTGGGCAAGATTGATCGCCCCGTGCTGTTGTGCGACACGCGTCATCTCGCGGATGACGGACTCGGTAAAGCTGGCGGTTCGGATGGCAGGCATGCGGGGAAACTGGGCGTGCGCCGGGCGTCAGGCTAGCCCTTGGCGTCATCCGCGGACAGACTATGCAGGTCCCCGAGTCCGGCTGGAGGCCGCTGTGGACCACACACGTGGGCGTGTCGCACGTCGACGCCCGAGGCTGATCGTTTCGTCCGTTGCGGCGCTGGTCGTCGCAGTCTCGCCGACCGCTCGCGGGCAGTCGGCGCCCCCGGCCGCTTCTCGGGGGCGGCCGCTCGCGATCGAGGACTTCTATCGGATCAAGACGGTCGGCGCGCCCGAGCTCTCGCCGGATGGTCGATGGGTGGCCTTCACCATCACGACTCGGGTCGAGGCGACGAATGGCGAGACCGGAGAGGTGTGGCTCGTCCCGTCCGACGCATCCCGCGCTGCCGCTCGCGTGAGCCCCGAAGGGTCCAACGCCGGGACCGTGCGGTGGTCGGGCGATGGGCAGCTGCATTTCGTGGCCAGTGCGAAGGGCTGGACGCTCAACCCCACGGCGCCCGAGCGCCTGGTGGAGAGCGAAATCCCCGCGGGCTCGCGCGATGGCCGCGGTGACGGGGCGGGGCGCGTTACGCTCCCGAGTCCGGACGGCAAGTGGACCGCGTCCGTGCGCGATACGCCTCCTCCGAAGCGCGAAATCACGTACGCGTCGGACTTCGAGAAACGTCACGAGGAGCGGTTCAAGGGCGTGGAGTTCGACTGGCTCGATTTCCAGCGGGACGGCCAGCCGTTTCCGGTGCCGAACCGGCTGGATCCCGAGGTTAGCCCACCGCAGGAGGTGTTTCTCACGCCTAACGATGGCGGCGCCGAGCGTCAGCTCACGCGGCTTGGGTTGCGCCCGTCGGCGGTCACGTGGAACCGGGACGGTAGCCGGCTCGCTTTTACCGCCGACTCCGGCTACCGCAACGAGCTCAGGTACGCCGCAAGCCAGATTTTCACTGTGGCCACGGACGGCACGGTCCGCCGGCTGACGACCGACACCGACTACGCCTATACCGGAGGGCGATTCTCACCCAACAGCCGCTGGATCCTCACGACGCGGCAGCTGTCGACCGACGCGGTGATTCGGCGGAAGCTGAATCATGGCGGCGCGACAGACCTCGTGATCGTTCCCGCCGACGGTGGACCCGAACGAAACCTGACGGCCGACTGGGACTATCTGCCGACGTCGCCGGTGTGGAGCCCTGACGGACGCTACGTGTATTTCACGGGTGGCGTGGGCGGCGCCAACCACCTGTTCCGGGTGTCGCCTAACGGCGGCGCCGTGCAACAGGTGACCAAGGGAGAGCGCCGGATCAGCGGGGTCAGCTTCGACAGCGCGTTCACACGCATCGCGTACACGGTCGGGCTGATCGAATCGCCGGCGGAGATCTATACGGCGAACATTGACGGCTCGAACGAGAAGCAGCTCACGCACGCGCACGACGCGTTTCGGGACGAGGTCGCGTTAGGCAAGGCGGATCGGCTCAGCTTCAAGAGCAAGGACGGCACGCCGATCGAAGGGTGGCTGCTCTATCCGTACAACTATCGCCCGGATGCCGGCCCGTACCCGCTCGTGGTGAGCAACCATGGCGGCCCGCACTCGGCAGACGGCTACACGTTCGACTTCAAGAACCAGTTCTTCGCGGCGAACGGCTACTTCGTCCTCGAGGTGAACTTCCGCAGCTCGACGGGCTACGGGGAGAAGTTCCTGTGGGGCACGTGGGGTGCGTGGGGGACGAAGGACGGTCAGGATGTGATGGCGGGAGTGGACTACGTGCTCGGCCGAATGCCGATCGATCGCAAGCGCGTGGCGACGATCGGGCACTCGTACGGCGGCTTCATGACGAACTGGCTCATCACGCAGTACCCGGACCGATTCGCAGCGGCGATCCCGGGGGCGGGCATCGTGAACTGGATGAGCGACTACGGTACGGCGGACATTGCGCGCACGAAGGAAACCGAGTTTTTCGGGACGCCGTGGGAGGAGCGGTCGCGCGAGATCATGATTCGCCAGTCCCCGCTCACGTACGCGGGTCGAGTGAAGACGCCGACGCTGTTCATCAACGGGGAGATCGGTCAGCGGGTGCCGTACTCCGAGGCGGAGCAGATGTACGTGGCGCTCAAGAAGAACGGTGTGCCTGCGAAAGTGATCCAGTACGCGAACATGCCGCACAGCATCTCGGGCTCGTGGAACCAGGTGCACCGCATGCTGAACGAGCTGCGCTGGCTCGATAAGTATCTCAAGCCCGGGAAGGTGAGCTGACGCGTTTGGCATCCCGTCGCTGGCTGGCCAGCGCGTCGAGCTCATCGCGCCGCGGGCCTCGTCTGGTTCATCGTGGCGCGGGGCCGGTCGGGATCATCGTGGCGCTAGCGCGGGGCACTCGGCTCCGGCGGCCACCGCTCGCGGACGTCGGGGCCCGCGGGCACGTGGGCCCGT
>JBKOYV010000295.1:0-17560 GCA_046725585.1 Gemmatimonadota bacterium | reverse complement strand
GGATGATGTAGCGTCGCTCCGCCCACGTAGAGCTCGGCATAGGAGCCACTGGCGGTGATGTAGTCGATCTCGCTGACGGCGACAGCGCGCACCTTTCCGCGCGTCTCGACCGCGATGCGCTCGAGGTAGGGAGCGCCCGCGATGTGCGTTGCGGTTGGCGCGGCCGTCGTCGGAGGCGTCTCCGGAATAGGGTCCGGCGCCAGACTGCGTAGGGCGTCGAGCAGCTGCTGGCGCTGGCGCTCGATGCCCTCGAGCACGAGCTGCCGCTTGGCGCGGTGAAACGCCTGCTCGAAGCGCTCATCGCCGAACGGCTTCACCAAGTAGTCGATCGCGGCGACGTCGAACGCCTGGCGCGCGTACTGGTCGAAGGCAGTCACGAAGATGGTCGTCGGCATCGCGTTGGGTCCGAGCCCGCACGTTAGGCCGAGAGGGCGACGCCGCGGAGGTAGCGGAAGCTCGCGCCGAGCTGCGCGGGCGGGTCGGCCGCCAGGTCCTGCTCGACGTAGAAGTGCTCCACGCCGTTGCGCCGTGCGTGTCCGAGGATGCGTGGCAGGTCGAGGACGCCCGCACCGGCCGTCGTCATGAGCGGAAAGAGTGCCATCACGTCCTGCATGTCACCGCCACGGGTAAAGCGCCCGATACGCGACATGTCCTTCACGTGCATCAGACGGTAGAGCCGCGGGTACACGTCGAGCAGCTCGACTGGATCCGCGCCGCCCGCCACCGTCCAGAATATGTCCATCTCGAGCGCAACCACGCTCGGGTCCAGGCGGTCGAACAGGACGCGCGCCGGCAACTGCCCTTCCAATGGCGTTAGGCCGTATCCGTGATTGTGGTACAGCACCTTCACTCCCATGGGCTTCGCCCGCTGGCCAATGGCGTTGAGCTCGTCGGCCATCCGTCGGTAGTCGTCGAGCGTGCGCCGCCGGTCGTCCGGAATCGAAGGAATGCCGACGTAGCGCCACCCGATCTCGTGCGCGGCCTCGCCGATCTGCTCGAGACGGTCGCGCAGCGTCTCGAGGTCCACGTGCATCGATGGCGACGTCAGCCCGTTGCGATCGAGAGCCTCGCGCACCTGCCGTCGTGTGCGACCGAAGAAGCCGCTCCCGGAGAAGCCGAGCGTCTGACTGGCTGCCTTCCATCCCTCCTGCGCCGATGGGGCGCTGAACGGGTAGGGCCCGAAGAATTCGACCTCCTGGTAGCCGAGCCCGGCGAGCATGGCAAGCGTACCCTCGAAATCGCGCTCGAGCGACTTCGGCAGCGTGAACAGTCCCACACCGAGCCGGCCAAGACGATCCGGCGTGGTGGGTTGTGAGGCGTTAGGCGCCGCGCCGGCAGCACGGGTGCCCGATCGGCACCCGGATGCGGCGGCTACGGCAGCGGCACTCGCTGTCAGGATGAATTCGCGTCTGGTCGGCATGGTCGCCCTCACGCGTTACGGGTGAGTGGCTGTGCGGGCCAGCACGAGCGGCGCGGCCAGCGGCAGATCGGCGGACGAGCCGCCCACGCGCACGGTGAAGGTGCCGGCGTCGGCCTTCCACTGCTTGCCGACGACGTCGTAGTAGGCGAGCGAGCGCAGATCGAGTGGAACCGTCAGGCGCCGAGTCTCGCCGGGCTGCAGCACGACCTTGGCGAACCCTTTCAGCTCCTTTGCCGGCCGGACAACCTTCGCGTGACCGTCGCTCACGTACACCTGCGTCACCGCGGCGCCCACGCGTTGGCCGGTGTTCGTAACGTCGAAGCTCGCCACCCACCGCGGCTGCGGAGCCGCGCTCTCGGCATCCGGCGCGACCGAGAGGTTCGCGTAGGAGAAGGTCGTGTACGACAGCCCGTGCCCGAATGCGAAGAGCGGATGCGTGCCGTTCTTCTCATAGCCGCGGTAGCCGACGAACACGCCCTCCGAATACGGCACCTGGAGCGTGCCGGCCTTCGGGTAGTAGCTGTCGAACGTGGGGTTGTCCGCCAACCGACGCTCGAACGTCGCCGGCAGGTGGCCCGATGGGTTCGTGACGCCGAAGAGGATCTCGCCTAACGCGGTTCCGCCCTCCTGACCGGGGAACCACGTCTCGATGATGGTCGGGACCTGGTCGATCCATCGCGACATGTCCACGCCGCCGCCACTGGTGAGAACGACGATGGTGTTCTTGTTCGCCGCGGCCACCTGCCGCACGAGCTCGTCCTGCCCCGGCGGCAGCCCGAACGTGCGGTCCCAGCCCTCGCTCTCGGTGGCCGGGTCGAAGCCAACCGCCACCACGGCGACATCAGCACCGGCCGCGATCTTGACCGCGTTAGGGTCCACCCACGCCCCGCGCGGTGCCACGCCGGCGCGCACGAACGGCCCGCCGAATCCACCAGGCGCTGTGTGGAGCTCGAGCACGACCTTGTGCGGCGTCGTGTCGAGATCCACGGTCGCCTGGCCGACGATCGCGCTCGCCTGATCCCACGTGTCGATGAGCTTCTTCCCGTCTACGAACAGCCGCGCGCCGCTGCCGCCAAACCCACCCTGTTGGACGAAGAAGTCCTGAGCACCCGCAGCTTTCGGCGTGTACCATCCCGTCCACCGCATGCCGAGCGCCGTCTTCGTTCCCATCATCGCGGCGACATCGACGGGCTCCTCGCTCCCCAACAGCGTGATGATGTCGAGCGGCCGGCCGAAGCTCATCGCCCGTTCGACCTTCGTCGCCGTCGGCGGGCCCGAGAGGTCGGCGTTGTCGAACGTCTCGAACGTCACGCCCGGCTGACCGCCCGTTGCCGCCGTCGCGAACTGCGTCCGCGAGGCCATCGCCGCGAGGCTCGGCACGCCGCGGGCGTGAAGTACAGCCGCGTCCGCGCCAGCAACGTGGCCGATGCCCTCGAGGAAGCTGACGGCATGGAACGGCTGCACCGTCGCGCTGCCGCCACCGAGCGGCACAGCTGGATACCCGTCAGGCCCGATCACGGCGATCGTCCGCGCGCGACCGCGGTCGAGCGGAAGGACACCGCCGTCGTTCTTGAGCAGCACCATCGACTCGCGCGCGCCCTGAAGCGCGACCTCACGACCGCGCTCGTTATAGCGTGGTACCGTCGGGTCGAGCTGCGGGCGATCCAGCCAGCCGAACCTCACCGCGTTCCGGAGGAGGCGCCGCACCTTGTCGTCGATCGTCGCCTGCGTCACCTGGCCCGACTTGATGAGCGGCAGCAGCGAGTCGGCGTTGAAGTGCGCCGGGCCCGGCATCTCGAGATCGGTGCCACCGTTCGCCGCGCCAAGAGCCGAGTGCACCGCCCCCCAGTCGCTCATCATGACACCGCGGAAGCCCCACTCGTTCTTCGCGAGGTCGACCAGCAGCCGGCGGTTGGCAGTCATGTAGGCGCCGTTTACCAGGTTGTAGGCGGGCATGATCGCCCCTGTTCCTGCTTCCTTTACGGCTGCCTCGAACGCCGGCAGATAGATCTCACGCAACGCACGCTCGTCGATGCGCGAGTCCGTCGTGTTTCGCAGATACTCGGAGTTGTTGCCGAGGTAGTGCTTGATGGTGGCGCTGACGCCCTGGGCCTGCAGCCCGCGGATGTATCCGACCGCGATGCGCGAGGCGAGCCAGGGATCCTCGCCGAAGTACTCGAAGTTCCGGCCGTTGAGCGGCGAGCGATAGATGTTCACCGCGGGGCCTAACGAATACGCCTTCCCGCGCGCCCGCGCGTCGCGCCCCACCTCGGCACCCACCTGCTCGGCCAGCGCAGCATTCCACGTCGCGGCGAGGCCAATGCCGCCCGGATAGACCGTGGACGGCCCGTCGGCTCGTACGCCAAACGGGCTGTCGGCGGTTCCGAGCTGCGGCAGACCAATGCGTGGGTTGCCTGGCACGTCGAAGAAGTTCACACCGCCGAGGAGGCGAATCTTTTCGTCCGCCGAGAGCAGTGCGACGAGCGAGTCCACCCGATGCTCGACGGCACCATCGTTAGGCACCGCCGGTTGGCGATTCGGGCTGGTCTGCGCTGCGGCGGCGAAAGGAACCGTGACCGCCACTAAAGTGGCGAGACGCAGCGCACGGCCGGAGAACAGGGCCGTGTGGGCGAGATGATGCGACATGGAGGCTTCCGGAACGGAGGACGTGGCGTTTGTGTATATACTACACAA
Organism: Gemmatimonadota bacterium; assembly: GCA_046725585.1. GTDB lineage: Bacteria > Gemmatimonadota > Gemmatimonadetes > Gemmatimonadales > Gemmatimonadaceae > JAJKIV01. The sequence continues at coordinate 13,446 of JBKOYV010000295.1, read as the reverse complement.
TAAAGCGTGTTTCATTGTGTACGCAATACACAATTGTAAGATCTGCCCTTAAGATCTGCCCATGACTGTCCCACAGCTCGCCGGTCTCTTCGACGACCTCGACCGCAACTTCCTGCCTCACCTCTCGGTCGACTGCGTGATCTTCGGCTCCCACGAGGGAGAGCTGAGGGTGCTCCTCCTGAACTGGAAGCAGCTCGACGCGTGGATGCTGCCCGGCGGATTCGTGCGCCGGGACGAACCGCTCGATCAGGCCGCGGCGCGCGTGCTCCAGGAGCGCGCCGGGCTCGAAGGCGTCTTCCTGCGGCAGTTCCACACGTTCGGCGCGACAAAACGGGGCGAGGCGGACCTGATCCCTGCGCTTCGTGCATTGGGAGCCGAGCCCCCGCCGGGCCACTGGATGGTTGGCCGGGTCGTGTCCGTTGGATACTTCGCGCTCGTGGACTTTACCCAGGCCAAGGTCGTCCCCGATGCGCTATCGGCGGGCTATGCCTGGTGGGATCCGACGAAGCTTCCTCGAATGCTCCTCGACCACGGCCAGATCGTGGAGCGAGCCCTCGCGACCGTGCGGGAGCAGATCGACTACCTGCCGCTCGCGGCGAGCCTGCTGCCTGCAAACTTCACGATGCCCGAGCTGCAGCGTCTGCACGAGACAGTGCTCGGCCACGCACTCGACCGCCGCAACTTCCAGAAGCGGATGCTCGAGCTCGGCCTCGTGGAACGGCTTCCGGTGCGGCGGACGGGCGGGTCGCATCGGCCGCCGTATCTCTATCGATGGACAGGCGAGGGTCGGGAATAGGGAATCGGGAATCGGGAATCGAGAGCCACTGGTAACCGGTAACTGGTGACTAGCAGCGCAACACCCTCCGGCATCCGCCTCAAGACCGACATCGTCGTCATCGGTGCCGGTCAGGCCGGACTGTCCTCGGCGTATCACCTCAAGCGGCGTGGGCTCGCGGCGAACCGCGGCTTCGTTGTCCTCGACCAGTCGCCTAACGCCGGCGGCGCGTGGCAGTTCCGCTGGCCGTCGCTGACCCTGAGCACGGTCAACCGCATTCACGATCTCCCCGGAATGCCGTTCGCGGACGCGGTCGACACGGCCGCCACCGAGGTCCAGGCTGCCGTTGCCGTGCCGAAGTACTACGCCGCGTACGAAAGGGCGTTCGACCTGCCCGTCTATCGACCCGTGAAGGTCATTGTCGTCTGCGATCGGGGACGTCGTCTGAACGTGGAAACCGACCGGATCCACGTGTCCGCGCGCGGTATCATCAACGCCACCGGTACGTGGGAAACGCCGTACATCCCCGAGTATCCCGGCGCCGAGCGATTCAAGGGACGGCAGCTGCACACTCGCGATTACCGCACGGCGGCTGAGTTCGCGGGGAAGCACGTCGTCATCGTCGGCGGAGGCATCTCCGCCATTCAGCTGCTGGACGAGATCTCGCGCGTTACGACGACCACGTGGGTCACGAGACGTCCGCCGGAGTTTCGTACTGGCCCGTTCGATGAGGCCGCCGGCCGCGCCGCGGTCGCGATCGTCGAGGACCGCGTCCGACGCGGCCTGCCGCCGAGCTCTGTGGTCTCCGTGACCGGGCTCCCGGTGACACCCGCTGTCGAAGCGATGCGCGCGCGTGGTGTGCTCGAGCGGTTGCCGATGTTCAGCGAGATCACCGAAGACGGAGTTCGCTGGACCGACGGGGCGTTCGTTCGCGCCGACGTCATCCTCTGGTGCACCGGCTTCCGCAGCTCGCTCGACCATCTCGCGCCGCTCATGCTGCGGGAGCCTAACGGCGGCATCGTCATGACCGGCCGTCTCGCGACACAGGTGGCGAAGGACCCGCGGATTCACCTCGTTGGGTACGGTCCTTCGGCGTCGACGATCGGGGCGAACCGCGCCGGGGGCGCGGCGGCGGCGGAACTGATGGCGTACCTCGGGTTGCCGTGACGCCCAGCCGCGAAGAACGACGCGCTGCGCCCAGCGAGAACGCCGTATGAAACTGATGACCGAATACCAATGACCTATCACCAAGGACTCATGACTCGCCAGACATCACGGGGAGTCCGGGCGAGTCGTGAGTGATTGGTGGTAGGTCGTTCGTACTCGGTCATCAGTTTATTCAGCGTTGGAATCTCGTTAGGAATCCTCTCGCGACATGGCCTGTGGGCGAGCGGCGAGCACCGCGGCGACAGAGCCCGCACCCAGGCACACGAGCATAAGGAGCACGGCATCGTAGCGGGCCACCGGGAATCGCTCGCTCACGTCGTACAGGACACTGGCCCCCACTGGCGCCACAGCCCTCGCCAGCGACAACACGAACGCCAGCACTCCACTGATCTCGGCATAGCTCGCTGCGCCGAACGCGTCGGCAATGAGTGCCGCGCGCGCCGGCGTGATGGCGCCGAAGCCCGCCCCGAAGAGCACCACGAACACCCAGACCGCAGGTGCCGCGTGACTCACGAGAAGCGTCAGGAGTGCGACCGCCGACAACGCGAAGATCAGCGCCGCGACACCCACCCGCGACCATCGGCCGCCTAACGGCGTGAAGATGAGGCGACCGGGCAGCGCCATGAGCCCGAGGACACCCATTGCCCCGCCGGCGAACCCCGCGCTGTACCCGCGCTCGCGCAGCAGCGGCACCAGGTGCACCGTGATCGCCGTGACGGTGAACGAGGACAGTGCGAAGGCAACCGTCAGCCAACGAAACGTGCGGGTCCGGATGGCGTGAGTCGCGGCCACGCCACCGTCGGCGATGGGCGATGCGGTGTCGACCACGTTAGGCGCCGAGCTTGCAGGCGGGATGCCGTCAGGAGACAGGCCGAGGTCCGCTGGGCGCCGACGCAGCACAAGCGCATGTGGTGCGACAGTGAGCACCGCATAGACGCCCGCCAGCCACAGCAGCGCGTCTCGCCAGCCGAACCGCTCTACCAACACTGTCGTGAGTGGAACGAAAATGACGGACGCGAAGCCGGCGATGAATGTGAGGAGGGTGAGGGCATGGCCCCGGTCACGCCGGAACCACGTTGCCACGATGGCGAACGCCGGCTCGTACAGCACAGCCGCGGACGCGACGCCGAAAAGCGCCCACACGGCGTACAACGCCGTCAAGGACTCCACCCGCGACCACGCGACGAGCAGCAGCGTGGTGAGGATCGACCCCGCGGTCATGATGCCGCGCGCCCCATGCCGGTCTACTCGGCGGCCTAACGGGACCGCCACCACCCCGGCGACGAGCTGCGCAACCGAGAAGGCGCCCGTGATGCTCGCCTTCGACCAGCCGAGCTCCGCACTCATCGGCGTGATGAACACCGCGAACGCATACACCAGCACGCCGTACGACGCCGTGGCGGTGAGGCCCAGCGTCGCGACCATGGCCCACCCGTAGTAAACGCGGGCGGGCCACCAGCGCGGAGTGGTCGTCGTCGACGGCGGGGTCACCGCCCCAACTTTGCCGGCCTGTTCCGCCAACGCCAGCGCCTCGGCCGGGCTCCGTACAGCTCGTACATATCAGAGCTAGGTTCGGCGCCCAATACTGAGGCGCTGCACGAAACATCACTCCAGAGCCTCACGCATTCCGTTTCGATGAACTTCGACGACGCGCTCCGGCGCCTCGCACTCGTTGTGGGCCTCGCCGCCACCATCCCGCTCCGTTCGGGCGATCTGCGGTCGCACCCCTTCCCCGCCGCGGATTACCGGTCGGCAATCGATCGCGTCACCCGCCGCCAGGCGGCGGACGACCGGGTGGTCGCCCCGGGCGGCCGTACCGTGCTGCTGACGCACGGGTCGCGGACCACGCGGGTCGACATCCTCCTTCACGGCTTCACCGATTCCCCGAACCAGTTCGCGGAGCTCGCCGACTCACTCTTTCAGGCTGGTGACAACGTGTATGTGCCCCGGCTTCCGCACCATGCCGAGCGCTCGGGCGACGCGCGTGCTCTGGCCGGGCTCACGGCCGTCCAGCTTCGACAGACTGCGGACTCCGCCGTAGATGTCGCCGCCGCGCTGGGTGACACGGTTGTCGTGGTGGGGCTGAGCGTCGGTGGAACGATGGCCGCGTGGATGGGCCAACATCGCCCGGAGGTACGGCGGGTCGTGATGATCGCACCGGCTTTCGAGGCGGCCCGCGTGCCGTCGCGGCTCGAGGGCTTCCTCATCAACCTGACTGAGCGACTGCCTAACGTCACCCGGCGCTCGGCACCGGATACCGCGCGTCCCGACCGCAACCCGGGCTTCGCGACACACGCGCTCGCCGAAGTGCTGCGGCTGGGCAAGGCGGTTCAAAAGGCCGCGGGACACCGCTCGCCTAGGGCCGCCGAGTTCACGTTCCTCCTGAACGATCGCGATCGCACGGTAAAGTCGGCCACCTCGCTCCGCCTCGCGGAGGCGTGGGACGCACATGGCGCGCGGGTGTCTGTCTACTTCTTCCCCGCCTCGCTCGGCTTGCCGCACAACGTGCTCGATGGACGTGAGCCGAGCGGACAGCCTCAACTCGTTTTGCCGTCACTCATCGCCCTGGCGCACGGAGAGCCAGCCCGCGAGCCACTTCAGCGACGACAACTGCACGTCACGCCGAAAGACCCTTCGTGAGCAGTCCCACGACCCCGGCTGCAACCATGACGACCGGCTCGGGAATCCGCTTCGCCTTGGCGAGGATCACACACACCGCGACGCAGATGATCGCCGCGCCAGGGTCCGTGATAGCGCGCCGCCCGAGGACGAACGCGGCGCCGGCGATCGCGCCGGTGGCTGCCGCCGTCACGCCGTCGACGAACGCGTGCACCTGAGGGTTCTGCGCAAACTTGCGGAAGTACGGTGCCGGCAGAACCACGAAAAGATAGACCGGCAGGAAGACGCCGGCCGCTGCGATTGTCGCACCGCTCGCTCCAGCGACCAGGTAGCCGATGAACGCCACCGTGATCACCACCGGCCCCGGCGTGATCATCGAAACCGCAATCGCGTCGAGAAACTGCCGCTCGGTCAACCAATGGAATTGCTGGACCGCGCCACCGTGCAGGAACGGCACGATCGCCAGCCCGCTCCCGAACACCACCGATCCCGCTTTCGCGAAGAACCAGAAGATCGTCCCGAGATCGGTCGGGCTGGCGGCGAGCGCCGCAACGCTGCGCCAGGGAAGGATCGCTGCGGCGGCGCCTAACGCGCGTCGCGGGTGCGTGCGGACCGCCATGTTGACCAGTCCAGCGACAATGAAAAGCGAAAAGATCTCGGATTCCGTCCAGGCCGTGACCGCCGCACTGAGACAGCAAATCCCCCACAACACGGCGGAACGGCCGAGGGTGAGGCGCGCGAGCTTCACCGTCGCTCTGGCGATCACGGCGATGACCGCCGCACCGATGCCGTAAAAGGCGCCGAGCATCCATGGGAGGCCGCCGAACCGGACATACAGCGCCGACAGTGCGAGGACCATGAGGAACGACGGCGCGATGAACGCGACGGCCACGGATGTCGCGCCAACGATCCCGGCGCGAGCCCACCCCAGATAGATCGCCAGCTGCGCCGCCAGAGGCCCGGGCGCCAGTTGCGCGAGCGACAGCCCCTCCTTGTACTCCTGCTCGGAGATCCAGCGACGACGCTCGACGAGGTCTCGCTGCATGTAGCCGGCGAGCGCAATCGGCCCGCCGAAGCCAAACGTGCCAAGCCTCGCGAAGTACGCGATCAGCTCACGCAGCGTGCAAGGCCGCAGACCACCATCGTCGTCGCCATCAACTGGTGACATTATCCGCTGCGCCTCGCGCGGACGCATAGAGCGCGGCAAACAACGCCCCGCCGTGCTCGAGACGCTCTTCATCGTTAGGCGTGCTCCGGGCGATGCCGGTGAGCAGACTCTCGACGCCGGGCGTGTCGGGCCGGTCGTACTTCGCGTCCTTCATGTCGATGTCGTGCACCACTTCGGCGATGGTCATGACCGCCGCGTCGTTCTCGAGGCCGAACCGGTACAGGAGCGTCTCGAACGTGCAACGATCGCCTTCGTGGGTGAACTCGCCGTCGAACATGTCGAAGCGCAGCTCACCGGGCATGGGCCGGTACGTCTCCGGCGTAACGAAGCGGAAGCGAGCGTCGGGATCGATGAATCGGCGGATCAGCCAGGCGCTCGCGATCCGATCGACGAACACGCCTTTGCGCGTCACCCACGTCCGCGCCCGATACTTTCCGCGGTCCACCCGTGACGACGCGGCGGCCTGCCTGACGCTCGCTGGAGCAAGCTTCATCTCGGCGGCAAGCAACGCCTTGTCGGCTGCCACACGGCCGGACGCCTCGAAGAAGTCGATCGCTGCCACGGCGGCGAACCGTTTCCGCAATCGCGCTACTTCGTCCTCCCCGCGTGCGGAACCGGGTTCCCCGCTGCGCGACCGCGCGGTGGATTGCAGTGCGCGCGCGGCCGACGTGATCTCCTCGTAGTCGGCGTCGCGCGCGGCGCGGAACGCATCGCGGAGCTGGTCGTCGGTCAGGCCATCGATGAACGCCGCGCGACACACCGACGCGTCCCCGCCGCCGTCGACAATCTCCCGGCGAATCCACTGAAAATCCTCGACCGACTGGTCCCCGTCGGGCAGCACGTAGACCGAGTTCTTTACCGCGACGGCGCCGACCCGCTGCAGGCGCCGGCCGATCTTGACGCGCAGGTAGTCCGGCTTCGGCGGAATCTGGTGGATGAGCAGGACCCATCCCGCGGTGTCCGTCGCTCGAGCCTGGCTCATCGATGCACAGCCGGTTCAACGTTAGGCATCGCCATCCCGCCGAGGTCCACGGAGATCCCGGCCCCCGAAGCGAGTGCGCGCCGGTACACGAGATGTGCCGCCGCCACGTCCTGCAGTGCCGTCCCGGTGCTATCGAAGACGATGATCTCGTCCTCGCGCGTGCGGCCCGGACGCCGGCCCGCCACGACGTCCGCCAGCTCGGCGTGCACGTCCTCGCGCCGCATGACGCCCGCCTCGAGCGCGTGATGGAGGTCGCCGATGGACACACACTGCTCGAGCAGGTCCACGACCACAGTGCTGGCCGCGAGCAGCGCCGGCTCGATCTCGTGCTTGTCGTCGTTGTCCGCACCCACCGCGAGCACCAGCGCCCCGGGCGCGACGTGGTCGCGGCCTACGATCCACCGCCGCGACGGTGTGCAGGTCACCCAGATGTCGCTCCGGCGCGTCTCCGCGCCGAGCTCGCGAACGGGTGCGATGTCGACGTCGAGCTCTCGCGAGAGCTCGAGCGCGTACGTCTCCGCCTTGGCGAGGTCCGCGTCGAACGCGAGCACGCGGCGGATGCTTCGCACCCGAGTCAGCGCCCGAAGCTGGCTCCTTCCCTGCTCGCCGCATCCACAGACGGTGACCGTTGGCGCGGCCTCGCGCGCGAGATGGCGTGCTGCCACCGCGCTCGCGGCCGCTGTGCGCACGCTCGTAATCTCGATCGAGTCGAGAACGGCGACCGGCCTTCCGTTCGTCGAGTCGAACAGCACGATCACGCCCTGAATCGTCGGCAACCCGAGTTCGGCGGGGTTCCCTGGGAAGTTCGCGTTGACCTTGGCTGCGAACACTGAGTCTCGGTCACCAGTAAGCCCCGCCGTTTTCACATGGAAGCCGCCCCGGATGACGTGGGTGCCGAGGACTCCGGGCGCAATCGACTGCCCGGCCGCATGGTATCGGAACGCGTCCTCGACGGCGTCGATGCACTCGTCCATCGACATCAGGCGGCAGACGTCGTGGCGAGTCAGGATGAGCGTGTCGCGGACGGACGTATTCATCACCGGCGCCGGGCGGAACGGTGGCAGATCCAGGGCACTAGGTTAATATCACAACTGAATCATCGCCAGTCATCCTAGGAGGCCCAATGCCCAGGCCGGTGAAAGTCCTGTTCGTCTGCCTCCACGGCTCGGCCAAGAGTGTGATTGCGGCCGAGCATTTCCGCCGTCTCGCTCGCGCCACCGGGCACGAGGTCGATACGCTCTCGGCCGGGATCGAGCCCGACACCGAGATACCTCCGCACGTCGTGCGCGGCCTCGCAGAAGACGGGCTGGACGTGAAGGGGAGGACACCCCGGCTTCTCACGGAGGCGGACATCGCCAACGCCGATGTCGTGGTTTCGCTTGGCTGCGGCGTGCAAACGGGCTCGACATCGGAAGCGTTGACGAGTTGGGATGACATCCCGGCAGTGAGCGACGGCTACGCGGCGGCGCGGGATGCCATCACCGAGCGACTGCGCACGCTCCTCGCTGACGTATCGCTGGTAGAATCGCGAATGACGCGCGATTGAACCTGACGCTTACGCAGCCCATGTTGATATATCAGTTGAATCACACACGCCGGTTCACGGCAAGGAGGTCCGGTGTCCGTTCTCTGGCAGGCAGTGCTGTATTCGACGCTCCATGCGCCCGGCGCATTCGCCCCCGCTGCCGACTCCGTCAACTGGAAGGCAGTCGATTCGCTCGTCGGCAGACCGGCCGTCGTACAGCCCGGCGACGTCCATCGGTTCAACTTCCCACGTAGTGACCTTCAGGTCACCGCCGCCGGCGTTCAGGTCAGGCCTGCGCTGGCGTTAGGCGGCTGGGTCGCAATGAAAGCCGTAGCGAGCGGCGTCATCGCGGTGGGTGACCTCGTCCTGACCGATGATGAGATCAACCCGGTCATCGTCGCGCTGCAACGCGGCGGCATCGAACAGACGGCGATTCATCATCACATTCTGCACGAGTCCCCGCCCGTGTTCTACGTGCACGTGCACGGACAGGGCGACCCGCTCAAGCTCGCCCGCGCGCTCCACGACGCCATCGGGCAGACCAAGGTGCCGCCGCCCTCTCCAGCCGCTCCGGCCTCGGCAATCGACCTCGACACGGTCGCCGTCGCGAAGGCGTTGGGCTACGCGGGGCGTGTGAACGGCGGAGTGTACCAGATCAGCGTCCCGCGCGCCGACCCGATCACCGAGCACGGCATGCAGATCCCACCGTCCATGGGCCTCGCGACGGCGATCAATTTCCAGCCGACCGGCGGCGGGAAGGCCGCGATCACCGGAGACTTCGTGCTCACGGCCAACGAGGTGAATCCCGTGATCCGCGCGCTGACGTCGAACGGCATCGAGGTCACATCGCTCCACTCTCACATGCTCGAGGAGAACCCACGCCTCTTCTTCATGCACTTCTGGGCAAACGACGATGCGTCCAAGCTGGCGACCGGCCTCCGCGCGGCGCTCGACGTGACGAAGTCACAGAAGCCAATGACTCGTTAGGGTCCGGCTGGATGAAAACTGCCCTGCGCGCCGCGGCGAAGAGTTGCAGCCGCGGAATCACTCTCGCCTCGAGCCTGCTCGTGCCGACGCTGGTCGGCGCTCAGGCTCAGTCGTCGTGCAGTGCAACTTCGAGCTCCATGACTCCGGCGACGTGGACCGCGCCGGCGGCTCCGAGCTCGAACACCGCTTCGGCCGCCAATCCGCCACTCGCTGTCGTGGCGGATGTGCCGCTGCCCGGCCCCGCCAAGCGCTTCGACTACCAGAGCTTCGACTCGACGACGGGCCGCCTCTATATCTCGCACATGCACGGTGACCGCCTCGTCGTGTTCGACACCCGCGCCCGGAAGCTCGTAGCCAGCAACGAGGGATTCCCGGGTGCGACGGGCGTCTGGGCGGTTCCCGAGCTGCACAGGGTCTACGTGTCGGTCACCGGGCGCCACGAAGTGGCCGTGGTGGACGACCGGACGCTCGCTCTCGTGGCGCACGTCGGCGGCGTGCGTTTCCCCGATGGCATCGCATACGCGCCGCGCGAGCAGAAGGTCTTCGTATCCGATGAAGCGGGCGAAGTCGACGTGGTCATCGACGCGCGCTCGAACAGTGCCGCCGGCCGCATCGCGCTCGGCGGCGAGGCAGGCAACACGCATTACGACGCGGTCTCGCACTGCATCGTCGTCGCGGTCCAGACGAAGAACGAGCTCGTTGCCATCGACCCGGCAAGCAACCGGATCGTCGCGCGGTATTCCATGTCGTGCGACCACCCGCACGGATTCCTGATCGACGAGCCGAATCGTCTTGCCTTCGTTACGTGCGAAGGTGACGCCAAGCTGCTCGTCGTCGACCTCCGCACAATGCGGATCACAGCGACGCTCCGCACTGCTGGAGACCCCGACGTGCTGGCGCTCGATCCAGGTCTGCGACGGTTATACGTGGGCTGTGAAGCCGGCGCAGTGTCGATCTTCGAGGAGCGATTCGCCGACGGTCGAGGGACGCTCGCCCCACTCGGCGAGTACCGTGCACCACATGCACACAGCGTTTCGGTCGATCCAACGACGCACCGCGTGTACGTGCCGCTGCAGGACGTAAACGGTAAGCCGACGCTGCGCATCCTCGAAGCTCGTCCGTAGCTTACCGGCATGAACGGACCGCGCGGCCCGCTCCTCGCCATCGCGCTACTCGTCGCCGGCCCTCTTGCTGCGCGTGCGCAAAGCGACGGATCGCCGGCGCGCGCTTCGATTCGTATTGGAGTCGGTGGGTCCATCCGGTTGGACGGCCAGCTGCGCGAAGCGGTATGGCAGACGGTCGACTCGATCGCGACGCTCACGCAAGTCGAGCCCAATCAGGGCGCCGCTCCGAGTGCGCGTACTGTCGTGCGGGTGATCACCACCGGCGATGCCATCGTGTTCGGCATCCGAGCCGAGAATCCGGCTGGCGTCGGATTGGTGGCGTTCGCGCGTCAGCGCGATGCGGAGCTCGATAGCGAGGACCACATCAAGCTCCTGCTCGACACGTACCTCGACGGGCGCTCGGGGTACGTGTTCGCGGTGAACCCGAACGGCGCGCGCTACGACGCGCTCGTCGCGAGTCAGGGCGAAGAGGAGGACGCGAACTGGGACGCCGTGTGGGAGGCAGCTTCGACGCGCGACGCCACTGGATGGTCGTCAGAGATTCGCATCCCGCTCAAGAGTCTGCTCTTCCGGCGCGGGCTCTCGCAGTGGGGATTCAACGTGGAGCGCCGCATTCAGCGGCTTCAGGAAACCGACCGCTGGACGAGCCCCGAGCAAAACTACGAGGTCACGCACGTCGGCCGCGCCGGGCTGCTGACGGGCCTTCAGGCCTTCGACCTCGGCATGGGGCTGAGCGTGCGCCCTGCGCTCACGGTGAGCACCGGGAAACCGGCGCCTAACGTGAACACGGAGAAGGACGCGGACCTGAGCCTCGATGTGACGCAGCGGCTCGGTGCGAACACGCTTGCGTCGCTCACGATCAACACCGACTTCGGCGAGACCGAGGTCGACACGCGACGGACGAACCTCACGCGGTTTCCGCTCGTCTTCCCGGAAAAGCGCACGTTCTTTCTCGAGGGATCCGACATCTTCGCCTTCGGGCTCGGAACCGGTGACGACGTTCGCCCGTTCTTCAGCCGTCGCATTGGGTTGTTGAACAACCTGGAGGTCCCGCTCAACGCGGGGCTCAAGGTGAACGGCCGCGAGCACGGAACCAATTTCGGCGCGCTCGTCGTCAGGACCGGCGACGCCGATGCGCCCGCGATCGATTCGCTGCCGACCGCGAACACAATGGGCGTGATTCGCCTCAAACAGAACGTCCTGCGTGAATCGTCCGTCGGGGTGATCGCCACCGTCGGCGATCCGGTTGGACGCGCCGGCGCGTGGCTCGTCGGTCCGGACGTGACGTACCAGACGTCCCGCTTTCGCGGCGACAAGAACTTCCTCGTCGGCGTGTGGGGCCTCGCGATGGATCGCGAACAGCTGACCGGACGCAAGCGAGCGTGGGGCGGGAAGATCGACTACCCCAACGACCTCTGGGACATCGCGTTCACGTACAAGTGGCTGGGCGACGGATTCGATCCGTCGTTAGGGATCGTGCCGCGTCCCAACGTGCAGATCATCGAATTCGGCGCGGACTTCCAGCCGCGCCCCAAGCGCCCGGTCCTCGGTCTCGACGTCCGGCAGATGTTCCACGAGCTCGAGACGACCCTGGTGACGGACCTGAACGGGAAATGGGAGAGCTACCGGATCTTCATGGCTCCGGTGAACTGGCGGCTCGAGAGCGGCGATCGCTTCGAGTTCAATGTCGTTCCCGTGGGTGAGCGCCTGACGACGCCGTTCGAGATCGCCGAGGACGTCGTGATCGATCCCGGGAGCTATCACTGGACCCGGTTTCGCCTGGAAGGTGGGCTGGCGTCGAAACGGAAGCTGTCTGGACAGCTGACTTGGTGGTTCGGCGACTTCTACACCGGACGCCTCGATGAGCTGACCCTCACCGCCAGCTGGAAGCCATCGCCGCTCTTCATCGTGGAGCTGAACGGCACGCGCAACGTCGGGCGGCTCGCCGAGAGCGACTTCACGCAGGAGGTCGTGGGCACCCGGTTTCGCGTGAACTTCTCGCCCGACCTTCAGCTCAACAGCTATCTGCAGTACGACAACGGGAGCAACACTTTCGGAACCAACACGCGACTGCGCTGGACGTTCTCCCCGTTAGGCGACCTGTTCGTCGTCTACAATCATAACGTCGCCCGGGACCTCGTGACCGGCGACGTCCCGGGAACCTCCGTAGACCGTCGGGGCTGGGGCTTTCTCTCGAACGAGCTGCTCGTGAAGCTGCAGTACGCGTTCCGCTACTGACTGACGGCTCACCTGCACCTCCCTTAGTCGCCGCGCAACACGGAGATCGGTTCTACTCGGAGCGCTCGCCGGGTGGGCGCCGTCGCCGCGGCGGCGATCGCCGCCAGGAGTAGTCCAACTGCGATCAGGTACGTTTCCGCGTCGATCGTGCCGAGCCCTAACGGCTTCGTTGCGAGCACCCGAGCGGCAAACACGACCAGCACCGTCCCGAACGCGAGACCGAAGAAGGCGATCCGCCCCACCTGGGCTCCCACGGACCTCAGGACGCGAGGGCGATCCGCTCCGAGCGCGATCCGAATGGCGAGCTCGCGGGAGCGCAATGCCACAGCGATCGCGAGCGCGCCGTAGAGGCCGAGCGCGGCGAGCACGAGCGCTGCCGCCGCGAAGACGCCGATCACGCGCACGCCTACGCGCGGGACGAAGGTCGCCCCGTGGATGTGCATCGCAAGCGTACGTGCCTGGAGGGCCGACAGGTCGGGGTGAACGCCACTCAGGACGTCGCGCATAAGCGGTACCAGCGCGAGTGGTTCATTGGCGGTCCGGATGAGCAGGGTGACCGAGCGTTGGGGCCACTGATCGAGCGGCATATACACCGCGAGCTGCGGCCGCTCGGCCAGCGTGTCGTACTTCCCGGTCGCCAGCACGCCCACGACCGTCGCCCAGCCGTGACCGGCATCGACACGCCGCCCGACCGGATTCTCGTTAGGCCAGAATCGCCGCGCAAATTCCTCGTTCACCAGCGCTACTGGAGTCGTGCCGGGGCGATCGGCAGCGCTCAGGTCCCGGCCGCTCACGACACGAATGCCCATCGCGCGCGCGTAATCCGCACCCACGACGGCACGAAACGCGGACATGGATTCG
>JBKOYV010000112.1:0-9219 GCA_046725585.1 Gemmatimonadota bacterium | reverse complement strand
ACGTATACCGGTCTGTTCACGCCGATTCGCGAGCTGTTCGCGGAGATGCCCGAGGCCAAGATCCGCGGGTACGGGCCCGGCAGATTCTCGTTCAACGTCAAGGGAGGGCGTTGCGAGGCCTGTCAGGGCGACGGCCTCGTGAAGATCGAGATGCACTTCCTGCCCGACGTCTACGTGCCGTGCGAAGTCTGCAAGGGCAAGCGGTACAACCGGGAAACGCTCGAAGTTCGCTTCCGCGGGATGAACATCTCGGACGTGCTCGAGATGACTGTCGAGGACGCGACGTCGTTCTTCGAGAATCAGCCGCGCATTCATCAGAAGCTTCGGACGCTGATGGATGTCGGGCTCGGCTACATCCATCTCGGACAGAGCGCCACGACGCTTTCCGGGGGTGAGGCGCAGCGCGTCAAGCTCGCGACCGAGCTCTCGAAGCGCGATACCGGCCGGACCTTCTATATCCTCGACGAGCCGACGACCGGGTTGCATTTCGAGGACGTCCGGCTGCTGCTGGAAGTGCTCCACCGGCTCGTCGATCGCGGCAACACTGTGCTTGTGATCGAGCACAACCTGGACGTGATCAAGACGGCGGACTGGATCATCGATCTCGGCCCCGAAGGCGGCGATGAAGGCGGAACCGTCGTCGCGGCGGGTACCCCGGAGCAGGTGGCCGAGGTAAGCGCCTCGTACACCGGCCAGTACCTGCAGCCGCTGCTGCGCCGCTCACTCAAGCGGAAGGCTGGGTAGCGCTCCGATGGTCTCTCTACTCGACATCATCGGCCCGGTCATGGTGGGCCCGTCATCGAGCCACACGGCAGGCGCGTGCCGGCTCGGGCTGCTCGCACGGTGCCTCGTTGGCGGCACGCCGGATCGCGCGCGCATCGAGCTGCACGGGTCGTTTGCGCGCACGGGCGAAGGCCACGGGACGGACAAGGCGATCGTCGGTGGCCTCATGGGCTTCCGACCGGACGACGAGCGCATCCGCGATGCGTTAGGCATCGCCGAGCGTGAGGCGCTCGACTATCGGTTCGAGAAAACGACGCTGGGTGAGGAGAACGAGGTTCACCCGAACACGGTCCGGATCACGGTCGAGCGGGGCGATCGCACTTCGGTGATGGTCGGATCGTCGTTAGGAGCCGGCCGCGTGCTCGTGACCGAGATCGACGGCTACCCGGTGGAGGTGACCGGCAACTACCATACGATCGTCCTGGTGGCGGAGGACGTGCCGGGCTCGGTGGCGCGAATCGCCACCATCCTCGCCGACGACGGGATCAACATTGCCACGCTCCGCCTGACGAGAAAGCAGCGCGGCGGTGACGCGTTCATGGTGATCGAGGTGGACGAACAGCCGGACGAGAAGGTGCGCACGGACATTCGCGCGCTGCCGTGGGTACGGTGGGCGTTTCGACTAGACAAAGTAAGTGCATAGAGAGAGCTCGAACGGGGAACGGGGATCCGGGAACCGTGCCGCTCTACCGGGAAGCCGTCATCCCGAGCGAAGCGAGGGATCGCGATCGTCTCGATAGAGGACCGCTGTTCCCGGTTCCCCGTTCCCTGTTCCCTCCGCCAACACGAAACGAAGATGTATCACGCTCTCGCCGATGCCATTCGCGACGCCGAGGCCGCCAACAAGACGCTCGCGACGGTAGCACTCGAGGCCGAGGCGCGCGATCAGGGACGCCCCGTGTCCGAGATTCGCGAGGCGTTAGGCCGAGCGCTCGCCGTGATGCGGGGGGCCGTGTCCCGAGGGCTCGTGGGCGACCTGCACTCCGCGTCTGGTCTCGTGGGCGGTGACGCGGCCAAGCTGCGCACCGGTCCCGCTGGCCCGATGGCCGGCACACCGTTTCGCGATGTCCTTGCCCGGGCGCTCGCGGTCCAGGAAGTCAACGCGGCGATGGGCGTCATCGTCGCGGCACCAACCGCTGGCGGAGCCGGTGTGCTGCCCGCGGTGCTCACCGGGCTGGCCGACGCACGTGGCCTTGGCGATGGCGCGTTGATCGACGCGCTCGCGACCGCCGGTCTCATTGGTGCCATCGTTGCCCAGCGCGCCTCCCTGTCAGGGGCGGAGGGTGGCTGCCAGGCGGAAACCGGAGCCGCGGCCGGAATGGCGGCCGGCGCAGGCACCGAGATGCTCGGCGGCACGCCCACTCAAGTCGGCCACGCCGTGTCACTCGCACAGCAGGGCACCCTCGGTCTCGTCTGCGACCCGTTAGGTGGGCTCGTCGAATTGCCGTGCGTGTTCCGAAACGCCACCGGCGCCGCGATCGCAATGGCGGCAATCGAGATGGCCCTCGCTGGTATCACGTTCGCCATCCCCGCCGACGAAGTGATCGATACCATGGGCGAAATCGGCCGCGCGATGGACGTCAGGTACAGGGAAACCGCCGGAGGAGGGCTGGCCGCCACGCCCACCGGCCGCCGGTTGGCACGTGAGCGATTGTACCAGATCAAGAAATCCGGCGGCTGAGTCAACGTGAGCGCCCTTCTAGGCGCCGCCCGCCACGCGAGCTATCTTGCTGCCACGCGCCAGCTTGACTCGACGTTCCCGGGCCATGGACGGCTACCGGATGCCGGCGCGAGAGGTGGGCCAAGAAACAGCCGAGGCGGTCCGACGTAGGGACACGACATCTGGCCATCCACAAGGACGCTATGCTCACTCGTGAAGACATCGAAGGGTTCCTCGATCGCCTCACGGCCGAGGGTGCAAGCTACGAGGAAGTCGAGCAGGGCCTCTGGGTCGTGCGACCCGGGGGGAACCTCGAGCTCGACGTCGTCGTCCACTACTCGCCGCCGGTGATGCTCCTGCGCGTGAAGGTGATGAATGTTCCCGCCGACGATGGACGCTGCGCCGACCTCAATCGCCGCCTGCTCGAGCTCAACGCGAGCGACCTCGTACATGGGGCGTATGGCATTTCGCAGGACTCGATCGTCCTTACCGAGGCGCTCGAGCTCGAGCACCTCGACTACGAAGAATTTCTTGCCGCCTACGAGAGCATGACGCTCGCGCTCGCGTCGCACCTCCGCGAGCTCGCGTCGTACCGTGAGGGACGCTGAGCATGGGACTCTTTGACCGCCTTTCGACGCTACTGCGTTCGAACATCAACGACCTCATCTCCTCCGCCGAGAATCCGGAGAAGATGTTGAACCAGATTCTCGTCGACATGCGCTCGCAGCTGGCGAAGGCCAAGCAGCAGGTGGCTGCCGCCATCGCCGACGAGAAGCGGCTCCGCGACCAGGCGGATGCCGAACGCCGCCAGGCCGACGATTGGGAAAAGCGCGCCATGCTCGCCGTGCAGGAAGGCCGCGACGACCTCGCCAAGCAGGCGCTCGTTAGGCAGGGCGAGCACGGCCAGCACGCCGAACAGCTCGAAGTCACCTGGCAGGCCCACCAGGCCGAGACGGAGAAGCTCAAGGCGTCGCTCCGCGAGCTGAACGACAAGATCGAAGAGGCGAAGCGCAAAAAGAATCTCCTCCTCGCGCGCCAGCGTCGTGCCCAGGCGCAGAAGCGCATCGCCGAGACCATGTCGTCGCTCTCCGAGAAGTCCGCGTTCGAGGCGTTCGCGCGAATGGAGGAGCGCATCGAGCAGAACGAGCGGCAGATCAAGGCGTCGGCCGAGATCGACGAGGAGTTCCAGGGCGACCGCCTCGCGAAGGACTTCAAGCAGCTCGAGAAGAGCGCGGGCTCCATGAGCGCCGACATGCAGCTCCTCGCCCTCAAGCAGAAGATGGGCATGCTGCCGTCCCCGGCGCCGGCGCAGAACAAGCAGCTCGGTGCGGGCGGCACGCAGGCGAACGCCGCGAATGAAGAGGAAGTGCACGCCGAGATCGAGGACGAAGACGTGCCGGAGGGCAAGAAGGCGCCTTGACGGTCACCGTCCCGCGACGGTTCCGGTTCGCCCCCATCCTCACGGCGACCGTACTCACCGTCCTGCTGCTGTACGGGTTCGCGAAGACGGCGGGCGTCTTCCTGCTGCTGTTCATTGCGGTCTTGATCTCGTTGTACCTCGGGGCAGTCGCGGAGGTGTTTCAGAACCGGCTGCGGCTGCCCCCACGTGTTGCACTGGCCGGCGCGGTTGCGCTCACGCTCGCGGCCATCTTCACGCTGTTTCGTCTGCTCGTGCCGCCCGTGATCGAGCAGACGCAGCAGCTCGTTAGGGTCCTCCCGCAGTACGTCGAGTCGTGGGAGCTGGCCATCGGACGCTTCGTAGCGCGCTACCCGGCGATGAGCGACATGTGGCGTCCCGGCGAGCACCGCCTGATGACCGCGATCTACGACGCGTTCACGGGTCCGCTGGGCAACGTCGTGCCGAAGGTGGTCGGCATCGTGCACGCCGGCATCAACCTGTTTTCGGTCGCGGTCATGTCGATCTACCTCGCGGCGTACCCCGGGCTGTATCGCGAGTGGGTGATCGCGCTGTTCCCGCCCATTCACCGGGACCTCATCCGTGACGTTCTCGCCGACCTCCGAACCACCCTGCGGGCGTGGATCGTTGGTCAGCTACTCGCGATGGTCGTCCTCGCGGTACTAACCGCGTTAGGTCTCTACCTGCTAGGTGTCCCGTATTACCTCACGTTCGGCGTGTTCACCGGCGCCGTGGCGATCGTGCCGTTCTTCGGCACACTCATCTCGACCCTAATCCCCGCGCTGTTCGTGCTCGGCGGCGATGGCTTCGCAGGCTTCGGCGGGGTGGGGCATGCGGTGCTCGTCGTTCTGCTCGGCACCGTGATCCACCTGATCGAGAGCAATCTCGTGATCCCGCTCATCACGGCGAAGAAGGTGGAGCTGCCGCCGGTGCTGACCATCATGTCGGTGCTCGTCGTGGGAAGCCTGCTCGGACCGGTGGGTCTGCTCGTGGCGGTACCGACGCTCGCGGTGGTGATGGTCGTGCTCCGCCGCATCCTGATCAACCGGATCTACGAAGGTCACGGATTCCGCCGCGCGTCTCGCGACCGGGCGCTCGTGCTGCGCGTTCCGGCACCCGAGGGAGGCGTCCTCGTCACCGACGCCCCGGAGCTCGACGTGATCGCTTTTCCAGTCCGCGCCGCATAACGCCGCTTCGGGCCGCGCTCAGGCGATGGCACGGTAGTGGGGCGATGGTGGTATCGTGGCGCACGATGAGCCACTGCCTTTCAATGTGCGGCGTCTGGAAGAGCTACGAGGCCG
The DNA here is from genome assembly GCA_046725585.1 of Gemmatimonadota bacterium. Classification (GTDB taxonomy): domain Bacteria; phylum Gemmatimonadota; class Gemmatimonadetes; order Gemmatimonadales; family Gemmatimonadaceae; genus JAJKIV01. Next base: position 4,058 of record JBKOYV010000112.1, on the reverse strand, counting down.
GCGTGCGCGGCTGCTCCGCCAGCGTGTCGGTGCTCCGCGACGTGCATCTCGACGTCGCGGCCGGCGAGATGGTGGGCATCGCAGCCGCCCCCGCCTCCGGAAAGACCACACTGCTGATGTGTGCCGGCGGCCTGTTGCGCCCGGATCGCGGTCGCGTGTCGTGGTTCGGCGGAGCTCCCCGTCGTGACGCCAATGCGCGGCCGGATGGCATCGCGTTCGCCGGTGATCGGCCGTTTCCGTACGGCTTTCTCACCATCCGTGAGGCCGTCGAGTACGCGGCGATCGTGCGCGACTTGCCGCTGCGCGACAGCGCCGTGCGCGTGGGCGATGCGCTCGAGCGTACGGGACTCGCGGCCATCTCGCATCGCCGCGTTGACACTGTGGACGGGAACGCGCTCGCGCGGCTCTCCGTCGCGAGCGCGCTGCTCTCGCGACCCCGTCTCGTCCTGGTCGATGACTTCGCACCCGGGTGTGACGCTGATACCGCGCGACAGTTGCTGGTGCTGCTCCGGGGCATCGCACGTGACGGCGCCGGAGTAGTGGTGGCTGGTCGATTCGCCGCCCGCGTTTCATCCGGCGAGGCGGATCGCATCGATGTGCGTGCGCGATTGTTTACCCTGGCGGCGGGGCGCGTCGAGCCCGCATCGGAACGCGAGGATGTTGCTGCGCGCCGGGCACTCGCGCCAACGCTTCACGCGCATACTCGGGTTGCGGAGCCCTCATCGCGGGCGTCGGCGGCGCGGCCCAACGGGGCGCAGTAGATTACGCGACCGCGCCCGTCGCACGTCGGGGTCGGGCGCGCTCCACGAGTCGCGCCAACCGACCGAAATGTCCGACCTTCGCCTCTACAACACGCTCACGCGAACGACGGAGCCCTTCGCTCCCGCGAACGGAACGACCGTGTTGATGTACACGTGCGGTCCCACCGTGTACAACCCGGCGCACCTCGGAAACTTTCGGACGTTCCTGTTCGAGGATCTCCTTCGACGCACGCTGCGACTTCGCGGATGGCAGGTGCGACAGGTCATGAACCTCACGGACGTCGACGACAAGATCATAACGCGAGCGAGCCAGACGGGGCGCACGATCACCGAGGTCACGTCGCCGATCGTCGACATCTTCCACGCCGATCGGAAGTATCTCCGCATCGAGGACGCCGAGGTGTATCCGAAGGCGACCGAAACGATTCCGGAGATGATCGAGCTCGTCGACAAGCTCATGGCCAAGGGCGTCGCGTACCTCGCCGAGGATGGCTCGGTGTACTTCGCGATCGATCGCTTCCCGCAGTACGGCCGGCTCTCGCGGCTCGATACGCGCGAGATCAAGTCGGGTGCGCGCGTCTCGCAGGACGACTACTCGAAGGAGAACGCCCAGGACTTCGCGTTATGGAAAGCCGCCAAGCCGGAAGACGAGGCGTCCGGCGCCGCCTGGGATTCACCGTGGGGGCGCGGCCGCCCCGGGTGGCATCTCGAGTGCTCGGCCATGTCGATGAAGTACCTCGGGGAGACGCTCGACCTGCATTGCGGCGGTGTGGATCTCATCTTCCCCCACCATGAGGATGAGATCGCGCAGTCCGAGGCGGCGACGGGCAAGACGTTCTCGCGCGTTTGGTGCCATGGAGAATTCCTGCTCACCGAAGGCGCCAAGATGGCGAAGCGTGTTGGCAACGTCTCCACGGTGAAGGATCTGCGCGAGCAGGGCGTGTCGGCGGCGGCGGTTCGCCACTTCGTGTACTCCACTCATTACCGGAAGCAGCTCAACTTGTCCGGCGCGGCCCTCGAGGCGTCCATGGAAGCCGTTCGCCGTATTGGCGAGTTCGCCGCCCGGTTGGACGAGGCGAACGGAGGGACCGCCGAGCTGGCGACCGCGGCCGACGAGGCCGAGGCGGCGGTGAAGGCTGCGTTGTTCGATGACCTGAACGCGCCCGAGGCCATGGGAGCGTTGTTCACGTTCATCGGTCGAGGGAACGCAGAGCTGGACAGGCGGGGGTCGGATGAGACAGCCCTGCAGCGAGCTCGGGAGGTATTCCGGCTCATCGATGGCGTGCTCGACGTGCGGCCCGACATCGCTCGGCTCACCCTCCAAGCGGACGCGGCAGTGTGGACGAGAATCTGGTCTGGCGGGACTGGTCCGCTCCGGATCGAGGCGTTGACACCTGAGCAGCGTGAGCTGCTGGAGTGGGGCGAGGACCAGTTGCGGTCTCGCCAGGCAGCCCGCCGAGAGCGCCAGTTTGCCGAGGCTGACCGGGTGCGAGGCGTGCTCGAGGAGAGGGGGTTCGTCGTGAAAGACGCGCCGGGTGGCGTGATCATGGAGCGGTTCTCCTGAGCAAACGATGGCGCCGTTCGGGCTGATGGCTGATGGCCGATCGCTGATAGCTGCGGCCTCGCGGCCGCATGCAACCGCTTGACGATAGAGTACTTGCCCGCTATGCTACGAGTCTCGCGCAAATGAGCCGGCTGCTGACGTAGCTCAATTGGCAGAGCAGCTGATTTGTAATCAGCAGGTTGCGAGTTCGATTCTCGCCGTCAGCTCTGTAGGGTATGCGTAACAGCGTCGGCGGCCGTGGTGCTGCGCGTCGGGTGGGGTACCGAAGTGGCTAAACGGAGCAGACTGTAAATCTGCCGGCTACGGCCTTCGTAGGTTCGAATCCTACCCCCACCACTGTAGTGTCGTTAGGTGGTCGGTGCGGCGGACGGACCGCGGGTCGCCGGCTTGTAGCGATTGCGGGAGTAGCTCAGTTGGTAGAGCGCAAGCCTTCCAAGCTTGATGTCGCGGGTTCGAGCCCCGTCTCCCGCTTGAAGCGGGAACAGGGAACCGGGAACGGGGATCAGAAACTTCGAGGCGACGGCCGGCGCGGCTGCAACTGAATGCGCGAACGGAGTCACTGTTCCCGGTTCCCCGATCCCAGTTCCCGGTTTGCTCGCGTAGCTCAGTTGGTAGAGCACACCCTTGGTAAGGGTGAGGTCACCGGTTCAATCCCGGTCGCGAGCTCTGAAGGCAGCAGGTTCGATCGTTAGGTGTGGATAGCGAAGTCGTGTGATGGGTGCGCAAGGAACGGCCCAGCCGCAGCTGCATTGGCAGCGCCGCTGAGGTCGGCTGACGCGCGCTCGTCACTTTTCGAGCTTTGATTCTTTCTTCGAGCAGGTATAGAGAACGGCATGGCCAAGGCAAAGTTCGATCGGACTAAGCCACACGTGAACGTCGGCACCATCGGCCACGTCGACCACGGGAAAACCACTACCACCGCAGCCCTGACGAAAGTCTCGTCGGACAAGGGCTGGGGTACGAAGTACATCTCGTACGACGAGGTTGCCAAGGCGTCCGCGTCACAGGGTCGTCGCGATGCGACGAAGATCCTCACGATCGCAACGAGCCACGTCGAATACGAGACCGCGAACCGCCATTACGCGCACGTCGACTGCCCCGGGCACGCCGACTACGTGAAGAACATGATCACCGGTGCCGCGCAGATGGACGGCGCGATTCTGGTGGTCTCGGCAATGGATGGCCCGATGCCGCAGACGCGCGAGCACATCCTGCTCGCCCGCCAGGTGAACGTGCCGCGCATCGTCGTCTTCCTCAACAAGTGCGACATGGTCGATGACCCCGAGCTCCTCGATCTCGTCGAGCTCGAGGTTCGCGAGCTGTTGTCCGTTTATGGCTTCCCGGGCGACGAGACGCCGGTGATTCGGGGCTCCGCGACTGGCGCGATCTCGGGCGATCCCGCCTGGATCGCGAAGATCGAGGACCTGTACGCCGCGCTCGATACGTATATCCCGGAGCCGGTCCGCGAGAAGGATCAGCCGTTCCTGATGCCGGTCGAGGATGTCTTCTCCATCACGGGTCGGGGCACGGTCGCGACGGGTCGAATCGATCGCGGTGTCGTCAAGGTCGGTGAGGAAGTCGCCGTCGTTGGTTTCTCGAGCGACAAGAAGACCATCGTCACCGGCGTCGAGATGTTCCGGAAGCTGCTGGATGCCGGCGAGGCGGGGGACAACGTCGGGCTCTTGCTGCGTGGAATCGCGAAGGATGAGATCGAGCGCGGAATGGTGCTCGCC
>JBKOYV010000223.1:0-20951 GCA_046725585.1 Gemmatimonadota bacterium | reverse complement strand
TCGTTCGATGGGTGAGGAGTCTGACCCCGAACGGCGCGAACGAACGCAGTCCGGTCCTATTGACCGCGAACAGGACCCAACCCTACCTTCCTATTACCAATCAATAGGAGCAAGGATGCTCCGCCGTACCGTGGTCCGCCTGCGGGCGCTCCTCCAACGATCCGCCACCGACCGCGAGCTCGACGAAGAGCTGCGCATCCACGTCGAGCGCGCCATCCAACGCAACCTGGCGCGCGGCATGCCCGAATCGCAGGCGCGCTACGCCGCCCATCGCGAGTTCGGCAACGTCACCACGATCACCGAGAATGCACGCGACGCATGGCGCTGGCAGTGGCTGGAGCAGCTGCAGCAGGACGTACGCTACGCGCTGCGCAGCATGCGACGACGCCCGGGGTTCACCGCGGTGGCCGTCACGTCCATTGCGTTAGGCAGCGGCGCCGCCATCGCACTCTTCGCCATCGTCGACTCGACCCTGCTGCGCCCCCTCCTCGTACACGATCCGGCACGGCTCGTCGCATCGCACGGCGGCAGCTACCCGCTCTATCGACGGTTGCGCGAGCTGCACCAGGTATTCTCCGACGTCGCCGCGGTCTCTCTCCTCGACCGCTCCAACGTGACTACCGACGGCGCCGGCGGCAGTGTTGATCGCGGACTCGTCCGCGTCGAGCTCGTATCCGGTAACTACTTCTCCCTGCTCGGCGTGAAGCCGGCGGTCGGGCGCACCCTCGCACCCGATGACGACCGCGCTCCGGGCGCGCATCCGGTTGCCGTCATCAGCGATGGCTACTGGCGGCGGCGCTTCGGCGGTACGCCGGACATTCTCGGACGCACGTTAGGGCTCAACGGTACGACGTACACGGTCGTCGGCGTCATCGCTCGTGGATTCACGGGCGAAACCATGGGACGGCCCGTCGACGTCTGGCTCCCGATCATGATGCAGTCGCAGGTCATGCTCGAGATGCCCGGCCTCCTCGAGCGGAACAACGGATGGCTTCGCATCATCGCCCGGTTGAAGCCGGGCGTCACCGTCACGCAGGCGCAGGCGGCCGTACAACCCACCTACCGCGACAACGAGATCGCCTTCGCCGGCTCCGGAGTGACGCCCCTGTTCATCGAGAACCTGCGCACCAATCCGTTCCTGCTCGTCCCGATCGAGCACGGCTACTCGCGCTCGCGCGACACGCTCGAGCGATCGATGGCTATCCTCCTCGCGATCGTCGGCGCCGTGTTGGTCATCGCGTGTGCGAACGTCGCCGCGCTCCAGCTCGCGCGAGCCGAAGCCCGTGGACGGGAGATGGCCATCCGTCTCGCCATCGGCGCAGCGCGGGCGCGACTCCTCCGCCAGCTCCTCACCGAAAGCGTCGTCATGGCGACGATTGGCGGCACGTTGGGCGTCGCTCTCGCCATTGCCGCGACCACGCTGCTGTCCACCACGATCTCCGTTGGCCCCGTGCAGATGGACGCGCGCGCTCCGTCGTCCTGGGTCTCGCTCGACCTCCATCCGCACGCGCGCACCTACATCGTCGCAGCCGGGATCTCGCTCGCCACGGGCATCCTGTTCGGGCTCGCCCCCGCGTTTCGCGGCTCCCGGGTTCGGCTTGCTCCATCGTTGATGGGTCGAGGGACCGCGTCGAGCTCAGGCCCGGCGAGCGCGTATCTTGGACGGCTGTTCGTCGTCGCCCAGGTGGCCCTCACGCTCGTGCTCGTCGTCGTCACGAGCCTGTTCATCCGCACACTGCTCAAGCTGCAGGCGCAGCCGTTAGGCATCGATCGGACGCACCTGCTTCTCGTCTGGACGGCGCCCGGCCAGGCCGGACGCTCCGGTGAGCGCCTTCCCGATTTCATCCGCGCGGTCCTCGATTCCGTAGCACGCGTTCCCGGGGTGATCTCGGCGACCGGCACCAACCACGGCATCCTCGAGGGCGAGGACGGCGGCGGAGCCAGCGAGCTGCTCGACATCCCCGGCCAGCCGCCGAAGCCCGGCCTGACGGTGATGCGCGCCGGCGTGACGCCAGGATTCTTCGAGACGTCCGGCATGTCGCTCCTTGACGGCCGTGACCTCACCGAACGAGACGTCATCGGAGCGCCACGCGCCGCGGTGATCAACGAGACGATGAGCCACTTCTTCTTCGGCGACACGAGCCCGATCGGTCGCCGACTCGGGAGTGGGGACGCAGCGGTGGAGATCATCGGGGTCGTGAAGGACACCAAGCACGGCACGCCGCGCGACCGGCGTGGCGTCTGGTACGTCAGCTACCGTCAGTATCCCGGCCTGATGCGAAACCTGTGCATCGTGGTCCGAACGAGTGGAGACCCGAGGGCGATCGTCGGGCCCGTGCGACAGGTGCTTCACGCCATCGAGCCGAATCTTCCGATCCTGCGCGCCGACACCATCGACGAGCAGCTCGGTGACACGCTCGCACACGAACGAGCGATCGCGATGCTCTCACTCGGCTTCGGGAGCTTCGCGGTGCTGCTCGCCTGCATCGGCCTGTACGGAGTCGTAGCCAACGCCGTCACACGCCGCACCAACGAGATCGGTATCCGCATGGCGCTCGGCGCGCGACACAGCAGCGTGGTGATGATGGTGTTCTCCGACACGGCTCGGATCGTGATCGCCGGGCTGGCAATCGGCGCGCCCATGACCGTCGTCGCGCGGTCGATGATCGCCAACCGGTTGTACGATGTCGCCGCCAGCGACCCCGCGACCATTGGCGTCGCGATGCTGACGCTCGCCGGAGTGACGGCGATCGCCGGGGTGCTGCCCGCGTATAGGGCCGCACGTATCGACCCCAACACGGCTCTGCGCTGCGACTGAGATCCGGCTACTTCCGGCCGGCTGCGTCCACGGTGTGCGTTGCGTCGGCGCCCTCCCACTTCACGTCCGCGGTCGGGCCGTAGGTGGCGGGCACCGCGCGACCCATCATGCGCAGATACACCGTCAGCTGCGTGCGATGGTGCGCCGTGTGAAGCACACGGCGCCAGAAGATCCACCCCCGCGCCCGCTCGACATCGAAGAACGTGACGCGCTCCATCCACCAGTCCGCGCGCCGTGCGGCGAGGAACGCGAGGCGAGGGATCGCGAGCTCAACGAGTCGGTCCGTGGCAGACCGGACGGTGATCGACGGCGGGAGCACATGCTTCGGCAACGGCTCTGGTACGCCGAGGAACTCGCCGAAGAAGCGACGCTCCGAGAGCAGCTGGTGCTTGAGGATGTCGCCGACGGTGCTCGCCCGCTCGTGCGGTCGAAACGCGAGGTCGTCGTCCCGGAACTCGCTCCATACCGACGCGACCTTGTTCGTTTCGCTCGCATACGTGTCGAGCGCGGGTTGAACGAGCGGTTCCGCTGCGACCGGGACGACGTGATCGGGAATCGCCGTGTAGGCGTAGGACAGCGGCATTGGACGCTCCGGAGTTGGGACACGCGCGCCGTGACAAGACAGCCTATGTAAGCGAGGATCGCAACCGGTACGAGCCGTTGGCAGGCTCCCTGCACGGTTGATATGCCCAAGGATCGTCATTGCCGCTCCTCGCGCGGCGAGTTTCCGATGGAGGTCTCATGGGCAACCCAGACCGCGACCTGCGCGTGCTGGTAGTCGGCGCTTCACTCTCGAGCACATCGCTCAACAATCGTCTCGCGGCGTTCGCGGCGAGGCTCGTCACCGAAAAGGGCGGGACGTCGGACCTTGCGACGATCGGCGACTTCGACTGCCCGTTCTACGATCACGACATCGAGCTGGAGGCCGGCCCGCCATTCGGGGCGCATCGTTTCTGCGAGCGGTTGAAGGCCGCCGACGCGCTGATCGTCGCATCGCCCGAGTACAACGCGTCGATGCCGGCGACGATCAAGAATCTGATCGACTGGGTATCGCGCTTTCGACCACAGCCCTTCAACGGCAAGCAGGCGCTGCTCATGTCCGCGTCGCCGTCCATGGTCGGCGGCAATCGCGGGCTGTGGGCACTGCGCATCCCGTTCGAGCATCTCGGTACGCGCGTGTACCCGGACATGTTCTCGCTCGCACAGGCACACCAGGCATGGGATGGCGAGGACAGGCTCAAGGACACTGCGCTTCACGAGCGGCTCGATCGCACGTTAGGCTGCTTCCTCGACCTCGTCGAGGCGACGAAGCATTACCCGAAGATCAAGAAGGTCTGGGTCGAGTTTCTGGGCGAGCACCCGAACGCCGCGACCGACCGCATCGAGGAGTCCGAAGAGGCTGCGTGACCAACGACCGATGACCAACAATCGATGACGCATGTGGGTTGTTGGTCATCGGTACGTGCTACGGAGACTTCGCGCGCTTTGCCGTGATCTGCCCGGTCATCGCCCCACCGAAGCTCATCGTGCCGCCCAGCGAATCGCCAACGACCTTCGCCTTCACTGTCACCAGAATCTCCTGCCCGTTCGGCACGATCGTGTAGCTGTAGGTGAGATCGCTGCCCTTGATCGTCCCCTTGAGCGGGATGACCTCACCCGTCGGGCGCTTGACGGTGCCGGTCACCGAATCGCCCTTGACCGCGAATGTGAGCGTCGGATTCCCACCGCCGTTAGGTGTCGTGACCGTGGCATTCCATATCCCGGCGACCGACTTCGACTGCGCCGTCGACTTCGACTGTGCCGAAACAGGATTCGGCACGAGCAGCAGGGCCGTAACGAGCAGCAGCAATGACGATTTCACCACAGCCTCCTGGTGTTGGTACGACGGTTGGACACGTTCGCGATGCTCACGGGTTCCTCGCGGCGTCATTACCGCCCTCAGCGTCCCCTGTCCCAGAGGGCTGCGAGAGCTCGGGCGCCACGTTCCGCCCCGTGATGAGCGCGACGACGGGACGGGAGTGTGCGCCCGTGGCCTGCAGTAGTGCGGCCACCGACGCGGCCGCCGCGGGCTCGGCCACGACGTCATCGCTCCCTAAAAGGAGGTGCATGGCGTCGCGCATCTCCTGCTCCGTTACCAGCAGCATCTCGTCCACCAGCTCGCGCACGGCAATGACGTTCGCCTCGGTCGGCCGGGTCGTCGCCAGCCCGTCGGCGATCGTGTCGGCCGTCTCGGTCGTCATTACGCGGCCGGACTTCCACGACCGGTAATATGCGGGTGCTCCCGCGGCCTGCACTCCGACCACGCGCACGTGAGGTCGCTGCCCTTTGACCGCTGCGGCCACGCCCCGGATGAGCGCCGAATCGCCGACGGGCACGTACACAGTCCCGAATTCGCGGAGCTGCCCGATCAGCTCCAGCCCGATCGTGCCGGCGCCAACGGGCACATGAGCGTCCGTCGCGTCGTCGAGCAGTAGCGCGCGAGCCCGGGACGCGTAAGACTCGGCCGCCCGCCGTGCGTCTTCGATATCCGCACCGACCTGGGTGAGTCGCGCCCCGAGCGATTTGATCCGCGCCACCTTCACGGCGTTGGCGCCGACGGGCACGAACACCTGTGCGGAAAGACCGAGCTCGCGAGCCGCCCAGGCGACGGCCGCGCCGTGATTCCCCGTGCTCGCCGCCACGACCTCCGAAACCCCGCTATCGTGAGCGTGCGTCCAGAGGGCATAGTACGCCCCGCGAACCTTGAACGACCCGGTGGGCAGCTCACCCTCGAGCTTGAGATGCACGTCAGCCCGCGCGCGCTCGGACAGCACGCTCGACCGCCGAAGCGGCGTGGGATCGAATCGCTCGCGGATGAGCTCGAGCGGCGCGCCGCGGGCTACCGTATTTCCGCCTTGGCGAATACTTCCAGCATACGCTCCTCGGACGGCGGCCGTAGCACGTTGTGCAACGCAAACTCCTCGGCCTGCGGGTAGTCGGTCTCGCGAATGCGCCGAGCCGCCCGCGCGAGATCGAACTGCGTGTGTCGATGCTGCACGCCAGGACCGAGAACGAGCCAGTACGCGCCCGGCTCGCCGAACGGCATGCCGACACTTCCCGCATTCAGGACGCGAATCCGGCCGATGGTTCGATCAAACTGCATGTGCGTGTGACCGCAGACCACGATTGCCACGTCGATGCCGCCGAACACCGGGAGCAGGCGCTCCTCGGGGGTGTGACGCGTGAACGTCTCGGTGTCGCTGCGCGGCGTCGCGTGACAGAACAGCACGTCGCCGAGCCCGGGAATTTCGAGCTGAAGCGCGACCGGCCACGACGCGATCAGACGCCGCTGCTCGGGGCTCAGCTGATCGCCCACCCACCGGATGATGTCGCGAACGGCAGCGGGCACGCTCGACGGATCGCCGCCGGCCAGTTGTGTAAGCATCTCGCGCTCGCAATTGCCCTGGATGAACTGGACGGGAATCTGGGCGGCGAGCAGGTACTCCAGCGTCTCGCGCGGCATGGGCCCGAGGACCACATCACCGCCGACGATGACCAGGTCGACGGCGGACATGTGCAGCTCCGCGAACGCCGCCTCGAGCGCTGGGAGGTTGCCGTGAATGTCGTAAAGGGCCGCAACCCGCATCGGCGACGTCCTGTCTCGGCTGTAAGCCCGTGGCGCCTAACGTCTTCCGCTCTGAAACCGGCACCTGTCCGGCACCCGTACGGGTAATGTCGCTTCGGCGCCCGTCCGCCGCTACTTCCGACCCGTTGCCTCGGAGAAAGAGATGACTCGTGCCACTCTGACGACTCGGCTGGCGGACCTGGGACGTGACGTGCGGGTCGCCGTACGCGGCCTCTCGCGCGACCGCACCTTCACGACGACGGCGCTGCTGACGCTGATCGTCTGTCTCGCGGCCAACGCGGCGATCTTCAGCATCGTGCGATCGGTGGTCCTCAAGCCACTGCCGTTCGAGGAGCCCGATCGGATCGTGCTCATCTCCAATATCTACCCGAAGGCTGGCTTTTCGACGACAGGACCGGGCATCACAACCGCCGGGATCCCGGATTACTACGATCGGCTCCGCGAAACCACGGTGTTCGAATCGCAGGCGCTGTACATACGCCGGAATCCGACGCTCGGGCTCGCGGAGGGTGCCCAGCGCGTCCCCGCCATCGCGGTGACTCCGTCGTTCTTCCCCCTTCTGCGGGCCCGCACGTATCTGGGTCGAACCTTCCTGCCGGAGGAAGGCGAAATGGGGCAGAACGCTCGCGTTCTCCTCTCCTACGGTTTCTGGCGGCGACAGTTCGGCGGCGATTCGTCGATCGTTGGCAAGGACATTCGTGTCGACGGTACGCCGGGTCGCGTCGTCGGCGTCCTCGCGCCGGACTTCCGCTATCTATGGAACGACGTCGACATCTTCTATCCCATGGCGTTCTCGCCTCAGATGAAGAGCGATGCCAACCGGCATAGCAATAACTGGCTTCACATCGCTCGGCTCAAGCCGGGCGCGACGCTCGAGCAGGCGCAGCAGCAGATCGACGCCCTGAACGCGCGGAACAACCAGCGGTTCCCGCAGTTCGCCACCATCCTGCGCGATGCCGGTTTCCGGACGGTCGTCACTCGGCTTCCTGACGAGGTCACGCGCGACGTCCGGCCGACGCTCTACCTGCTCTGGGGCGGCGTGCTGCTCGTGCTGCTCGTCGGGGGCGTCAACCTCGCGAACCTGACCCTCGTCCGCTCCGCGGGCCGCGCCCGCGAGCTCGCGACGCGCCACGCGTTAGGCGCCGAGCTGCCCAGGCTCGCGCGCCAGCTCCTGACGGAGACGACGGTGCTGACGCTCATCGGGGGCGCGCTCGGGGTACTGGTCGGGTGGTGGGTGCTCCGCTCTGTGGGAGCACTCCACCTCGACCTGCTTCCGCGCGGCGACGAGATCGGACTCGATTGGCAGACGGTCACAGCGATGATCGCCCTCGCGATCGTCGTCGGACTCTTCGCCGGGTTCGTACCCGTCGCCCAGCTGCCCCGCACGAACCTGGGCGAAGCGCTACGTGAAGGCGGTCGTAGTGGAACTACCGGTAGTGCGGCAGGTCGCCTGCGACGCGCGCTGGCGACGAGTCAGGTAGCCCTCGCGTTCGTTCTGCTGATCGGGGCCGGTCTGTTGCTCGCGAGCTTCCGCGCCGTGCTCCGGATCGATCCGGGGTTCCAGTCCTCTGGCGTCGTCACCGCAACGGTTTCGCTGCCCTACTACCGGTACAAGGATGACAACGGGCTCGTCGACGTCGCTGGGCGTATCCTCGAGCGCGCTCGTTCGTTGCCTGGCGTTTCGAGTGCGGGCGCAACGAACTCCATCCCACTCGGCGGCGATTACAACAGCGGCGTGATCTTCGCCGAGGGGTATCAGGCGAAGAAGGGCGAGTCGTTCGTGTCGCCGAACAACGTCGCTGTAACGGACGGCTACTTCGAGACGATGCGGATGCGCCTCGCACGCGGGCGCTTCTTCGACCAGCGCGACACCCAGTCATCACCGCTCGTGATCATGGTTGATGAGCGGTTGGCCCAGCACTTCTGGCCGAACCAGGATCCCATCGGGCGTCGGATGTACAGGCCGACCAGCGTCAACGACCTGGACGCCATCACGCCGAACACGCGGTTCTACACGGTGGTCGGCGTCGTGCGGAACGTCCAGCTCACGGGCCTCACGCCTCGCGATGCGCCAGTGGGCGTGTACTACTTTCCGTTCGCTCAGAGCGCGGAACGATCCCTGGTGCTCACGGTTCGGGCGGACCGGAACGTCGAGTCGCTGGCGGGCGCGGTGCGGAACGCGATCGCGGAAGTCGATCGGGAGATTCCGGTGTTCAACGTCCTCACGATGGACGAGCGCCTCGACTCGGCCCTCGTGCCGCGCCGAGTGCCGATGCTGATCGGTCTCGTGTTCGGAATCGTGGCGCTCTTCCTCGCCGCGGTCGGGATCTACGGCGTGCTGGCGTATCAGGTGTCGCAGCGCCGACGGGAGATCGGCATCCGCATGGCGTTAGGCAGCTCGGCGCACAGCATCCTTGGCCTCGTTGTGCGGGACGGGATGCGGATCACCGGGATCGGCCTCGCGGTGGGACTTGTCGGGCTCGTCGGTCTGACGCGAGTGATTCGCGGTATGCTCTACGGCGTGCAGCCGGCGGACCCGGTGGTGATCGCGCTCGTCGCGATCGTCCTGGCCGGCGTGGCGCTCGTCGCGACGCTCATCCCCGCTCGCCGTGCTGCTCGCGTGAGTCCCATGTCGGCATTGAACGACTAAAGGCTAAGTAGGTGGACAAAGTCTTGGCCCGAAAAGGCAGGGCGCTTTTCGTGGTGAGAGAGCTCGAAATGTCGCAAACTATTCTCTACCTACTTCGCAACGGACGCATGAACGCCCCCGGGAGCGTACCTACCGCCTCCCGGGGGCGTTTTGTTCGACGCACTGAGTCGGTCTCACCACGAGCTGGATCGATGATACGCGATCGGAGGGCGCGCGTATCTTGGGTCCATGCACACTCACGATGACACGGCCAGCGAGCCGGCGGCAGCGGCGCCATTAACTTCGGAAGCTCTGTCCAGTTCAAGCGCGTCGTGGCGTCGCTGCACCGGGTCCGGGATGCAACCAAGGATGGGCCGAGAAACGACGACGGCAAGACAACGGCAAGACCTGACGCGGATGAACCACGATGACCACGATGACGCGGATTTGATTCGAGGACATCTAACCATCTCGGCCCCGAAAACCGTTCTTTGGCTTTCAACAACGCAACCGAGCGCCTGCCGGGCGGAAGGGAGCGTCCGTGCCTGCGGAGCCAATCCGCGTCATCGTCGTGATCGTGGTTGATCCGCGTCAGGTCTTTGACGTTCTCATTGGGACAAGAGTTTTGTCCACCCACTTGGTCCCGTCCCGTGTCGGCAGCTCCCGAAGCTGTCTCATTTCTAGAATCAAGGCTCCTAGAGCGAGGAGTCATGAGTGCAGTCGGAACGATCCGCTAGATCAGCAGGTTCCGTTCTGATCCGTAATTCCCTCCTCTGGGCCTGAATCCGAAGGGGAGTGAGCCTTGACAGGGTACAGCCGGTTCCGCAATCATCTCCCCGGAGATGATCCGGGGAGAGGTTGATGACCGAATCTCGAGTCGCCGGAATCCGCCGGCTCTTCAGACTCCCAGCTTCGCGGCGGTCCGTCCAGGCTGACGTCGATGACGAGATCCGATTTCATCTCGAGTCACGCACCGAGGAGCTCTGTCGGCGCGGCCTGCCCTACGCCTCCGCCCGCGAGGTCGCCGAGCGTGAGTTTGGCGACCTGCAGGCCAGTCGGGCCGAGCTCGGAAAGATGGAACAGCGGCGTCACGCGAAACGGCGAGTGCGGGAGCTTGTAGCCTCGACCGCGCAGGACGTGCGATATGCGGCCCGCGGCCTCGTACATCGCCCAGCGCTTGCGGTCGTCACTGTCGTGATGCTCACGCTGGGGATCGGTGCCAACGTCGTCGTGTTCAGCATCGTCGATCAGCTGTTGCTCCGACCGCCGGCCCACGTCGACAACGCGTCGACACTGCGGCAGGTCTACGTGCTGGCGCGCGACGAAGACGGAGGACACGACTACGCCGAGACCACCTCCTACGCCGTGGTCCAGGCGCTGCGCGACCGTGTCGCGGTGTTTGCCGACGTCGTCGCGACGTCCCGACGGTCGTTCATCCTGGGCCGAGGCGTGACGGCCGAGCCAGTAAACGTTTCGCTGGTTGATGGGAACTACTTCAGTGCCCTCGGGACGCGACCCGCTGCGGGCCGCCTGTTCGTGCCTAACGATCGTCGCGCCCCGCTCGGCGTGCCGGCCGCCGTGCTGAGCAGCCAGCTCGCAGAAAGACGCTTCGGCAGTCTGACCGGCGCGATCGGCCAGCCCCTCATGGTCGATGGGGTGGCGGTGACCGTCGTCGGTGTTGCCCCGCCCAGGTTCTCGGGCGTGGACCGGGAAGCCAGTACCGATCTTTGGGTTCCGGTTGGCGCGCTCGCCGCGGGCCGATTCGGCCGCGACTGGCAAACGGACCCGAGCATCCAGCCATTCCACGCGATCGTCAGACTGCGCGACGCCACGAACGTCGATCTCGCGGCCAGTCAGGCAACGACTGCGGTACGCGACGTCGCGCGCGCCGCTCACGACTCCGAGCTCGATACGCTGGCCACGGCCGTCCTTGGTTCCATCAACAACGTCGTCACGCCTGATGGCATGTGGGGGCAGGCGAAGACCGCGCTGTGGCTGATGGGTGTGTCGGCGATCGTTTTGCTGATCGCCGCCGCGAACGTCGCGAGCCTGGGCGTTGCGCGCGCGATGCAGCGTCGGCGCGAGATCGCGGTGCGTCTCGCCCTCGGAATCTCCCGGCGCCGGCTCCTGCGCCAGCTCCTCGTTGACGCCATACTGCCCGCTCTTCTCGCCGCCGGCGCCGCGATTCTCGCTTCGTCGTGGGCGACTCGACTCGTCGAGCGGCTGCTGCTGCCCGGGTTCGCGTGGGCTGAGGGCTGGATGGGCTGGCGCGTACTGACGTTCGGGCTCGCGGCGATGGTCGTGGCATGTGTCCTGGCAGGCCTGACGCCGGCTGCGCTCATGCTCCGAACCGACGTGAACGACGCGCTCAAGGCGGGGGCTCGTCAGTGGACCGGCTCACGGTCAATGACCCGCGACTTGCTACTGGTCGCGCAGGCGGCGCTGTCGGTCGTTTTGCTCGTCGGGGCCGGTCTCTTCGTGAGAAGCCTCGGGCAGGTACGTGCCGCCGATGTCGGCATCGACCGCGACCACGTTGCTATCGTCACGATGGACCTCGAGCGCGCCGGGTATGACACGGTGCGGCAGCGCGTGACCTACGAGGCGGCGCGAGCGATGCTGGGACGTATTCCTGGCGTGGCCGCGGTGACAGTCGTGGGCGCGTCGACACCGACGCGCATCGGCGTCTCGATCGAGGCGGCCGTTCCCGAGCGACCCGAGAAGCGCGAACCGAAACACGGCGGTCCGTACTACGCGGCAATCGACGATGGATTCCTTGCGACGTTAGGCACGCAGGTGCGACGAGGCCGCGGACTCCTGCCGGATGAAGTGCGGAGTGGCGCTCGCGTCGCACTCGTGAACCAGACGACGGCTGACTTCTACTGGCCGGGCCAGGATCCGCTTGGCAGGTGCCTCATGCTGGGCCGCGACCGGGCATGCACGACGATCGTGGGCGTCGTGCAGCCAGTCATGCAGTTCCGGGTCGTCGCCGAGCCGCGTTACGCGCAGCTGTTCATTCCTGCCACGCACCCCGCGGCTGGCACCCGAGCGAGGACACTGTTCCTTCGAACGGTTGGTGATGCGAGCACGTTGTCGACCGCACGAGCGGCACTGCAGCAGCTGGCGCCGGACGTCCCCTATGTAGGGCTGCGCTCCGTCGCTGACGTCGTTGCCCCGCAACTCCAGACATGGCGGCTCGGCGCGACCATGTTCACCGTGTTCGGACTCATTGCGCTCGCGATCGCGGCGATTGGGCTGTACAGCGTCATGGCCTACCGGGTCTCGCAGCGCACGTACGAATTCGGCGTGCGCATGGCGTTAGGCGCGCAAGGGCGGGACATTCAGCGGGCCGTGACGCGCGAAGCCGCGCGAACGACCGGCGTCGGGCTCGGGCTTGGCGTGGTGACGGCGTGGCTTGCCGCCCCTCGCCTTGGCGACCTGCTGTTCGAGACGTCGGCGCATGATGTCCGCGCGTATGTCGTCGCGGTCGGCGCGCTATGCATCGCCGCAGTGGCAGCTACCGTCGTCCCGACCCGCCGGTCGACGCGCGGCAATCTCGTTGCGGCGCTGCGTGCCGATTAACCGCCAGCGAACAAATCGTGATGCGAGAACGAGACGGCCCCGGGAAGCCTGAGCTTCCCGGGGCCGTTCTCATTCTTCAATCAGGGCTCGTAAAGCGAGGAGTCGTGAATCGGTTGGAACGATCCGTCGGACCAGCAGTTTCCGTTCTGATCCGTCATTCCCCTCTCTTCTGGACGCCTGAACGCGAGCAAACGGTCAGTTGCGACGACCCTGAAGCTTCGCCAGGAGTCGCAGCATCTCCAGGTACAGCCAGACCAATGTCACGAGCAGACCGAACGCCCCATACCACTCCATGTACTTCGGCGCGCGGTTGGCGACACCCCGCTCGATGAAGTCGAAGTCGAGAATCAGGTTCAGCGCCGCGACGGCAACGATCACGAGGCTGATCCCGATCGACAGCGGGCTCGAGCTGTGGAGGAACGACATCTGTACACCGAAGAAGCTCAGGATGAAACTGAGCAGGTACATGACGGCAATCCCGCCCGTTGCCGCGACGACGCCGATGCGGAAACGCTCGGTCGCGCGAATGATCCCGAGCCGATACACGAGCATCATCACCATGAACACGCCGAACGTCAGCAGCACGGCCTGGAGCGGCAGGCCGGCGAAGCGCGCGTTGTACAGCGACGATAGCGCGCCGAGCAGGAGCCCCTCGAGGGCCGCGTAGATCGGCGCCGTGTACGGCGACACGTTCGGCTTGAAGATCGTGATCAGCGCGACGATGAACCCGCCCAGCCCACCAATGAGCGCGGCGGGACCGAGGATGCCGACATTGCCGCCGGCGACCGCGGTCCAGGTGAAGCTTGCGGAGAACACGGTGAGCAGGACGAGCACGAGCGACTTGGTCGACGTGCCCTGCAAGGTCATCGCGGGCTCGTTGGCTGCGGCGCGAACGCCGGCGAACGTTTTTTCCTTGAGCGCGGGATTGGCGGAGCGCATGATGGGGCAAAGGTTGGAGTCTGACTGCCTGAGCCGTGACGTGACAGGCCCGGCGAAGGTAACGTGCGTGACGCACCTCTCTTGAAGGATGGCCGTGCGTACGGCCCTTGGCTAGGCGCTAAGTCACCGTCCCGCTGTGCACCTCGCTGTGTACCTCGCCTTGCACGGGGACGAGCCGATGCTCCACAACGAGCATCCCCACGAGCACGAGGACAACGAGCGTCAGCTGCGCAAAGCTACCCGACCACTCGCCGACCGGCATGGCGCCTAACGCAACTGCGCCAGCCACGAAGCGCTGCCACGCGGGTCCAATGTGCAGCAGCCATCGAAAGGCGCCTGCACCGAGGAGATACACCGCGACACCCACGGAGATCAGCCACGCGCTCGCGTGTTCCGGCTGTTCCAGATGCCCGACCGCCTCGTGCACTCCGGCCGCTGCCATGATGATTCCGCCGATCATGAAGAGATGCGCGTAGTAGTACGCCTGGATCGCGAGACGGGCGCGATCCGGGCCGCTCGCCCGTCGCATCGCGTGCTCCGCGCGTTCGTCGTCGCCATCGAAGTAGCTCCACCAGAGCGCCGCCGAGAGCGCGACGCCGATCACCACCCAGGCGATGAGCCACCGCCCAACGGGAATGTCCGTCGCGACGGTCCCTATGGCCACCACGGATTCGCCGAGCGCGATGAGCACCACGAGGCCGTGTCGCTCCACGAAGTGGCTGGGACTCAGATGGAACTCGCGCTCGCGCCTCGCCCACGTGGTCACGAGGATCGCGATCCCCGCGACGGCCCACGGAATCCAGTTCCACATCTCGCTGACGATGCCTGACGCGAGAACGGCGATTCCGAGTAGGAGGTTGAACGGCAGGATGCCGAGGATCGCACGCGCCGACGAGTTCGGCGCGTGCGTGAAGAGCGCCGTGTGAATGAGCACGACCGCGAGGTACGCTATCCCGAACGCGACACCGTGATGCTGTGCCACATTGGGGATGCGGAGCGCGATGATGAGGAACCCCACCATCGCGCAGACGAGGAGCACTCGCACGACGAAGCGCTCGGTGCCCACATTGCTCGTGAGCCACGCGTAGCCGGCGTACATCCACCACACGACGGCCAGAACGAGAACCGCGCGCACGAGATCGAGCGCGCGGTGGGCCTCGCCGAACAGGTGCGAGACCTGTGTGATGGCAAAGACGAACACGAGGTCGAAGAACAGTTCGAGCGTAGAAACGCGTGCTACGCTCTCGCTGTTCTTCGACGACTCCTCAGGCATGCGGCGCCCAGGCCTTCTCGCCCGGCTGGTACGGCACGCACGGCTCGTAGCGCCCCGGCGACTCGACGTAGCGCAAGGCCTGCTTGCAGCCGATCTCCGACGTGAAGAAGCCGAGCATCGCGAGCTCCTTCATCTGGCGGAAATAGTGCGGCGGCGTGTCCGCCGTGATTGCGGTCGCCGGTCCTGACTGCGCACCGGGCGCCGCCTCTTTCCGTTGGTCCGGCAGGTACTGTTCGCCCTTCTTCTCCTCGGCCGTCTTCGGCTTGTTCGGACCGGGGCGTGCCTTGCGCGCGGCGGCGATCGCGTCCATGCGCGCTTTCGCCTCCTTGTCGATCCCCTCGAGCAGCGTTAGGCGCTGCTCCGGGGTCGCGGCCATGAACGTCGCGCCGCCATTCGCCTTCTTGCTCGCTTCATCGAGCGTCTGCATGCCGGCCCGGAAGCGCTTCTGGTCCTCCGGGTCGTACGTGTCGGTTACCATGAGCGCCATGAACGCGCCCGTCTTCGCCGCCTTCGCGCCCGGCGATGACGCCGTGGTCGGCAGGATCGTGTCCGCGACCTCATCTAGGTAGGCGATGTCCTGCACGCTGAACTCGCCGATGGGCTGCTGCGGGCCGGCGGCGGCTTTCGCCGTGTCCGCGGCGCGCTCCTGCGCCTTCTCGCACGCCGCGATCAGGCTCGACCCGCCGATCAACGTCAGGCCACCGAGCATGGCGGTGACCCGCTGAATGGCCTCGCGCCGATTGATTCTGTTGATGATCTCGTCGTTGGTCATGGCCGGCGCTCCGATCAAAGGTTCCGACGATTCAGTTCGTTCACCGCGTGATCGGCGGCACGCGCCGTCAACGCCATGTACGTCAGCGACGGGTTCTGGCACGCCGCCGACACCATGCAGGATCCGTCCGTGACGAACACGTTAGGCGCGTCCCACACCTGGTTCCACGAGTTGAGCACCGACGTCTTGGGATCCTTGCCCATCCGTGCCGTGCCCATCTCGTGAATGCCCATGCCGGGGAAGTACTCGTTGTCGTATGTCTCCACGTTCTTCACGCCGCACGCCTCGAGCGTCTCCGCCATGTCGTTCATCATGTCCTTGCGCATGAGGCGCTCGTTCTCGCCTGTCGCGCAGTCGATCTTGAGGACCGGCATGTCCCACTTGTCCTTCTTGGTCTGGTCGATCGAGACCATGTTCTTGTGGTTCGGGAGCATCTCGCCGAACGCCGTCGCGCCGATCCCCCAGCTTCCGGGCTGCGCCGCCTTGTCCTTGAACGCGCCGCCCACACCCAGCTCCGCCACCGCGCGCGACCAGCCGTCGCGGCTCGCGCTGCCCTGGTAGCCGAAGCCGCGCAGGTACGGACGCTTCTCGCCAAAGAAGTTCCGGTAGCGCGGGATGTAGAACCCCGTCGGCCGCCGGCCGAAGTAGTACTTGTCGTCGAGCCCCTCGAGGTCGCCGCTCGCGCCGACGCGGAAATGATGGTCCATGAGGTTGTGGCCCAGCTCACCCGAGCTGCTTCCGAGCCCGCCCGGCCACACGTCGGTCGCCGAGCGCATGAGCAGCCACGTCGAGTTCAGCGTCGACGCGCAGAGGAAGATGACCTTCGCCTTGTAGTCGGTGACCTGATTGTTCGTCGCGTCCATGACGCGCACGCCGGTCGCCTTCTTCGTGTTCTTGTCGTAGAGCACCTCGCTCACGATCGCCCACGGCTTGAGCGTGAGCTTCCCGGTTTTCATCGCAGCAGGGAGCGTGGAGGACTGCGTGCTGAAGTAGCCGCCGAACGGACAGCCGAGCCAGCAGGCGTCGCGGTATTGGCAGGCGTTGCGGCCGGGAAGCGCCTGCGTCGCGTTGGCCGTGCGCCCGGGAATGATGCGACGCTTGCCGTCGAACAGTTTCGTTAGGCGCCCGGCGACCAGCTCCTCGCCGCAGTTGAGCGGCATGGCCGGCTGGAACTGTCCGTCCGGCAGTTGCGGCATCTTCTCGAGCGAACCGGCGATGCCCGCATGCTTCTCGACGTAGTCGTACCAGGACGCGACGTCGGCGTAGCGAATCGGCCAGTCGATGGCGATGCCATCCTTGACGTTGCCCTCGAAGTCGAAGTCGCTCCAGCGGTAGCTCTGCCGCCCCCACATGAGCGATCGGCCACCCACGTGGTAGCCCCGATACCAGTCGAACCGCTTGACCTCGGTGTACGGTGATTCCTTGTCGTTGGCCCAGTAATCGAGATTCTTCTCGTTGAGCGGGTAATCGCGCTTGAGCACCGGGTAGGCCGCTTCCATCGCCTTCGTGCGGCCGCCGCGATGGGGGTACTCCCAGGGCCCCTTCGTGGCATTCACGTAGCCCTTGATGTGCTCGATGTCCTTGCCGCGCTCGAGCAACAGCACACGCAATCCCTTCTCGGTGAGCTCCTTCGCGGCCCAACCTCCCGAGATGCCGGACCCCACGACAATCGCGTCGTATTCTACCGATTGCATCGCTTTCCTCACTCGTCGTTGAGGGACGCTACCCCGCCCCGCCACCGCCCGTCGGACGCGAGCCGCGCCCCGGGCGTTGCGGCATGGCGCGAATATGTAACCGATTCCGCCCGGTCACGAGGGGGCCCTGTCAGTCCCCGTCAGTCTCCTGACGTTCGCAGTCGGTCGATGTGGCGCAGCTGGAGCTCGAGGCACCACCGCGTGAAATCGCGCAGTAGGGTGAGCTCCTTCGTCGAGTACGCTTGCAGCTTTCTTGCCCCTTCCTCGACGAGCGGTCCCCAAATCTGCTGGTTGATGCGCCGCGCCCGTGGGGTCAGCGCCACCATGACCCGGCGGCGATCTTCGTTGGTCCGCACCCGCTGGACGTAACCCGCCTTCTCGAGCCGGTCCACCGCCGTCGTCGCCGCCCCGGGCGACAGCCCCGCCGCTTCCGCCAACCGCCCCGTCGGCTGGGGCTCGTCGTTCGCCAGGAAACCGAGGATCTGCAGGTCGGTGACGTGGAGATCCATGCGCTCCGCAGCGAGCTCGTCGAATCGCTGTACCGCGGTCTGCCAGGCGCTGACATCGCGACCGAGGTCCGCGATGAGGTCCTCTCGGCTTGACATGAAATATAGTTTGATAGTAGAATAGTTTTACGATCAAAAAATATAACGCATGACCGTAGTGCCCGCTCTTCGCCGGCGTTTCAGACGGCAGCAACAAGCTGCGGGCCGCGGTCTCGACGATCAATTGGATGGTGGCTCCATGAAGCAGGCACGATCCGGCTCCCGCCCCGTGATGATCATTGGCGGCGGCATCGCCGGCCCAGCAGTGGCGATCGCGCTCCGCCGATCGGGCATCGCGTCGGTCATCTACGAGGCGACGCTCACGCCGCGCGACCAGGAGGGCGCGTTCCTCAACGTCGCACCGAACGGGCTTCGCGTCCTCGAGACGTTAGGCGCCCGTTCCGAGGTCGAGGCGTTCGGCTTCCAGAACGATCGGCTCGTCTTTCAGAACGACACCGGGCGAACGCTCGCGGAGGTTGCCGTTGGAGGCGTGACGATCCTCCGCGGGGCACTGAGCCGAGTGCTCCGCGAGGCCGCGACCGACACCGGCATCGCGTTCGAGCACGGCAAGACGCTCGAAGCGATCGACGAGACCCCGGACGGCGTGGTCGCGCGCTTCACCGATGGGAGCTGGGTCGAGGGACCGGCACTCATCGGCGCGGATGGTATCCATTCGCGCACCCGGACGAGCCACTTCCCCGAAGCGCCCTTGCCGGCCTACACCGGCGTCCTGAACCTCGGAGGGATCGTTGCCACTGACCTGCCGGCGACGGGTCGAACGATGCGCATGGTGTTCGGTAAGCGAGCCTTCTTCGGCTACGCGGTGCGGCCATCGGGTCACACCTACTGGTTCAGCAACTTCTCGAGGCCCGATGAGCCCGCGCGACAGGAGCTGGCCGGACTGGACGGGACCGACTATCGCGATCAGCTGCTCGACCTTCACCGGGATGACCCGCCGGACGTCATCCGGATTCTGCGAGCGGTTCACGCACAGATCGGTGCCTACTCCGTCTACGACATCATGTCGCTGCCGCGGTGGCATCGTGGACGGGTATGCCTCGTGGGCGACGCGGCTCACGCAGTTGGTCCACACGCGGGCCAAGGCAGCTCGCTCGCGCTCGAGGACGCAATGGTGCTCGCGAGATGCCTGACGGCTCACGACAAACCGGCGGCTGCCTTCGGCGCCTTCGAGCGTGCGCGGCGTTCGCGCGTGGAGGCCGTCGTGAAGTATTCGCGGCGCACAGGGAAGCAGAAGGTGCCAAGGAGCTGGCTAGGGAGGAGAGCGCGTGACCTCGTGCTGCCCGTGTTCCTCAGAAAGGGGGCCGAAGCGGCCGCACGGCTGTACGAGGGCGAGCCCGTGAGCGCCTAACGTCAATGAACCGCCGGCCGCGCATCGGCATATCGCTCGCGGCCGGGAGTGGCTCCATCAGCGCGGCGGCGTCGCCAAAACGCGCCCAGCATTCCCGCCAGTAGCGCCGGAACGAGAAACCGCCTCGCGTCATCACCGAGCGGTGTCCGCTCCACACGACCAGCGCGGCGCCCGCGAACAGCACGCGCTGCGCGGCCACCGCGAGCGCGACCGCAACGGGACCTCGGCCCGTGCGCACCATGGCGAGACGCTCCGCCTGGAATCGCACGTGCGCCGCCTCGTCAGCGAGAATCCGGTCGCACAGCGCCCGAAGGACGGGAGACTGCGTCGCGCTGTGGAGCGCGGCGTAGTACAACTGCGCGATGATCTCTGCCGTCACGAGGACGCTGACCGTCACCTCGAGGTCGGCGCCGCGGCGGAGCCAGCGGAACACGACATCCGGCCAGCTCTCCTTGGTGAGCGGAATCCCTTCCGCCATGAGGAATCGTCCGAGGTCCCGGGCGTGGCGCTGCTCCTCCCGAATGAATGCTTCGATCGCCGAGACGTAGGCGTAGTCGCCTGTCCGCGTCGCGTACGCCCGCGCGGCGGCGTGGAGGTGCCGGCCCTCGGAGCTCTCTCCGAGCTGGAACTCCTGAACCGACGCGGCGATCGCTTGCCGCTCGTCGTGGGTGAGACGGACGGTGCTCGTCCAGGGGACGTTGGCGGCGACGGCGTTGGCGGCGTAGTAGGCGCACCACTCGAGTGAGGTTCTGAGTGTGCGCTGCGACGAGTGGTGGATCTTGGACATGGATCGGTGGCCAGGAAAAATCCCGCAACGGGCGACTACCGTGCATTGTAGAGTACTTCATGTTGCAAAGCAAGACTGCATTAGGCCCTTGTTCGGAATGAATACGGGCTGCGATGTCACGGCACTTCGCGAATTGCGAGATGCCGCGATGGCGGACGGCCTAACGACAATTGGCCATGCCGTCGCAACTATCTTCCCTGCAACCACTTGGGGTTGCGACGGGGCGTCGGTTCACGATGGCCCCGCGCGTGCTTTCGTCTCGCTCCCGCAGGACCCGCAATCAACAACTTCAACCAACGGGAACGAGACGCGAATGGGGATGAAAACATTCGTGCCGATGCTCGGTCTGGCGCTCGCAAGCGCAACCGCATCGGCACAGAAAGTCACGTACGACTACGACAAGGCGACGGACTTCACCAGGATCAGGACGTACGCGTGGGTACACACGCAGGAGGAGGTGCAGGACGAGTTCAACCACAAGCGCATTATGAGCGCCGTCGACTCGCAGCTTTCAGCGAAGGGGCTGACCAGGGTCGAGGAAGGCGGCATGGCGGACGTGCTCGTGGCGTATGGCGCGGGCTTCGACCGGAGCCTGGAGATCAAAGGCTCGTCGTCGGATTGGGGCGGCCCGTTCTATCGCGGCAACCGAAGCGGGTCGGCGCGGACCCAGGAAGTCGTGACCGGCACGCTGGTCATCGGGATGGTCGATCCCGAGACGAAGTCGGTGGTCTGGCGCGGCGTCGCGTCCCGAGACCTCGACCAGAATGCGAGTCCCGAGAAGCGCGACAAGAACGTGAACAAGGCCGTCGCGAAGATCTTCGAGCACTACCCGCCGAAGAAGTAGCTGGCTCGACGCAGTGCGGCAGATGGGGTCAGATGAAGGGTCGGATGAGACTTCATCCGACCCTTCATCTGACCCCG
>JBKOYV010000386.1:0-6792 GCA_046725585.1 Gemmatimonadota bacterium | reverse complement strand
GGAGTCGCATGCCACGTCGCCCGATGGCCGCCGACGAACGCCGGCGTCAGGATCGGCTCGACGTCTTCATACACGGTCCCCGTCGACTCGTCGGTGTAGCTCTCGATGCGGTTACGGCTCACGGAGGCCGTGAGCCCGACGTCGAAGGTCGGTGTCACCGTCCACTGCGCATCGGCCTCCACGCCGCGCCGGTAGCTCCGTCCAACGTTCGCGCGCAGCTCGTAGCCTAACGGCGTCGTCGCGCCCGTACGGGCGATCTCATCGCGAAAGCGCATGTCGTAGATGCCGGCCGAGAGCACGACCGGACCCCGCGTCAGCTGCGCGCCGAGCTCGAGGTCGTTCACGTGCTCCGGCTTCACGCGTGTGAGCGGCAGAAGCGCCGGCGCGTCCTCCGGCGTCACGTCATCCGCGCCGGCGAACAGGTCACTCCGGGTCGGCTCGCGCCCGGTGGTACCGAACGATCCGTACAGCAGAAGGCCGGAAGCCGCGCGAATCGTCAGCCCGGCCTTCGGGTTGACGAAACTCCAGCGCTGGCTCGCCTCGCTCAACCCGTAGCCCTCGGTTGGCTCGTACCGGAAACGCGCCGTGCGCACCTGCAGATCACCGAACAGCGTCACCGTGCCTAACGCGACACTCGCCTTGGCGAATGCGCTCGCCTCCGACTTGTAACCCGTGTTCGAGTACTCCGGGTACTCGAGGTCCGGCCGCCCGTCGAACTCGTGGTCCTTCGAGTACGTCATGGCGTGCGCTCCGGCATCGAGCGTGAAATCTCCGCGAGTCGCGTGGGCTGCGGCGACCAGTCCGCCCCATCGTGAGCTGGAGCGATAACGGAGCGGGGCACCCTCCACGCCCGACGGATAGTCGTAGTAGCCACGCGTATCGAACCCGTACGCCGTGAGCCCCGCGGACGTCGTCTGAGACAGCAGCCGCGTGTAGTTCACGGTCGCGAAGCTCTCGCGGTAATGATCGCCGACGCCGGCGAGCGGGTTGTCGCGGGGGTCGATGCGCAGAACGCTGTCCGGAACCGCCGTGTAGGCCTGGCCGTTCTGCTCGAGCCCCGTGGACGCGGTGACCTTCACGAGATCGCGGTCCCCGAAGTAGCCACCGCTCACGAACCCGCCATTCGCCGCGTTGGTGGCGCCACGCCGGTAGCCGTCCGAGCGCAGCCCCGAGAATCGTCCCGAAAACGCCCAGCGACTCGGCATGAGACCAGTCTCGAGCTCCAGCGTCCCGCGTGCGGCGCCGAAAGATCCGCCGCCCAACTGCAGCGCACCGCCTCGTTCCGAGCCGGTGAGCGGTCGCGATGCGAGGTTGAGCGAGCCGCCGTACGCTGCCTGGCCGTACGTGCTCGTCCCCACACCGCGCTGCAGCTGCGCGCTCTCGACGGAGCTCGTGAGATCGGGGAAGTCGGCGAAGTAGATCTGCTGATCTTCCGGCTCGTTCAGCGGCACGCCGTCGAGCGTGATGTTGATGCGCGACTGGTCGATGCCGCGGAGCCTGAAGTACGAATAGTTGGAGAGCGAGCCGCTCTCCGAGTACGCCGTCACCGAAGGCGCGCTCCTGAGCGACAGCGGCACATCCTGCCCGGCGTAGTCGCGCGCGAGGCGCGCGCGGCTGAGCGTCGTTTGCGTGAATGGCGCGTCGGCGCTGGCGCGCGACGTCGTGATCGTGAGCGTCTCCAGCGACTGCGCTCGGCGCGTGCTGTCGCGTGTCGCGGAATCACTGGCCGTGGTCGTGCGCGCGGTTTGCGCAGTGGCGGGCGCAGCGAACAGGAGGGTCGCGATGGTCGCGACGGAGGAAGAACGTCGGCGTGATAACACGGTAAACCGCCAGGTTCGGGTCGGTCGACCGAGCCGTTCCCTGGCGGCGCACGGACGATGGGCGCGTGGCAGGCACGTGCGCACGACAGCGCGCGTCGCGCGCCCCAACTCGTGGCATTCGCTCACTCGCGACTCCCTACGCCGGTACGAACCGGATCAGGTTCAACGGGACTCTCTCAGCCTCTCGTGCCGCAGTTCGGCACAGGCACCCCGGTCGAGTACCAGAAGTCTATCGCGGCGAACCACGGGCCCGGTAGGGTGTGGCCTCGGCGCACCCGCGAGAGAGTGGACCGCGTGGGAGGTGTTGATAGCAGGCGGGAACAGCCTGTATGGCAGAGCCATAGGCACATTCCCTTTACGAGGGAGAACGACGTCAGCCATGGCAATTCTGCCATATCGGCCCATCCCGCCTGCTATCAACACCTGGCAATCACTCCGCTAGCTTCGTCGGCGTGACGGGACACGCACGGACTCGCACGCAGGTCGCGATCATCGGGGCCGGGCCGGCCGGGCTCACACTCGGCCACCTGCTCCATCGGTCCGGCATCGACTCGATGATCCTCGAGCGCCGCGACCGCGCGTACGTCGAGCGACGGCTGCGCGCAGGCGTGCTCGAGCAGGGAACCGTGGACCTCTTCCGCTCCATCGGCGTCGGCGAGCGGATGGATCGCGAAGGGCTCGTCCACCACGGCATCCACCTGCAGTTCGAGGGCGAACGGCACCGCATCCCGCTCACCGAGCTCGCCGGTGGCCGTTCGATCACGGTGTACGGTCAGCACGAGGTAGTGAAGGACCTCATCGCCGCGCGCCTCGCGGCCGGACGGGAGATCTGCTTCGAGGCCGACGATGTCAGCCTACAGGACGTCGACTCCGAGCGCCCTCGCGTTCGCTATCGCTCCGAGGTTTCGACGCGAGAGATCGAGTGCGACATCATCGCCGGGTGCGACGGGTCGCACGGCGTCTCGCGCGCCTCGATCCCACGGGATGCCTACCGCATGTTCGAGCGAACGTACCCGTTCGCGTGGCTCGGCATCCTCGCCGCCGTGCCGCCGTCACTCGATGAGCTGATCTACGCGCACCACGAGCGCGGATTCGCGCTGCACAGCATGCGGACGCCCGCGATCACTCGGCTCTACGTACAGTGCGCGCCCGACGATCCGCTGGAGGCATGGCCCGACGACCGCGTCTGGACGGAGCTGCGCGCGCGGCTCGAGACGACGGATGGGTGGACCCTGGAGGCCGGGCCGGTGCTCGAGAAGAGCATCACCACCATGCGCAGCTCCGTGATGGAGCCCATGCAGTGGGGGCGGTTGTTCGTGGCCGGGGACGCCGCGCACGTCGTCCCCCCCACGGGCGCCAAGGGGATGAACCTCGCCGTCTCGGACGTTCGGGTACTCGGCGCGGCGATCGCCGAGTGGTATCGTACGGGCGATCGGGCGCTGCTCGACGGGTATTCGCACACGTGCCTCAGGCGCGTGTGGCGCGCGGAACACTTCTCCTGGTGGATGACCTCGATGCTGCATCGCGTTCCGGACGCCGACGCCTTTCACCACAAGCTGCAGCTCGCCCAGTTGCGGTACACCGTCGGGTCACGCGCGGCGGCCGCGAGCCTGGCCGAGAACTACGTCGGGTACGAGCATGCCTAACGACTCATCCGACCCTACCACCCGCTTCGATGCCGGGATGCGAGTCCGCCGCGCGGTCCTCGGCGCGGAGTACGTCGACCGCGCGATGGCGGCGCAGACGACATTCGACGCGCCGTTCCAGCGCTTCGTCACCGAGGTCGCGTGGGGCTCCGTGTGGGCGCGAGAGGGACTCGACGTCAGGACGAGGAGTCTCATCACCATCGCGCTGCTGGCCGCGTTAGGCCGGTGGGAGCAGCTCGAGGCGCACCTTCGCGCGACACGGAACACCGGCGCCACGCCGGAGGAGATTCGCGAGGCGCTGTTGCACGTGGCGGTCTATGCCGGCGTCCCAGCCGCCAACAGCGCATTCGCCCTCGCGCGGACCGTTCTCGCGGAGGGTGAGTCGCCGGCAAACGACGCAGTGGGTGACTCGCGATGATCACCACGATCGGCGAGATCGTGCGCGGAGACGCGGCCGTGTTTCCACCCTACCTGTACGAGGCGTACCGGTCGACGCTCCGCCGCGCGCCGCGGCTGCCGCTCGTCGAGGTGCCGCTAACGGCGTCCGAGCTCACGCGGCCGCGCCTGGAGGTCGGCCACGTGACCGACGAAGACGCCGACCTCACCCGCAACGCGGGCACGGGTGGCGAGGCGCTCGGCCAACGCATCATCGTCACGGGCCGAGTGATGGACGAGGACGGATTGCCGGTGCCCGGCGCCCTGCTCGAGGTGTGGCAGGCGAACGCCGCGGGGCGCTACATCCACAAGCGCGACGACTGGCCGGGACCGCTCGACCCCAACTTCCTCGGCATCGGTCGATGCCTGACGAACGCCGACGGTGAATACCGATTCCTCACGATTCGCCCGGGCGCGTACCCGTGGGCCAACCACGAGAATGCGTGGCGGCCCGCGCACATCCACTTCTCCGTGCTCGCGCCATCGTGGTCCCAGCGGCTCGTCACGCAGATGTACTTCCCGGACGATCCGCTGCTCCCCCTCGATCCCATTCTCAACGCCGTACCGGAAGGCGCCCGGCCGCGACTCGTCGCGGCGTACGCGCACGAGGTGACCGAGCCGCTCTGGGCGCTCGGCTGGCGCTGGGACATCGTGCTCGCGGGACCCGGTGCCACGGCGTTCGAAGCACGGGAGCAGAACGTCGCGTGAGCCCGCGCCCTGTGACGCCGTCGCAGACCGTCGGGCCGTTCTTTCACGACTGCCTGCTGCGCGACGATCGCTGCGAGACGATGGTCGCCAGCGAAGACGCCGTGGAGATCCGCGTGGAAGGCCGCGTCATCGACGGCGATGGCGCGGGCGTTCCGGATGCCGTGATCGAGGTGTGGCAGACCGCCGGGTTCGCGCGCATCGGAACGGATGCGCACGGCCGCTTCTCGTTTTCCACGACACGACCGACGCGCGCTGCCTTCGACCGCGGCACGATGCAGGCGCCGCACCTCTCCGTCGCGGTGTTCGCGCGCGGGCTCATGAACCACCTGTTCACGCGCATCTACTTCGAGGACGAACCGTCGACCGAGAGCGATCCGATACTCCGCCACGTACCGGAGGCGCGACGCACGACGCTGATCGCGCGGCGTGCAGCCGACGAAAGCCTAACGCCGCAGTATCGGTTCGACATCGTGCTGCAGGGCGTCGGTGAGACCGTGTTCTTCGACTTCAGGTCGCCCCGGTGAGCGCGTCAACAGTCGGCGAGGGCGAGCGGATCTTCAGCACCGGCACGCACGTCGGTCACATCCTCCGCTTCGAGGCGTGCCTCGCGCGAGCCGAGGCGCGCGCCAGCCTCATCCCCAACGAGGCGGCCAGCGCGATCGCCGAGGCGTGCCGCGTCGAGCTGTTCGACCTGGTGGCGCTCGAGCGCGACGCCCTCCACGCTGGTACGCTCGCGATCCCGCTCGTTCAGCACCTGATCGCCCACGTGAGCGTCGCGGCACGACCGTACGTGCACTGGGGCGCGACCAGCCAGGACGCGATCGACACGGCACTCGTGCTCCAGATGCGCGAAGGGCTCGAGATCCTTGTCGCCGATCTCGTTGGCGCGGGCGACGCCCTCGCGGCGCTCGCCGAGTCGCACCGACTCTCGGTGATGCCGGGCCGCACACTGTTGCAGCAGGCGGTGCCGATCACGTTCGGACTCAAGGCGGCACGCTGGCTGGGCGCGGTCTCTCGCCAGATCGCCGGGCTGCGAACGGTCCGTCGCGATGCGCTCGTGCTCCAGTTCGGCGGCGCTGCGGGAACGCTCGCGGCCCTCGGAAAACACGGGCAGCAGGTCGCCGAGCTGCTCGCCGCCGAGCTCGCGCTGCGGCTGCCCGACCTGCCATGGCACGCAGAACGGGACCGACCGGCCCGCGTGGTCTCGGCGTTAGGCGTGACGGCTGGCGTCATCGCGAAGATCGCGCGCGATCTCGTGCTGATGGCCCAGACGGAAGTCGCCGAGGTGGCCGAGGGCGCTGCACCGGGGAAGGGCACGTCATCTGCCATGCCGCAGAAACGGAATCCGGTCGACGCGACGAACGCCATCGCCGCCGCCCAGCTCGCGATCGGAACCGTGCCGGTCGTTCTCTCGGCAATGTCGCAGGAGCACGAGCGCGGCGCGGGCGGCTGGCAGACGGAATGGACGGCGATCCCCGATGCGTTTCGGCACACGATGCGTGCGGCGCTCCACCTCCGCTGCGCACTCACCGCGCTCGACGTGCACATCGACCGCATGCGGGTGAACCTCGAGGAGGCATCCGGGGCACTCATGGCGGAGTCGCTGTCGACCGCGCTCGCGGCACACGTGGGACATCCGGAAGCGATGCGGCTGACGTCCGATGTCGTCGAGCAGGCGTTCCACGCCCGGATGACCCTGCGCGAGGCCGTGAGCCGCGATACGCGCGTGTCGAGTCTGCTCTCGGGGCATGAGCTCGATCGAGCCCTCGACCCGGCCGCGTATCTCGGCAGCACGAACGCGCTCATCGATCGTGCGCTCCGGTCGTGGCGCGACGTGCGGGAGGCCGACGTGGAATGATCCGCGGTGCCGTTGGCGACACGGGGATCGCGTATCGCGCCCAAGGCCCGAATGACCGTCCCGCCGTGGTGTTCAGCAACTCGCTGGGCACCGATCATCGGTTGTGGGATCGCCAGATGCCGGCGGTGGGGGAGCGCTTTCGCGTCGTTCGATACGAGGCGTGCGGCCACGGCGTGTCCGAGCTGCCACGCGGCCCGGTCACGATCGAGCGTCTCGGCCTCGACCTCATCGCGCTGCTCGATCATCTCGATATCGAGCGCGCCGTCGTCTGCGGTTGTTCGCTCGGTGGCGTGATCGCGTTATGGCTGTCGGTGAATCGGCCGGA
>JBKOYV010000029.1:0-4562 GCA_046725585.1 Gemmatimonadota bacterium | reverse complement strand
CGCTGGATCAAAGCAACCGCGGCAGCTGCTTCCCGACCGGCCTAGCCTAACGCCTGATCGAGGTCGGCAATCAGGTCGTCGGGATGCTCGAGCCCGATCGATAGCCGAAGCAGGTTGTCGGGCGTGCCGCTGCCGGGCGCTTCCACCGACGCGCGGTGTTCCACGAGGCTTTCGGGACCTCCGAGGCTGGTCGCACGCGTAAAGATCTTCATGCGACTCTTCACCCGAAGCGATGCCTCCCGCCCACCGCGGACCTGCACGGAAACCATCCCGCCGAAGGCTGACATTTGGCGCGCAGCAATGGCGTGCCCGGGGTGCGACGCGAGTCCGGGATAGTGCACCGCTTCGACGCCGGCGTGGGACGCCAGGAATTGTGCGACTGCAGTAGCGTTCGCCGTGTGGGCGCGGATTCGATACGGCAGCGTCTTGATGCCCCGAACCACCAGCCAGCAGTCGAACGGCGCGGCGACCGCGCCACCCGCGGTCTGCACCGTCCGAACGCGCTCGAAGAATTCATCGTCTTCGCGGGTGACCAGCGCGCCCCCCGTCACATCGCCGTGGCCGCTCAGGTATTTCGTCGTGGAGTGCATGACGAGATCAGCCCCGAGCGCGAGCGGCCGCTGCGCCACGGGCGTCGCCCACGTGTTGTCGACGGCGCATCGCGCGCCCGCCTCGTGCGCGATGGCCGCAATGCGCTCGATGTCGGCCACCGCGAGCAACGGGTTGGACGGTGACTCGACCCAGACGAGACGCGTCGTCGGGCGCAGCGCCGCCACGACGTTCTCGGCGTCCCGCATGTCCACGCTGGTCATCGTTAGACCCCAGCGCGCGAACACGTGATCCAGCAGCTTCCGGGTTCCGTAGTAGACGGAAACCGGGAGAATGACGTGGTCACCAGGCGCCAGCGACTGGAAGACGGCCATCGTCGCAGCCTGGCCGGCGGAGAAAGCCGCCGCAGCGGCGCCACCTTCGAGCGCGGCGAGCACCCGTTCCAGCGACGTGCGATTCGGCGTGCCGTCGCGCGCGTAGAGATAGCCATGCGGCAACGATCCGTCGGCCTCACGCTCGAAGGTCGTCGAGAGGTAGATCGGCGGAGCGACGGCGCCGGTCGCGGCATCGGCGCCGTGAGCGCCGTGAACCGCGAGGGTTTCAACGTGCATGTGGTCGGGAATCGGGAATCGGGAATCGGGAATCGATGCTGGACTTGCACTCATCATTCGCGGTCCCTAGGTGCCGGTTTGCCGCCGGGTTTCCACTGCAGCTTGGTCGGTGTATTGGCCAGAAGGCGCGCGGCGCGTACAGCGACATCGATGAGCTGCGTCATGTGCGCGAAATCAACGTGGGCCACGTCGTCGCTGGGCTCGTGGTAATCGTTATGCATGTTGTACGACGACAGCGTGTGCGCCACAATGCCTCGCTCTGCAAAGGCGATGTTGTCGCTGCGCATGAAGAACTGTTGATCGAGTCGGCGATCGGCGACGATGGGGAGTCCGGCGCTCGCGAACAGCTCACCCATGGTCGACCGCTCGAAGCCCGTGAGCCATCCTCGGCCCGTCCCGCCCGCGAGCGAGTCCGGTCGTCCGATCATCTCGATCTCGAGGTTCGCGACCATCGCCTCGAGCGGGCGCACCGGATGCTGGAGGTACCATCGCGTACCGAGCAGCCCGACCTCCTCGCCGGTCGTAGCGGCTATGACGACAGTGCGCCTGGGCGCGGGGCCTGCTGCGAGAGCACGCGCTATTTCCATCACGGCGACCACGCCCGACGCGTCATCGTCGGCACCATTGTAGATGGAGTCACCGGCCTGGCCATGCTGGATTCCGAGATGGTCGTAGTGCGCATCAACGAGCACGACCTGGTCGCGCAGCGTAGGATCGGAGCCCGCAATGATCCCGACGACGTTCACGGCGTTCGCTCGGTCCGCGGCTGGCACGCTGTCGCGTGCCTCGAGCGTCGGCAGAAGCGTCAACCACCTGTCGCCGTTCCTCGACGTGAACGCGACGGGAACCGGTTGGAGGAATCCACTGTCTCCAGCCGGCTGAACGCCGTACCGCGCTAGCTCCGCGGCGATGAATCTCGCGGTGCGGGCAGAACCGGCGGTCGCCGTTCCCCGCCCCTCCATGGAGTCGGCTGCAATCGCGCCGAGGAGCCGGCGCACGTCGGCCTCGGTGACACCCGTAGGCGAAGTTGCGGGCTGAGCCGCGGGAGCGGTCGTCGAAACGACGGCAGCTCGCGAACACCCGGCGAGAGCCGCCAGACAGAGAAGCGAGGCGGGCAGTGCACCGCTCGTGAACGAGGGCATTGCGATCGACTGGGTCGATGGGTTTCCACGGTAGCTGCGCTCGGCTGAGCGCGGGCTGTCTCGTCGGACGTAAGCGCGACTCGATGCCGTCCGCAACCCGCAAGCCGGCTCGCGGCGTGCAGTGACCGGGCGTATACTCGCGATTCAACCGCCATCACCCGCATCGGTTGATCGAGCGATGCCGCTTGCCGTACTCCCGACCGCGTTTCCGCTATTCGTCGCGCTCTCGCTTCAACCCGGCGCGGCGCTGAGATCGCCCGCGTTTCAGCCAGGGAGCGCTGCGTCGGCAGCGGACTCACAACGACTGGTCCGCGACGCCCGTTCGGCGCAGGCCGGTTTCGAGCGCACGCGTCGCGCGAATCTCCCCCTGAACAACGGCGGAACCTCGGGCCGCTGCGACGTACGAGTCGGCCGGTTCTGCTATTGGTGGGATGATGGCGAGTTCCCTCCTCCGCCCGAATCGCACAGAACGAAGGCTGCTCGCGCCGCACTGATCGATCGGCTCGCGCAGGGCGCGCAGCGCGTGCCGGGCGATGGATGGATCGCCGGCCAGCGAGTTCGCTACCTGGTGGAGGATGGTCGGGCGGGCGACGCGGTCAGTGCTGCCCGTGAGTGTCGCGCGGACGCGAGCTGGTGCGCGGCGCTTGCCGGCTTCGCGTTTCATGCCGCCGCGGACTTCATGCGCGCCGACAGTGCGTTCGCCGTCGCGCTCGCCGCCATGGCGGAGCGCGAGCGATGTCACTGGACGGACATCTCTCTGCTCCTGGAAGGCGACGCACGCAAGCGATACGATCGCCTTCCATGTGCCGACCGAGGGCCGTTCGAAGCGCGGTTCTGGGCACTGTCGCGGCCGCTGTACCTGTTGCCGGCCAACGATTTTCGGACGGAGCATTTCGCGCGCCTAACGATGGCGCGGCTCATCCGGACGTCGGGGTATCCGCACGACATGGCCTGGGGTGACGATTCGGAGGAGCTGCTGATGCGATACGGGTGGGAGACGGGCTGGACCCGTTCGCCACCGACGATGTCCAGCCCGCTGGACGTGCATGTCATCGGGCACGAGCCAACTCCGGCGTTCGACTTCGTGCCGGCCGCCGATGTGCTCGCGGCACCCGATTCGGCGGACGCATCCGACTGGGAGCTGCACGACAGGTTGGCGCAAAGCAGGTATGCGCCACGTTATGCGCGATCCGTCGCCGATCTCGATCATCAGATCGCCTTCTTCCGTCGTGGCGATTCCGCGATCGTGGTGGCGGCGTTCGATGCCACCAGCCAGTCAGGGTTTGCGCGCGATACGATCGATGCCGCCGTCGCCATCGCACCCGCGACGAGCCCCGACTCGGTGACCGTGAGCACGGACTCGACCGCGCTCAGGCGAGGTGTCCTCGTGACGACCGCCGCGTGGCGTCCGGCGTTCGTCAGCGTCGAGGCTCTCGACTCCGCAGAGCGTCGAGTGGCACGGGCGCGCGGCGTGTTTCGTCCCCCAGCCTCTACCGGGCGCGTCACGATCTCGGATCTTCTGCTGTTCGACGATCCTGCCAGCCTGCCCGCGTCCCTCGATGAGGCGACCGCTCGGGCGCGCGGGTCAATGAAGGTCGATCGCAGCAAGCCCGTGGGCGTGTACTGGGAGATGTACGGCGTCAGCCCGGCCGGAGAGACGCTCGCGTATCGACTCACGGTCACGCGGGAGCGCACTCGGTGGTATCGCCGCGCGGCGGAGAAGCTCGGTGTGGTGGAACGGCGCGCCCCGGTGCGAATGCAGTGGGATGAGCCGTCTGCACGCCCCGGGGCTGCGCACTCACGCGCGCTGGCTGTTGACTTCTCGACGCTGCCGGAAGGCCACTACCGGATCGAGCTGACGCTCGAAACGGGGAACCTAACGATCGCGACCGCGAGTCGGAGGGTTGAAGTGAAGTGAAGGAACTACAGCACGAGCACTATCACGTCGTAGAGCGCGTGCGTCCACGCGGTGATGCCGAAGCCGCGGAACACGTAGAGGGCGCTGAACGCGACGCCAGCGATCGTGCGGAATACGAACGAATCGAGGCGTAGCGGATCGCCGAATGGGCCAACGTAGTGGAAAGCCGAGAAGATCAGAGCGCCGAGCCCGACGGCAAACGTGTTCGCCAACGTCGGCCCGAAGCCGATGACGCGGCGCGCCAGCAGCAGCAGGCCGGACACCAGCAGGACCCGGAACAACAGCTCCTCGTACAGCCCAGCACCGAGCGAGAGCATCAGTCGGGCGCCAACACCCATTTTC
>JBKOYV010000402.1:0-18832 GCA_046725585.1 Gemmatimonadota bacterium | reverse complement strand
CGCACGGTGTACGACACGACGCTCTGGCCGATGACCGTCTCGACGGCGGAGTGGACAGCCGCCGATCGCGCCGGGGCTGGTGCCAGACCTGGTGACGCGGTGGGTGCGATTCGGGTCGAGCTTCGCGCGTTCGCCGGTATGCGGCTTGGCCAGATCGTGCCCGGGCGCGGGGCCGCCGGCGTGAGCGCCACGGCTGCGCGGCCGCTCGCGCTGCGACTCCACCTGGCGGGGGACGCTACCGTCGCCGATGCGCTGCACGAGCTGCTGCTCAACAGCTGCACGCGCATCGTCGTCCGTGATCCCGATCAGCCGTCGCGGGCGCCGGTCGTGATCCCGGCGTCGAGCATCATGCCTGTTGGGTTCGAGGCCGACGAGGCCTTGATGCCATACCCTCGCCGCACGTTCGCCGGGTTCGCCCTGCTCCAGGAGCTGTTCGCGTTTCCGCAGAAGTTCCTGTTCGTGGACGTGGCGGGGGTCTCCGACGCCCTCCACGCGTTAGGCGCCGGCGTGAGGGCCGAGCTGTTCTTCGTCATCGCGCCGTTCGAGCGCGCGGAGCGCCGCCAGGTTCTGGAGCTCGGCATCAACGCGCGGACACTTCGGCTCGGGTGCACGCCCGTCGTGAACCTGTTCGAGCAGGTGGCGGAGCCCATCCTCATCACGCAGCGAGCGACGGAATATCCCGTCGTGCCCGACGCGCGCCGCCGGCTCGAGATCGAGACCTGGTCGGTGGACACCGTGGCCGGCATAACGCCGGGCGAGGGAGAGCCGCGACGCATCGAGCCGCTGTACGGCTTCCGTCACGGGCGCTCGGACGCCGCCGGCACGTTCTGGCACGCGGTCCGCCGCGCGAGTGGATGGCGGACCGATCGGGGCACCGAGGTCTTCATCTCGTTCGCCGACCTGTCGGGGCAGATCCGCGCACCTAACGCGGAAATCGCCTCGCTCACACTGACGTGCTTCAACGGTGATCTCCCGAACCGGTTGCCGTTCGGCGTCGACGAGCGCGGCGACTTCGAGCTCGCGCAGGGTGGGCCGGTGCGGCGAGTCCTCTGTCTCACCCGGCCGACGCCGGTCGTGCAGCCGCCACTCGGGAAGCCCCTCCTGTGGCGTCTCATCTCCACGCTGTCGCTCAATCACCTGTCGCTCGTGGATGATGGCCGCGAGGCGTTGCGTGAGCTGCTGCGGCTGCATAACGCGGGCGACTCCACCGGAGGCGAGCGGCAGATTCAGGGGCTGGTTTCTGTCCGGAGCAGCCCGGCGTACGCGCGCGTCGCCACGGAGCAGGGGGTCGCGTTCGCGCGCGGCCGTCGCGTGGAGCTGGAGCTCGATGAGGAGCAGTTTCCCGGCGGAAGCGCGTACCTGTTCGCGAGCGTGCTCGAGCGCTTTCTCGCGCAGTACACGACGATGAACAGCTTCACGCAGCTCGCCGCCCGAACGCGCCAGCGCAAGCGCGTCATGCGTGAGTGGCCACCGCGCGCCGGCTGGCGCACGCTCGTCTGATGACGGCCCACACCGACACCGCTCCCGCGGTCGCGTACAGACCGGCCGCGGCGTCAGCGCCGGACACGCGTCTGGAGCGGACGCTGCGCGACGAGCCCACCGGGTTCTCGTTCTTTCAGGCCGTGCGAATGCTGTCGCGACTTCGGCCGACGCGCGCGCCGGTGGGTGGGTGGGCGGACCCGGCCAGTGAGGTTGTGCGATTCTCCGCGAGCACGTC
Source organism: Gemmatimonadota bacterium (assembly GCA_046725585.1). Taxonomy (GTDB): domain Bacteria; phylum Gemmatimonadota; class Gemmatimonadetes; order Gemmatimonadales; family Gemmatimonadaceae; genus JAJKIV01. Next base: position 17,115 of record JBKOYV010000402.1, on the reverse strand, counting down.
ACTCGGGTTCCCGCCGAGCGAGATACAGTCGCTCAATCTGCCTGACGAGACGGATAATGGCGCCGGCGCGCCGGCGCGCATGACGGTGAACTTTCTCGGGCTCACCGGGCCCCAGGGTGTGCTGCCGCACGTGTATACCGAGCAGGCGGCGGCGCTCGCTCGCGCCAAGGACACCGCCCTGCGCGACTTTCTCGACCTGTTCAATCACCGCGTTCTCTCGCTGTTCTACCGCGCGTGGAAGTCGCACCAATCCGCGGTGCTGCAGGAGGAAGGGGGCGCGGACCGCCTCCACGATCACCTGCTCGACCTGGCGGGCCTCGGCACCGAGGGGCTGCACGGACGACTGCCGCTTCCCGATTCGGCGCTCGCGTTCTACGCCGGGCTGCTTTCGCTGCGCGCGCGTCCGGCAGACGGGTTGGCACGGCTAATCGGCGACTACTTCGAGGTGCCCGCGACGGTGGAGCAGTTCGTGGGAGAGTGGCGCCGGGTGGACGAGCGTGGCCAGTGCACGCTGGACGCCGACGATGACGCGGGGCGCCTCGGGTTCGGTGTTCTGGGGAACGCGGCGTGGGACGCACAGGCCAAGGTGCGATTGCGCCTAGGCCCGCTGACGCGCGCGCAGTACGACGCCTTTCTCCCCGGCGGCGACGCGCACGAGGCGCTCTGTGCGCTCGCGCGCCTGTACGCGGCGGAGGAGGTCGGGGTCGATGCGCAGCTCGTGCTGGCGCGGGGCGAGGTGCCGCCCTGCGTGCTCGGGCCGCCGGCGCGCGATGGTCCCGCCCCGCCGCGACTCGGCCGGGGGACCTGGCTGGCGTCGCGGCCGCTCGGGCGCGATCCAGACGAAACGGCGTTGCGGCTCTGTTGAGGATTTCGTGCTTACACTACCTAACGACTCCCACACGCGAGGCAGCTGATGTCCGCCAACCTGCGAGCGCTGATCGGAAAGCTCAATGCCGCCTGCCGCAGTGCCGTCGAGGGCGCGGCCGGCCTGTGTCTCTCCCGGACGCACTACGACATCGAGATCGAGCACTTTCTCGTCAAGGCGCTCGACGCGACGGACGGCGACCTCGCGCAGATCCTCAAGCACTACGGCGTGAATCGATCGCGCCTCGCCGATGATCTGACGCGCGGGCTCGATCGGCTGAAGACCGGCAACGCCCGGACGCCGAGCCTCAGCCCATCGCTCGTGAAGGTGCTGACCGAAGCGTGGACTATTGGCTCGCTGGAGTACGGCGCGCCACAGGTGCGCACCGGACACTGCGTGCTGGCGCTGCTCACGAATCCCGAGCTCTCTCGTCTGGCGAAGGACATCAGCCGCGAGTTCGAGAAGATCGCGCCCGAGGTCCTGCAGAAGGAGTTCGTCACGGTCACCGCGCCATCGACGGAGGCGTCCGCCGAAGTCGCCGCAATGCCGGGAGGGCGTGTGGCCGAGTCGTCCGGCGGTGCGCCGAAGGCGGGCGGCAAGACGGCGAACCTCGATCAGTTCACGGTCGATCTCACCGCGCGCGCGCGTGCCGGAAAGATCGACCCCGTGCTCGGGCGCGACTTCGAGGTACGGCAAGTGGTGGACATCCTCACGCGTCGCCGCCAGAACAACCCCATTCTCGTGGGCGAGGCCGGCGTCGGGAAAACGGCGGTGGTGGAAGGCTTCGCGCGCCGGGTTGTTGAAGGCGACGTCCCGGAACCGCTCAAGAACGTGGCGATCCGCACCCTGGACCTCGCGCTTCTCCAGGCCGGGGCGGGGATCAAGGGCGAGTTCGAGAACCGACTGAAGGCGCTCATCGAGGAGGTCAAAGGCTCGGCGACGCCGATCATTCTGTTCATCGACGAAGCCCATACGATGATCGGGGCGGGTGGACAGGCGGGACAGAACGACGCAGCCAACCTGCTCAAGCCCGCGCTTGCGCGTGGCGAGCTGCGCACGATCGCGGCGACGACGTGGGCGGAGTACAAGAAGTTCTTCGAGAAGGACCCGGCGCTGTCGCGCCGCTTCCAGCTGGTGAAGGTCGAGGAGCCGTCGGAAGAGCAGTGCCTGCAGATGCTCCGCGGCGTCGTGCCGGCGCTGGAATCGCATCACAAGGTGCGGATCACGGACGACGGCCTCGATGCGGCCGTGCGTCTCTCACACCGCTATCTGCCCGACCGCCAGCTGCCGGACAAGGCGGTGAGCGTGCTCGATACGGCGTGCGCGCGGCTCGCGTTAGGCCAGCAGGCCACGCCCGGGCCGGTGGAGGACACGCGGCGACGCCTCGACGACCTCGCCGTGCAGACGCGCGTACTCGAGCGCGAGACGGCGCTCGGTGTCGATCACCAGGAGCGGCTGGCGGCCATCGCGCTCGCTCGCGCCGACCTGGAGGCCGAGCTCACTCGGCTCAGCGCGCGGTGGGAGCAGGAGCGCGGACTGGTCGAGCGCATTCGCGACATCCGGGGACAGATCGAGGCGGCGCACGTGTCGGTATCGGCGGCCGACACGAAGCCCTCCAACGGCGAGGCGCTCGGGGCGATGCGCGCGCAGCTGACGCAGCTGAACACGGAGCTCGACCGGGTCCAGGGCGACAAGCCGCTCATGCGCGTCGCCGTGGATGCCTCGATCGTAGGCGAAGTCATCTCGGGATGGACCGGGATCCCCGTCGGCAAGATGCTGCGCGATCAGCTCTCGATGATGCTCGAGCTCGAGCGGCATCTCGAGGCGCGCATCATCGGCCAGGACCACGCGATGGAGTCGATCAGCCGCCGCGTGCGCACGTCGGCCGCGAAGATCGAGGACCCGAACAAGCCGAAGGGCGTGTTCATGCTCGTGGGGCCGTCGGGCGTCGGGAAAACCGAGACGGCGCTCGCACTGAGCGACCTCCTCTTCGGCGGCGAGCACAACATGGTGACGATCAACATGAGCGAGTTCCAGGAGGCACACACTGTCTCCACGCTCAAGGGGTCGCCACCGGGCTATGTGGGTTACGGCGAAGGTGGTGTTCTCACGGAAGCCGTTAGGCGGCGGCCGTATTCGGTGGTGCTGCTCGACGAGGTGGAGAAGGCACACCCCGACGTGCTCGAGCTCTTCTTCCAGGTGTTCGACAAGGGTGCCATGGAGGACGGGGAGGGTCGGCAGATCGACTTCAAGAACACGATCATCCTCCTCACGACGAATGCCGGTACCGGCACGATCATGACGCTGACCGCCGACCCGGAGACGATGCCGGCGCAGGAGGCCCTCGCGAAGGCGCTCAAGCCCGAGCTGGACAAGACGTTCAAGCCGGCATTCCTCGGCCGGATGGTCGTCATTCCGTATTACCCCGTCCGCGACGAGAACCTGAAGAAGATCGTTAGGCTGAAGCTCGGGAAGATCGAGCGGCGCCTGCGCGAGACGCAGCGGGTGAATCTCGTGTACGACGACGATCTCGTGAACGCCGTCGCGGCGCGGTGCACCGAGGTGGAGAGCGGCGCGCGCAACGTGGACAACATTCTCACGAATACGATGCTCCCTGAAGTGTCGCGCCTGCTGCTCGAGGCGATTGCCGGCGGCACGCGGCCCGGCGCGGTGCGCGTCACCGTGGACGAGAACGGGGAGCTCGCGTACGAGGTGACACCCACCGCGCGCGAGGCCAACTTCTCGCTCGGCGAGCCGGCAGTAGCCACGGCTGCGGCGTCGGCGACGTAGCGGGACTCCGAGGGAACGCAACCGATGACGATCCCGATCTCGCAAGCCAAGCGTCTCCTGAGCGCCACGACGCCGCTCGGCGGCGACACGCTCGTTGCGGTGTCGCTGGTTGGAGAGGAGGAGGTGTCGCGTCCGTTCCTCTACACGGTGGACTTCGTGTCCGAGAATGACTCGGTCGAGCCCGCGACTCTCCTCGGGAAGGCGATGACGCTGCACATACCGCTCGCCGATGGCGACTCGCGCGCCGTGCACGGTCTGGTCCGTCGCTTCCAGACTACAGGGCGAGATCAGGTTGACCAGCTTGCGCGGTACCGAGTCGAGGTGGTGCCCGCCCTCTGGTTCATGTCGCTGTCGAGCGACTGCCGCACGTTCGAGAAGAAATCGGTCCTCGACATCGTCGAGGAGGTGTGCAAGGCGGCGGGCGTGACCGACGTGAAGCGGAAGGTAACGGCGTCGCCGCCGACGCTGCCGTACGTGGTGCAGTATGGGGAAACCGATCTCGCGTTCGTGCACCGCCTGCTCGAGGGGGCCGGACTCTACTACACATTCGAGCACGAGGAAGACAAGCACACGCTCGTCTTCTCCGACGCCCGCGGCGGAACGATCCCGGCGTGTACAACGGCGACGGCCCACGTGCAGCCCAGGCTCGCGGCGGACAGGCCGCAGACGGACGTGGTGTTCGAGCTCGGCCGCGAGTATGCCGTCCACGCCGCGTCGGTGTCGCTCATCGATCACGATCTGCTTCGCACGGACGACACGGGCAACGTCTCGAGCAACAGTCCGGGCGCGCGGGGTGAGCGCTACGCGTTCCTGGGGGACCTCGGACCTAAGGATTCAGCGGGTGAGGCGAAGCGCCGTGTGGAACTGGAGGAGGTTGGTCACGACCTCTTTCGGGGGGCGAGCACCTGCGCCGCCTTTCAAGCCGGGACGCGGGTCAAGGTGATTGGCGGGACGGCGGGCGACGCTGGCATGGAGCTCCATCTGTTACGCGTCACCCATCGGATCGAGATCGGCGACGTGATCGCCGGCTCGAGCCTCACGGCGAAATACCAGAACGAGTTCGGGGCCATGCCGGCCGATGTGCGGCACTACCCCGAGCGTGTGACGCCGCGCCCGTCCGTGCGCGGTACGCAGACGGCCAAGATCGTCGGCAGCGGCGGCACGGGGGAGATCGACGTGGATGCCGACGGGCGTGTGCTGCTCCAATTCCCCTGGGATCGCGGCGCCGGGAAGGATGGCAAATCCCAGCACCGTGTACACGTCGCCAGCGTGTGGGCGGGGACCACCTGGGGTTTCGTCCAGACGCCACGAGTGGGCCAGGAAGTCCTGGTCGAGTTCATGGAGGGCGATCCGGACCGGCCCATCATCACGGGCCGCGTATACAACAGCACCCACAAATTCCCCTACGACCTCCCGGCGAACAAGACCCAGTCGGGGTGGAAGTCGCGCACGTTAGGCGGCGGGGACGAGAACTTCAACGAGCTCCGGTTCGAGGACAAGAAAGGCGAGGAGCACGTTTTCGCGCAGGCCGAGAAGGACCTGAACGTCGTGGTGAAGAACGATGAGACCCGCGACGTCAAACACGACCGCACCACGACCGTCAAGAACAACGACACGCGCACGGTGACCGAGGGAAACGACGCGCATACGGTCAAGAAAGGCGATCAGACGGTCGAGGTGACCCAGGGCAAGCAGACCGTGACGGTGCAAGGCGATCAAACCATCACGGTGAAGCAGGGCAATCGGTCCGTGAGCGTGGATCAGGGGAATGACTCGCTCAAGGTGAAGATGGGGAACCTGACCGTGGACGTGTCGGCAGGCAACATATCGATCAAGGCCGGCGCCGGGAAGATCGCCATCGAAGCGATGCAGGAGCTTTCGCTCAAGGTAGGCCCGAGCTCCATCGTGCTCTCGCCGAGTGGTGTCACGGTCAAGGGGCTGAACGTAAAAGCCGAAGGGTCCGTGCAGGCCGAGATGAAGGGCGGCGTCTCGGCGAAGATCGAGGGCACGGCGCAGGTACAGGTGAAGGGAGCCGTCGCGCAGGTGAATGGCGACGGCGTAGTGATGGTGAAGGGCGGCGTCACGATGATCAACTGAGGACCGCGGCTATGACCCAACCCACGCCCAGCCCGTCTCAGTCTCCCGCGGCCACCGACGCGTCGGTGGCGTGGCTCGTCGCGCGCGCCCACTTGTCGGATGACACGGCACCGCTCGCGGCTGCGGCGGCCGATGGTGGCGCCCTGGTACAAGCGCTCGTCGCCGACGGCAGGACTCCCGAGGCGTTCCGCGTCATCGCGGCCGCGTTGCCTCCTCGCGAGGGGGTGTGGTGGGCGTGGGTCTCGGCGCGCCACGCCACGCAACTCGCGGCAAGCGGTGGTGGGGAACCAGCACCGCCACTCACGGCGGCGCTGGCCGCCGTCGAGCAGTGGATCGCGAACCCCGACGAGGATCGGCGCCGGGCGGCATGGAATGCCGGCCAGGCCGCCGGCCTTGAGAGCGCCGCCGGCTGCGCGGCCGGCGCGGTGTTCTTCACGAGCGGAAGTGTCGCGCCGCCGGACGTGGCGCCCGTCCCGCCGCCGGCCGGCATCGACCGCTTGTTGGTTGGTAACGCCGTCGCTCTCGCGGCCGCCGCGCACCCGCAGCATTTTGAAGCACTGGCGGGCGCGTACGTCGCCCAGGGCCTGGAGGTCGTGAAGCAGCTCGGCGGATGGGACAAGGCCATCACGCTCTCCCGGGACCACTTCCAGGCGCAGCACGAGCGACACACACGGTTGTCAGCGCCGCCCGCAGGCGGCCCACCAGTCACCCAACCCGCAGGGCGTTGAGGACTCACCCATGCCCATGCCCGCTGCTCGCATCACCGACATGCATGTTTGCCCGATGGTCACCCCTGGGCTGCCGCCGATCCCGCACGTCGGCGGCCCGATTGTCTCCCCCGGTGCGCCGACGGTTCTGATCGCGTCGCTCCCGGCGGCCGCCGTCGGCAGTATGTGCGTGTGCGTGGGTCCACCGGATTCGATCATCATGGGCTCTCCCACGGTGCTCGTGAGCGGACGCCCGCTCGCGCGCATGACCGACCCTACGGCGCACGGCGGCACGATCGTCGTCGGCGCCCCAACCGTCCTGGTGGGACCATGAACGCCATGCGCCGCCGCATCGTAACCCGGGGAGTGACCCGGAGTGCAGCACTTCTCGCCGTGCTGGCCACGGCGTGTCTCGACGATCGACCGGTCGAGCCTAACGAGAAGATCGGCCCCACCCTGCGTTTCGGGATCAACGCGACCATCGTTGACGCGAAGGCCGGACAGACGGTCCGCATTCGCGCGTTCTACCGCCGGAAGGATGAAACGGACGTCACGCTCCAGAGCTCGCCGACGAGCGTCAGCGTCACGCCGGGTGAGCCCAAGCAGGTTGCCGTCGTGGTTCGGATCGCCGAGTGCCTCGCCGACCCGCAGCAGGCGGGCGGATCGAAGACACAGTGCGCCGTGGGGGTCGACTGGACGCTCGAAGATGAAGACGGTACGCCGATCGACCGGCAGACGAGTGAGCCCACGGTGCCGTTGCCACCGGGATCCAAGACGACGCTGGCCGAGATCGTCTTCGCGCCCGTCGCGCAGGTGGCGTTCAGCGCCGTGCCCGTCCTGCGCCTCGGAGAGATACGGACGTTGGTCGCCGCGGCCCTCGATGCACAGGGCAAGACCCTGGCGACGCGGAAGATCAAGTGGACGTCGGACAACCCGCTCGTGCTCTCGATCAACGCGACGACCGGATCAGCCACGGCGGTCGCGGTCGGATCCGCAAAGGTCACGGCGACCGCGGGTACCCGGAGCGCATCCGCGACCGTGAAGGTGATTCGCCGGGTGTCGACTGTCGTCCTAAACCCAGATCCCGCGAGCGTGGTCGCAGCGAGAACGCTGCAGCTCGTGGCCGTTCCCAAGGCAACGGACGGAACGGACGCCGGAGACCTCGCGGATCGCGATATCCGGTGGAGCGTCGTGAACCCCGCGGGGTCGACCCCCACGGCTACAGTGTCGGCGACTGGTCTTGTCACGGGCGTGTATCCCGGCAATGCCGATGTCACGGTATCCATTGACGGCGTCACCAAGACGCTCCGGGTCGTCGTTACGTCAGCCGGTCTCACGATCGAGGCCCCGGCCACGATGCTCCTGGGCACCACGGCAGCGCTCACCGCGACTGCGGTCGACGCGAACGGTGCATCCCTCGCGAACGTGCCGGTCACGTGGAGCACGTCCGATCCGAACATCGCCACCATCAATGCGAGCGGAGTGCTCACGGCGGTTGCTGTCGGCTCCGTGCAGGTCACCGCCACGTCCGGTACGAGCAGCGCGACGGCGACTGTACGGGTGATTCGCCCGGTGTCGAGCATCGTCGTGAGCCCGGACCCAGCGAGTGTGGTCGCAGCGAGAACGCTGCAGCTCGTGGCCATTGCCAAGGCGGCGGATGGAACGGACCTAGACCTCGCAGACCGCGACGTCACCTGGAGCGTTGAGAACCCCGCCGGACCGACCCGCGCCACGGTGTCGGCGACCGGCGTGGTCACCGGCCTGTATCCCGGCGATGTCGATGTCACCGTGTCCATCGACGGCGTCACGAAGACGCTCCGGGTCGTCGTTAGGGCAGCCAGTCTCACGATCCAGGCCCCAACCGGGTTAGTGGTCCCGGGAATGAAGGCGCAGCTCACCGCAACCGTGCTCGATGCGGACGGCGTGCCGCTCCCGAACGTGCCGGTGGCGTGGAGCACAGCCAACCCGAACGTCGCCACCGTCGATGCGAACGGCGTGCTGACCGCAACCGGGTCGGGGTTCACGACCATCACGGCGACCGGCGGGGGCGTGAGTGGAACCGCGTTCATCCATGTCAGGTAATCGTCGCCATCGTCGTCAGACAGACAGCGCGTCAACTCCGAACCTTCTTCGCGACATTGAGCATGCCTAACGTGAATCGAGCTGGCGCCGGGCGCCACCGCCACGATCGTTCGATGGACCGCGGAATCGCGCGCTCATTGGGATGGGTGGCGGTCATCGCCACCGTGCTCGCGACGCCGGGGTGTTACCATGGCGCGTCCGGTGGTGCGGCACCGCACCCGCGCGTCAAAGAGGCCCAGGACGCGGCACGCCAGGCCATCGCCGTGGAAGCGCAGCTCAAGCCGGACACGCTGTCGCCCAGGACGGTCGGTGTGCTGCCGTTCGACCAGAGGGGCCTCGACTCGTCGACCGCGGCACTCGGCTACGGTCTGGCCGACCTGCTGCGCGTCGATCTGTCCAAGAGCAGCCAGCTCCGGATCGTCGACCGGCTTCGACTCGACGCCATCATGCGCGAGCTCGCGCTCGCGTCATCGGGACGCGCCGATTCCAGCACCGCTCCGCGCGTCGGCCGGCTGGTGCAGGCGCGGCGCGTGGTGTACGGCGCGCTCGACGCACAGGCGGCGAGCATGGGCGTGAGCGTCGGCGTCGCCGATGCCACGACACGTCAGGTGAAACCGGCGGTTTCCCAGCAGATGCGGCTGGACAACGTGCTCGACACCGAGAAGCAGATTGCCCTCCGGCTGTTCGAGAACCTGGGCGTGACCTTGACGCCCGGCGAACGGGCGGCGGTCGAGGAACGACCGACGAAGAACATCGCCGCGTTCATTGCCTATGGCAAAGCCGCCCGGTATGAGTCGGAATTCCGCTTTGCCGACGCCGTCGGAGCGTACGAGGAGGCGCTCCGCCTCGACCCGAGCTTTACGCTCGCGGCGACGCGGCGCGACGAGGCGGCGGGGCTCGCGGGAATAACGACGCGGCGGAACGCGCTCGCCCGTGCGAGCGCGATGACGGTCGATCGGCTGAACTCGGTGTTCACGACGCCCATTGGCGGTGGGCAACCGCCAGGCGGCATCACCGATCCTGCGTTTCCGGCGCTGACCGTCACGATCTTCATCACCATTCTTACTCCACGCTGACGAGGCGACCGTGCATACTCTCAAGTCTGCGGTCGTTCGCGCGTGCGTCGTCCTGCTCGGGACGTCGTCCGCCGCCGCCGGCCAAGTCAAACTCGCCGGCGATGCCGTGTCGTTCGTCGGTCCGGTGTTCGAGGTCTGGAAGTTCGGTAACGATGGGATTCCGCAACCCACGGTCGACGGGGCGAGCACCGTGCGCGTGACCCGCGCCACGCAGTGGTCGATTCCGGTCTCGGTCATGGTGCCCATCGGCAGCCGGTTGTCGGTCGATCTCACCACCGCGTACGCCAGCAGCGACGTCCGAATTTCCGGCACCGATCCCGTCACGGGGACCGACGGTTACTCGATGAGCGGTGTGTCCGACGTGCGCATTCGCGCCACCGGCCACGTCGTCGGCGACAACGTACTCATCACCGCCGGCATCAACCTGCCAACCGGCGAGACGGAGCTCGACCAAGAGGAATTGAGCGCGCTGCGAGTCGTCGGCGCACCGGCGCTCAGCTTCCAGGTTCCGGTGCTCGGCGTCGGGACCGGAGGAACGCTCGGTGTCGTGCTCGCCCGCGAGATCGGGGCGTGGTCATGGGCGTTAGGCACGTCGTACGAGATGCGGAAACAGTACACGCCGATCTCCGTGGCCGCGGGAATCCCCGTGGACTTCAGCCCCGGGGACGCGGTCCGTCTGTCGCTGGGGTCCAGCCGCCTCTTTGGCCAGCACAGCATGACGTTCGGGCTGTCGGCCGACTTCTTCGCGAAGGAGGAGCTCGAAACCGGCACGACGGTCGGCACCGCCGTCGGCCAGAGCCAGCTCGGTCCGATCTATACGGCGGACTGGCAGTTCGAGGTCGCCTCGTCCCGGTTCCGCGAGCTCACGTTTTACGTTGTCAACCGCTATCGGACGGAGTACGAGCGCGAAGGACAGAAAGTCTCCGACAGCGACGCGAACTACCTCGATGCGGGCGTCCGATCGGTCACCGGCCTCTCACCATCGACGGGACTGCTCATCGCGCTCAACGGTCGGCATCAAACCGGTCTGAAATCGGACGATCTTCTGACGACCGCCGGGATCGCCAGTGGTACGCTCACGCTTGGTCTTCAGCAACGGGTCGGCGGTCACTATTCGCTTCAGCCCTTCGTTCGGGTCCAGGGTGGTCGGCTCAAGTCGGGCGATGCATCGTCAACGGTCACCGGGTTCACTGGCGGACTGACGCTCGGCGCCCGCTTCTAACGAGAGACGAGGAGATTTATGCGATACCGTGAACGAGTCCCGCGTCGTCTCGCGCTGGTCGCGACGACGCTTGCCGCGTTAGGCTCGGCGGCGTCGACGCTCGCCGCGCAAGGGGCGAGTCAGGACCGCCGGCCCGTCGTGGCCGTGCTGGACTACATCAACGCGTCGATGCGCACCGACGCGGACTACAAGGCGCTCAGCAAGGGGATCGCGACCGTGCTCGCCGGCCGGCTCGGCGAGACGGACAGTATTCGCATCGTGACCCGCGAAAAGCTGAACGAGATCATGGCCGAGCAGAACCTCGGCACGGGTGGGCGCGCCGATCCCGGGCAGGCGGTCCAGGTCGGGAAGCTGTTGAACGCCCATCACATCATCTACGGCACCTATCTCGTGCAGCCCAACGGCGACACGCGGATCACGGCGAGCGCCTACAGCGTGGAGACGTCGGAGATGGAGTACAGCACCCAGGTGCGCGGCTCCGCGGACAAGCTCCAGGATCTGATCGACCAGCTGGGCGACAAGATCGCTCACGGAATGAAGCTGCCGGCGGCGCGGCCACGTCAGACCGGGAGCACGGGGAATCCCGGGAGCAAAGTTGTGACATCGGGTGGCGAGACCGCGGTGCGCTCGACGGGAAGTCTCAGCGAGCTGGTGATCCTGTCGAAGGCCATCGACGCGGAAGATCGGAAGTCCATGACGGAGGCGATCCCGCTCTACAAAATGTTCCTGGCGAAGTCGCTGCCGTCGTCGTACGTCGCGCAGCGGACCATCGCCGAGGCGAAAGTGCGCGAGGCCGGCGGGAGCGATCAGTAAGTCGAACGCCGCTCGCATCGCCCACCTAACGTCCCCCGATTACCCGGCTGGAGGCCAATGGCCAAGGTCTGCCCGACCTGCGAGAAGGAATACGGCGACGATGTGCTCTACTGTGCCGCCGATGGGTGCACGCTGCAATCGCTCAATCCCAGCGACGATCTCATCGGCACGGTCGTCGCCGACCGTTACCTGATCACCGACAAGATCGGGGAAGGGGGAATGGGGCGAGTGTACCTCGCCCGGCACGTCCGGCTGCCGCAGAACGTCGCGATCAAGGTCCTCCACCCCAGGCTCGTACGCGACGCGAACGTCGTCACGCGCTTCCGGCGCGAAGCGGTGAACGCGAGCCAGATCGAGAACGAGCACGTCGCGCGCGTGTTCGATCACGGCGAGATCGGCGATGGTCTTTTCTACATCGCGATGGAGTTCGTCGATGGCGTGCCGCTGTCTGAGATCGTTACTCGAGAAGGACCTCTGCCAATAGCTCGCGCGGTCGAGATCACGCGTCAGGTAGCGGATGCGCTCGCGGCAGCGCACGAACGCCCGACACCCATCGTTCATCGCGACCTGAAGCCCGATAACATCTTGGTCTGCATGCGACGCGACGGCACACAGCGCGTCAAGGTCGTGGACTTCGGGATCGCCGAAGCGATGAGCGGCGGTGGTCCCAAGCTGACGCAGCAGGGACTGGTCATCGGGACACCCGAGTACATGAGTCCCGAGCAACTGTCGGCGACCACGCTCGACTGGCGCAGCGACATCTACTCGCTGGCGCTCGTGACGTTCTACATGCTGACGGGCGACCTGCCTTTTACCGGCGAATCGCCGCACGAGGCCGCGCTGATGCGGCTCCGCGACCGACCGAGGACGCTCGCTGAAGTCAAGAGCGATGTCGCGTGGCCGGCGGGGCTTCAGGCAGTACTGGACAAAGCGCTTGCTCGGGCGCCGGCCGAACGGTATTCGACGGCCCCGGAATTCTCTCAGGCGCTGGCCGACGCGGCGGGCACTCCCGAGAGGACCGTGTTCACACCGACGCCGGTGCGTGTGGAGGCTCTGGCACCCTCGCAGCTTCCCGCACCAGAGAACAAGCGGGCACGGACCGTTGCGGTTGGCAGCGCGGTCGTGCTCGGACTCGCTGCCGTTGCCGTAGTGGGGGTTCTCACGTTGCGCGGGCGCGCCGGACCCGCCGCGCCTGGTCCCACGGTGAGCGCCCCGTCCGCGCCCATTGTGGCTGCGGGTCGGGACTCGCTCGTGAGCCCGGCACCCGCGCTCACGCCCCCGCTTGCGTCGCCCAACCCGAGCAGCCCGAAGTCGCCATCACCCGACGCACCTGCGGTGCGGCGCGCTCCGGGTGTCGCTTCGGACACGGCGGATTCTTCGGTTGCGGTCGCGCCGAAACCAGCAGCGTCGAGTGACCCTCGCGCGTCGCTGGACTACGTCGAGTCGTTGATCGTGCGAGCGCGGCAAGATACGGCACGCGAAAAGGAGCTGGCGCGCGCAGTGCTCGATTCGGCCCGCGCGATCGTGCCGCGCCTGGAATCGCGCGACGACATCGTCGAGATGGGTGTCTACACGGTTGCGGCGTATCTGCTGCTCGCGCAGAAAAGCGATGCGTGTCTCACGCTGGAGTCGATCGGCAGCGAGGCTGCGCAGATGCCGAAGTTCACTGCCCAGATCCGGCTCTGGACCGAACGCCTCGACTGCAAGGACTAACGGAGTAAGTCCGCGCCAGTTCCCAAAAAATCCCCGCGAGCGCGGCGAGTCCCGCCCTGCAAGAGCCTACCTGGCACAGCGACTGCTGAATCCGAGTCGCCCGCAGCCTCGGTACGGTCGAGGCGTTGATTCACATCGGCTCGGAACGCGCATGCGAATCGCACTCATCTCCACACCGTACCTGGCCGTCCCGCCGCGACTTTACGGCGGCACCGAGCTGGTCGTGTACGAGCTGGCCGAAGGGCTCGTGCGACTTGGCCACCACGTCGAGCTCTTCGGCACGGGTGATTCACGGACGAGCGCGAAGCTCAGGTTCCTGTACGGCGAAGGCCAATGGCCCCCGGAAATGCTCGCCGATGTGAATCACGTTTCATGGGCGCTCGGCGAGATCAGCCGGTGTGGTCCGTTCGACGTGATCCACGCCCACTCCGCCGTCGCCCTGGCGTGCGCGCGCCTCGCGCCGGACGTGCCCATGATCTACACGCTGCATCATGCCCGCGACGAGCAGCTCTCGTCGTTCTACCGATATTGTCCCGAGGCGTACTACATCGCGATCTCCGAGGACCAGCGGCGCCGCGAGACGTGCCTTCGTCACGTTCACGTCATTCATCATGGTCTCGACCCGGTGAAGTACCAGTGTACCAAGCGACCAATTGGCGACTACGTGTGCTTCGTCGGACGCTACTCGCGAGTGAAGGGACCACACACGGCCATCGATGTCGCGCGGAAGGCTGGTGTGCGGATTCGGATGGCAGGAGAGGTGCATCCGCCTGACGAGGTGTGGGCGGAGCTCGAGCTCAAACCGAGGCTCGCGCAGTGCCACGTCACCGAAGTGGGACCGGTCGGCATCGCGGTCAAGGCTCCGCTGCTCGCGCACGCGCGAGCGCTGCTCGCGCCCATCGAGTGGAACGAGCCGTTCGGTCTCATTCTGATCGAAGCCATGCTGTCCGGTTGTCCCGTGGTCGCGTTCGCGATGGGCAGCGTGCCCGAGCTGGTCGAGGATGGCCTGACCGGATTCATCGCGACGTCGGCGGAGCACATGGCCGAGCTCATTCGACCCGGGGGTGCAGTCGACGCAATCGATCGGGCGAGGTGTCGTGAGCGCGCCATCGAGCGATTCAGCGCGGACCGCATGGTGACAGATCACGTCGCGTTGTACGAGCGTGTCAGCGGAACATCCGCGTCGTCAACGCCATACCGCGGATCTAACTCGCTGATGGTGGCGTAGCCGTGACTTCGCACGCGACGGGAGGCCAGCAGGCCGCCTCCGACCAGATCGCGGCGGGCGATGCGCGGACGGCGGACCGGCGGATCATCTCGATGGCGGAAGCCGTCGGCTACCCGGCAATTCCGTGTGATCGGGAGACCCCGGTCTCGGACGCGCTCTCGCTCAAGCATGACCGGTTGTTCGCCCTGATCGATCAGCACGGCAACGTGGCGCCCGCGGGCAACTGTTCCCTCGGCCTGTTCGACGGGGACACCCGAATTCTGAGTCACTACGAGCTACGCATGGCCGGCAGCCCGCCGGCAAGGCTCTCGACTCAGGTCATCCAGCCGTATTTCTCCCAGATCGACCTGGCGGTGACCGATCACGAGTTCGGTGGAAACGCCTGGGACCCCAAGCACGCCATCTACATCCGGCGCGAGCTGGTCCTCGAGGATTCGCTGATCGAACGCCTTACCCTCACGAATTTTCTCGTGAGGCCGATCGACTTCTGGGTGCATCTGTTCGTGGGCTGCGACTTCGCCGACATCTTCGAGGTGCGCGGCTGGAAGCGGGAGCATCGCGGGGATTTTCTCGCACCGATCGTCGAACCGTCGGCCATTCGGTTAGCATACCGGGGTCGCGACGGACGCGTGATCGGGAGCGCGATTCGCTTCCGCGATCAGCCCGACACCCTCGACGCGCGTGCGGCTCGGTGGGCTTTTCGCCTCCTGCCCGGTCACCCGGTGCAACTCGAGTGGACGATCAAGGGCGATACGCTCCGCGAGCGCACCCACACGGGCGCGGAGGGGAGCTTCGGCGAGCGGCGCCGACGCCTCACGTCGGTGTACGACCGATGGCGGTCCGCATGCTCGCGGTGGACCAGTGGTATCGGCGCGTTCGACGCGACGATCACGCGGGCGGTCGATGACCTGCGATCGCTCTACATCAGCGCCGACGGTGGCCGGGTCATCTCGGCGGGGATCCCGTGGTACTCCACCGTGTTCGGGCGTGATTCCGTGATCACGTCGCTGGAGACGCTGTCGCTCAACCCTCGCATCGCGATCGATACCCTCCGCTATCTCGCGCGGCATCAGGGGACGACGGAGAACGCCTACACGGAAGAACAGCCGGGCAAGATCATGCACGAGCTCCGTCGAGGCGAGATGGCCCGGAGCGGCGAGATCCCGCACGTGCCGTATTACGGCACCATCGACGCGACGCCCCTGTGGATCGTGCTGCTCCACGAGACCTGGCGATGGACGGGAAACGACTCGCTGGTCCGTGAGCTCATGCCTAACGTGCGGCGCGCGCTCGAGTGGATCGACCGGTACGGCGATCTCGATGGCGACGGGCTGGTCGAATACGCCCGCACGTCGCCGCGCGGTCTGGTGAACCAGGGGTGGAAGGATTCCGGCGACGGCGTGCCGTTCCCGGACGGCAGCCTCCCGCAGCCGCCGATCGCACTCGTCGAAGTGCAGGGATACGTCTACGACGCGAAGATACGCTCGGCGGCCCTGTTCTCCCGGCTGGGAGAGCCGGACACGGCGCAGCGGCTCGCGAACGAAGCGGCCCGGCTGCAGCAGCGCGTGATCGATGCGTTCTGGCTCGAGGATCTCGGTACGTTCGCGCTGGCACTCGATGGGGAGAAGCGGGCGATTCCGACGGTGACTTCCAACGCCGGCCACCTGCTGTGGAGCAGGCTGCCCGATGCCGAGCGCGCGCGCCGAGTGGCGACCATGCTGCTCGCGCCGGACATGTTCTGCGGCTGGGGGATTCGTACGCTGAGCGCGCGACACCCGGTGTTCAACCCGATGAGCTACCACGACGGGTCCGTGTGGCCCCATGACAACGCGCTGGTCGTCATGGGGATGTCGCACTATGGCCTGGGCGCCAACGCGGTGCCGATCGTGGCGGCGACGCAGGAAGCTGCGGCCGGGGCGAGCTTCAACCGCTTGCCGGAACTGTACTGCGGCATGGAGCGCGTCGGAGAAACGCGCCCCGTTCAGTACCCGGTGAGCTGTTCACCTCAAGCGTGGGCGAGCGGCGCACTCTTCATGATGCTTCAGGGGACGCTCGGCATCCTGCCGCATGCTCCCGGCGGTGCGTTGCACATTCGAAACCCCGTCCTGCCGAATCACCTCCGCCAACTCACCATCACGAACCTGCGCGTCGGCACGTCACGCGTGTCGCTGCATTTCGAGCGACACGCGAGCCGAACGCTCGTCAACGTGCTCGCGGTCGAGTCGAGCGCCGAGCCGCTTCGCGTCCAGATCGAGCTCGGGTGACGCGCTGCCGAACGCCCAAGCCGTCGCCTTACGACGCGGCGGGGAGAGCGTAGATTCGAGCGATCTCCTGCGGAGAACACCATGAGCTCCAGCATCGCGCGCGTCGCACCGTTCCTGTTGGTGGCTGGAGCGCGGCTTGCCGCCCCGACCGTACTCGCCGCGCAGGCTCAGGAATACCTGTACGTCGGCAACAGCCTGGGCGGTGACATCTCGGTCATCGCGATCCCGTCACACAAGGTCGTCCGCACGATACCGGAG
>JBKOYV010000398.1:0-26950 GCA_046725585.1 Gemmatimonadota bacterium | reverse complement strand
GGATGTCGACGCCGAGACGAGGCTTCACTCGGATCCGGTGCTTTTTCGCCAGTATGTCGAGCACGACTACAAGCTCCCCGCATCGATCGACACGCGCATTACGAGGATCGGCCGTTTCCTCCGGCGAACGAGCCTCGACGAGTTGCCCCAACTATGGAACGTGGTGAAGGGCGACATGTCGCTCGTCGGTCCACGTCCGATCGTGCCTGACGAGATCCACCACTACAACGGTGAAGGGCCGCTGCTCCTGTCCCTCAAGCCCGGCATCACGGGCGCGTGGCAGGTGAGCGGAAGGTCGGCGGTGCCTTATCCCGAGCGCGCCACGGTCGAGCTCGAGTACGTCGAGGGGTGGAGCCTCTGGCGCGATCTGGCGATTCTCGTTCGCACTATCCCAGCGGTATTGGGCGGCCGCGGGGCCTACTGAGCAACGGCGGGTGGCTGGCTCGGTCGCGCTTCGTGAGATCTGCCGGGCACGAGAGACGACTCAGCGTGTCTCCGTCATCGTCGTGTCCTACCGTCGGCACGAAGAGATCGTACATTGCCTGGATGATCTCGCCGCACAGATCGGCGCAGTGCCATTCGAGGTCGTCCTGCTTCTTCAGGAATATCCGAGCGGGGTCCCCGAGATGCTCGCGGAGCGCTTCGCGCGCGCCTTCCCTCTCAGCGTGTTTCACGCGGACGAGGCTCCAGGCGTTCACGGCGCAAGAAACGCGAGCCTAACGCGCAGCACGAGATCGTCGCGTTCCTGGACGACGATGTGCGCGTGAGCCCTTGTCGCTAAGTGGCTTGTATTGAACAAGCAGCCCCAGATGCTTCTTGAATTTGTGGAAATGCATGTCGTGCCATTGATACAAATTTTGAGGGCAATTCTGACGCTGAAGCCCCAGAGGATTCCATTGTATTTTGGCACACCTTTTTTCGCGCCCCTATGGATTTGTGAAATACCTTAGGGAAAAACGTCAATGATTTCGGTCGTCACCATTACTTATAATAATTTTTCTGAACTTCAAAGAACTGTGGAGTCGTTGGCGCCAGTAAAAGATCGCATTGAACACATTATTGTGAATGGTGGACAGTGTGAGCAAACCAAAGAGTATTTGCGCCAATACGGGTGTAAATCGATTAGTGAGCCTGATCGGGGAATATCTGATGCCTTTAACAAGGGCGTTCGGATGGCAACAGGCTCAGGGGTCGTATTCCTAAATAGTGGTGACGTGCTAATCCATCCTGATTACTTAGAGTGGGCCGAATCTCATCTGACTTCCAAAGACTTTACTTTTTCAGACATACTCTTTGATGACGCTGTTGGAGGCGTTATTCGCCTTAAGCCTCATGGACAGTCTCTGGGAAGGGGGATGCCCTACCCCCATCCATCTTTAGTGGTTAAACGTGAGGTTTTTGATTTAATCGGTGGATTTTTAGAGAATTTCAGAATTGCGATGGATTATGAATTTGTTTGTCGCATGAAGAACGCAAAACTTGAGGGAATTTATTACGGTCAACCGGTAGTGCTAATGGATGGTACGGGTGTGTCGGCGAAGAACGAGAGCCGATCATTTATGGAATGTAAAAACGCCTTAGTAGAGAATAATCTGTGGACCTTTAGTAATAGCTTCTTTTTCTATAAACGACGGTTCCTCTATTCCCTTCGGAGGGCTTTGTTGGCGGCTGGACTTGGAAGTCTTTTGGGATCATTAAAACGCTTTGTGCGACGCTAATGCGCGGCGGCCACGCCGACTGGCTGTCGGGGTGCAACATGTCGTATCGGCGTGTTGCGCTGGAGGACGGTCGCGGGTTCGACGAGGGCTACTGGCGCATACGGCTACGATGACGTGGATGTCGGGCTGCGCAAACGGCGCGCGGGGTGGCGTCTCCTGTCCACGCGACGGCTGGCCATCCAGAACTACCCGAGCGGCGTCAACCGCGAGGCACTGCCCGATCTCGTCCAGGCCGCGGAGGCCCGTCGCGTTCGATTCGTTAGGCGGGCCATCGGCCATCGCCACGCGTTGCGACTCCGGTACCTCGCCCGTTTCGGCGTTCACCTCATCGCGGTGACGTTGCAGGGAGTCGCGCGAGGCTGCCCCAGCGTGCCGCTCCGTGCCGTCAGCGGCGCTCGGCGTGGTCTCGCGGAACTGCCGGAAAGCGGGAGACGGGAGACGGGTAGATGGCGGAGGACCCTCGGGACGCCTCTCTCAATGAGATGAGCGTCCCGAGGGTTTACGCATCTTACCGTCTCCCGTCTCCCGTCTCCCGTCTCCCGGCAATTCAGTCGCCGCTGGCCACGCGCTCGGAGATCGGTCGTTCGACGCGCAGCGATCCGTCTCCCGTCTCGGTGACCGCCGTGCCGCGCGGCTCCTGAAATTCCCGCTGCGACCAGAGGATCAGCGTGACGACGAGCAGCGCCACCGCGGACGCAAGCACGAGCTTGAGCGGCCCGTGGCGCGGGTCTGGAAGAAGGCGAGTGGGAATCGAATCGACCACGACCACCGCGGGCGTCTCCTCCAGCTCTCTGGCGACGGCCGTCTCGTAATCTGAGCGCGCCTGGTTGTACACCATCTGCGCATTGGTGACTTCGCGCTCGATCGCCCGCCGGGCAATCGAGGCCTCCGAAAACAACGTGTATGCGCGGTTCGCCGAAGCGAACGCCCGCGATCGTTCCTCGGCTCGGCGAAGCTGGCGCTGGGCGCTGTCCACTCGCTCCGCCTGCGCGGTGCGTTGACTGCTTGCCTGTGCCCGGCTCACCCGCACGAACGTCTCGCTCGCCGACTCCACGAGCCGCTGCGTTACAAGCCGGGCGACGGCGCTGTCCGCAAGGGTCGTCCTGACCGTGATCAATCCGGTTTGCTTGTCCACTTCGGCCGATACCGCATCTCGCATCGCGGGCTCCACGCGCGCCGGCCTGATGGTAGACGCTCGTTCCTGCAGCACGCGTTCGATCACGGTTCCCCCTCGCGCGTCGGTGACGCGCTCGGAGGCCACTTGCATGATGACGCTGCGGAGCAGGATCAGCTTCGCGATGAAGTAGGGTGTCGACTGAATTCCGCCCAGCTGGGCCGATCCGAGGATCGCGGAGAGACCGCCCGACAGCGCGCTGGTTCGCGCGTTAGGCACCGCCGCCAGCACCACGGAGGCGGTATACTCGCGGTCCGGAATGAGCACCGCCGCGAGCGCACCCAGCCAGGCGATCGCCAGCGCGGTCAGCACGAGACGCCAACGGCGGCGGTAGGGACGCACCAGCACGCCGAGCGGCATCTCGGAATCGACAGGTGGCGCGGCGGTGGTCGTTACATCACGCGGCATCGTTGGCGGCATTTCGGTAGAGCGTGGCGAGGCGATCGATCATGTGTTCGATCTCGAAATTGCGTGCGCGGGCGGGGACACCGTTCGCGCGGAGCGAAGGACTTCGGGGGGTCGATAAAGTGTCCCACGGCACTCGACCGGAGGCTTTCCGCGACGTCGAGCACGTGCTTCCCGACGCCACCGCCGGCCGCCTCGCAGACGAGCACAATGTGAAGCGGACGCTGATGACCCTTCATATCGCCTCGACCCGCGCGTGACGGCTCATCGCACCCTTGACGGCGACGATCACCGAATACGGAACGACGAACCTGCCTAACGTCTTCAGGATGCCGTAATAGCTCGCCCAGGTCGATGGCCGGAAGAATGCGAGCTGGATGCGGAGCGTGCTGCGGAGCTGCTCGCGGCGCCGGCGGATCGACAGGCCGGATGGGTCGAAGCGCGTCACGACAAGTGTCTCGGGCAGGTTGGCGACGTGATGCTGGCGCGCGATGCGCCAGAAGAACTCGAGATCTTCGGCGGCCGGATAGGCCGTCGAGTACATGCCCGCCGTACGCACGACACTCGTCCGGAACATCACCGCCGCGTGAATCAACACCGCCGTGTGGTGGAGCGCCCGTACGATCGTGTCGTGGGTCGTGGGAAAGACTCGCGTGAATCGTGACCGGCCGGCGTCGTCGCGCCACTCGACGGCGGAGCCCACGAGATGGATGTTGGGGTTCTGTTCGAGGAAGTCACGCTGACGCGCAAGCCGGCCGGGAGCGCAGCGATCTCCGTTGTCGAGGCGTGCGACGTATGGGATCCCGCGCTCGACGATGTAGGCGAGCCCCGTGTTCAGCGCGTGCTCGATGCCGCGATTCACGTCGTGGCGCAACACCACGATTTCGTGGCGAGACGGATGGCGAACGACCACGGGCGTGTCGCTGCCGTCGTCCACGATGACCACGACGACGGGAACGGGCTGATCGTCGATCGAGCGGAGCGTCGCATCGAGGTGCGCGTCGTCGTTGAACACGGGAATGAGCACCGCGATCGACGCAGGCTCCGGCGAGGCGCGCTCAGACATCGGTGCCTTGGCTGGCCAATCCGGATTGCAGCCCGTACGCGAGCCAGAAAATCACGTCCACCCCGCTGAACTGGATCAGGCCGACGACGAGATACGCAGCGACGAACAGCAACAGCTGGTCGCGATAGCGTGACCTCACGACGCGACGTGCGATCATGGCCGCTAACAGGAGCAGTGCGGCCAGGCCCGGAATCCCGCTTTCGACCGCGTGCTGGAGGTAGATGTTGTGGAGATTGTCCTCCGGCACATCCACGCCCAGCACGCGACGAAGTGTTGGCACCGCATTCCCGGCACCCACGCCGAGCGGGTTCTCCTCGAACACGCGAAGACCACCGCGCCACAACACGAGGCGTCCGACCGAGCCCGGATCCTCACCGATCGTGCCGAACCGCTGCGCCACGTACGTCGCGTCACCGTATTGTCTCGCCGCGCGAACGACTGCCGCTACCACGCCAATGCTCGTCCCCACAAACACGAGCGCCGCGATGCGACGCACGTAGATGTGGGTTTGGTTGGTCGACGGCCGGTGAGAAGGCCCTTTGATCCTACCCATGCCCCACGCGTGCGCGACGGCGCCGCAGAGCGCCATGACGGCGATCACGACACCGACGCGACTCGCGTAGAGCGCGCTGGTCGCCACGGCCAGGAACGTCACCGGAATGAAGAGCACCGTGCCGATCATGAAAAACGACGACAGGGCCAGCCACGTGGCCTCGAGGTTCAATCCGCCGCCGGCGAGGCTCGGCACCTCCGGATGCCCGAACGGTCGCGCGAGAAACGCGATGAACGCCGGCACGTGAGTCACGTTCTTCACGGTAACCACGATGGCGAACGCCACACCGGCCGCCCGCCAAGCCCGGAGCACAATGTGGCGATTCGCGACGTAACCCAGGCTCGTTGCCACGAGCGCTGCGTAAAGGGCGATGAGCAGCTTGATTCCGGCTACGCGCGGCTCGTAGATGAGGTACGCGAGCAGCGTGGATGCGATAGTTACCCCGAAATAGACCAGCACCTCGGCACGGGGGCGCGCGATCTTGCCACGTGCCAAAACGCCGAGTCCGGCAAGCACGAGCAGCGCATGGTATGCTTTCGGGGTGGCGCCGGCATCTTCAGCAACGAGCCCGCCCGTTACCGTTACGGAGCTGGCCATCGTCGCGAACAGCGTAACCGCGAGCGCGGCGGTCGCCATCAACGTGCGAGCCGCCCCGCGACTCGTCAGGTACGGAGACGTGACTTCTGTTTGAACACCGGCGTTCGTCATGCCGAGTCATGACGGTTAACTGCCGCTCTCACTCGTTCTTCCATCACACCCATTACAGTAATCCCGGTGCAGAACCTTGTGGCGCATCGCTGGGTCATCCGCTGCATTATAGCTGCGCTCGCGCTGATTGGCGCGCGCGAGTGCTCAGAGTCCGCCACGGTTTGCGTCACCCGCGCTGCCTCCCGATCACTGGGCGGTCAGCGCCGCGCGTCGTGCGATCGTTCTCGGGCTCACGCCTCGAGAGATCGGATGGGCGGAGGGATCGCTCACGCAGGCCCTCGCGGGATGGGCGCTGCGGGAAGCCAGTGAACGGTCGACATCGCTCGCTCCAGCGATTCATGATGCTCTCGCCGGCGACTGGGTGCGGTTCGCCCGTGAATTCCCCGAAGTCGCCGCCCGACTCGCCCCGCAGGAGACACCGTCGAGCGAGCGCGCCACGTCGCGCGTCGCGCACGCGAGCGTCGCCGCGGGCTTTTCGTCGGACCACGGCCAGCTTCTGCCGGTGCGTTCGGCGGATCGGACGAGAGAAAACATCATCCCGCCCGAGCCACGCGCCGACGTCCACGAGGGCGACTTCGAGGTTCGCGTGGGCGGACTGGCCGGCCGATACCTCGCGGCTGATGCCGCCGGCGGGCGCAACGAAGGCACGTGGGGCATGCGCGACTGGCAACTCGTCGGCGGCGTGTCGTCGGTAAGCGCCTGGGTAGGCAAGCGAGCACTCGACTACGGACCCGGCGCAGGCGGCGGCCTCCTGTTCGATGGCAATGACGAGTTCACCGGCGGCGGCGTCCTGCTCGCGAACCCCGTCCGGCTTCCCTGGCTGTTTCGCGCCCTCGGCCCGGTATCCGGGGAGGCTTTCCTCTCACGCATCGACAGCAGCGCGGCCTCACGCCACCCCTGGGTGTTCGCCGCCCACGCGTCCATCTCGCCTCACCCGCGGGTGCTCCTGGGCGCGACGCAGGGATTCATGTTCGCCGGAGAAGGCCAGCCACCGTTCACGTTTCGCAACTTCAAGGAGATGTTTCTCACGCACGCCATCAAGGTGGCCGGTGCGGAGTTCGAGAATGGCATCGCATCGGTGGAGGCACGCTGGCGGCCGCCCATCCCCGTCATCCCGGCGGTGCTTTACGTCGAATGGGGAAGCGACGACAATCACGCGGCCTGGTTCAAGTTCCCGGCGGTCGTCGCGGGACTCCAGATCGTGTCGGTCCCCGGGCTTCGCACGCTCTCGCTCGGCCTCGAACGAGCGTCGTTCGCGGCTCCCTGCACCACCTGCAATGGGTGCGCGTGCGAGTACTACGCCACGTGGTACCGCCACTACGTCTTCATGGACGGCTGGACGCTCGATCGGGAACCGATAGGCCATCCGCTCGGCGGCGACGGCACGGAGTGGCTCGCGTATGGTCGCTTCGACAACGGGGCACGCCGCTTCCGCGCCGACGGCCGCGTGTTCGTGCGCGACCGTGGCCGTTTCAACCTCTACTCGCCAGCTCGAGAGGGGCGAAGCGTGGGCGGCGGCGCCGGCGCGGAGTATCGCCTAACGACGTGGCTCGAGCTTCAGGCGGCCACTACGATCGAGCACGGGAGTACCGGCTGGACGGCCTCCTCGCTGAGCGCGCGGCTCCGCTGGGTGCCCTGACCTGGATCGCTTCGCCCGCGCGAGTGTCGCCGGTCTCGCGACCGGCCCCTACTTCACGAGGATTGCCGCCAGCGCCACGAGGCTCCCCACGATCGACGCGACGACCGGCAGACTACTGACCCACAGCCCCTTGTCACTCGGCGGCTTCTCCGGAACCACAACCTTACTGCCCGCACCCGGCCTCGGCACGTCGTCGGGGAACATCGGCCGTCGGTGCACCGTCTCCACGCGCCCGCTCGCCTGCTTCACGTACGCCCGCGACCTATCGCCAGTTCGCGTGGGACCGCCTGCCGCGCGAACGTAGTAGTCGAGGTCAGCGCCGGGAACGTAGGCGAGCGAGATCGGCGCGTTGACCGCGCCCGAGACGGTGACGATTCCGCTGTACGGCGGGATGTGAATCGAGTCCCCATCCTGCAGCACGAGGTCGTCCACGGCCTTCCGGTCGCGGAGCGCACGCGGCAGGTCGACGCCGACGCGCCCGACGCCGTCGCGCGCGCGCACGAACACGATTCCCGTCGAGTCCGCGTTGACAGTGAGTCCCCCGGCACGCTCCAGCAGCACGTGCAACCGCTCGTCTGTGCGCTCGAGCGTGTACCGACCCGGGAACTTCACTTCGCCCGAGAGCACCACGGCCCGCGGAGTGAGCCGCTCCGGCTGACGAAGGATGAGCACCTGGTCGTCCGGGCGGAGCACGAAATCCTGTGAAGCGTTAGGCGTGCCCGGCTTCGCGGTGGCGAACAGGTATGTCGAGTCCAGCCGCACGTGAATCATCTGCGCGGTGGCACCCGCCGCACGGTTTTCAGGGAAGCGCGCAATCTCCGCCTCGCCCAGGTAGGCACCCTCCTCCAGCCCGCCGGCGAGCAGCACCAGGTCGCGAAGCGTCATGCCTTCGCGGTACGCGACGCGCCCGCTTTTCCGCACCGCGCCCGAGATCGCGACCGGTCGATTCGAGCGAAATTCACCGATCGAGAAGATGCGGATGTCATCATCGGGCGCGAGCGCGATGTCGTCCACGGCCGTTCCATCGGCACGCAATGCCGCTCGCAGCTGCACGCGCGTCGAGTCGGGCATCCTGCGCGTCACGAGCACCTGCCCGAGATATGCGTCGTCACGGACGCCACCAGCTCGCGCTATCGCGTCCGAAAGGCGGAGGTGCTCGATGTATCCCTGGGAACCGGGCTGCCAGACGTTCCCCGAGACGGTGATGCGGTTACGCACGCGATCGGGGATCGAGAACACCCGCACGACGTCCCCGTCCTCGAGCCCAACCTGCACGGTGTCTTCTCCACCGCCGCTATCGCCGTTCGCGTTGCGCGTTGCGTACGTGTTCACGTCGAGGACCACGCGGGCCGCGCCACCATCTCGTCGCTCGCGAGCCGGGACGATCCGCTCGATCTGGACGCGGCTCGGGACGGCGGTCGGTCGGAACCCGCCGGCCATGCGAACGACGTCCGCCAGGGTCTCGCCGAGCCGCATCTCGTAGGTCGCCGGACGATTGACCTCGCCGATGAGCCGCACCGTCGGGCCGCGGACAGGGACGAACACGACGTCGCCCGATTCGAGACGCGGGTCGTGCGTCGCGTCCCCGCGCACGATGTAGTCGTACACGTCAAGAGCGTCGACGAGCTTCCCGCCACGCCGGATCTCGACCCGGCGCAGGCTCCCGTTAGGCGTCGGGCCGCCGGCGGCATAGAGCGCTGTGAGCCCGGTACCGGCCGAAGAAACGCGGTAGCTGCCCGGGTGCTCGACATCCCCCGTCACGAACACCTGCATGGCGCGCAGGCGCGAGACCGTCACCGTGAACCGGGTCCTCGCGTTCGGCCCACGGCGGACGCCGGGATACACGCGCCCCAGCGCGCCGTACAGCATGTCCTCGAGCTGCTGGAGCGACACGTTCGCGACATGCAGCTGACCCACCTGCGGGATGAAGATGAATCCTTCCCGCGTGACCTCGAGCCGGTGCGCGAGCTCCACCTCCCCGGTCAGCAGGAGCACGAGCTGATCGCCAGGCCCCAGCTTGTAGGAGGCACCCACCGGACCGGCGACATTCGGGTCGAACTGCGAGGAGCTGCTGGCGAACAGATCGAGCCCGAAGATCGTGCGGCCACTGTCGGGCGGCGCGACGGGCGTCCCGTCCGCCGCCGTGCACTTGAGCGTCTTGCCGCTGGCGCGGCCTGTTCGCGCGTCGAGCGGAAAGGAATCCATGACCGCCGCGGGCGTGGCGAGCGTGTCGCACTTGACCGTGTTGCGCGGTGCGCCTTCCCACGGACGATCCGTGCGGGAGCTCGGAGGCGCCTGGTTGCCCGAATCGGGCTGGACGTTGAGCACGCGCAGCGCAGCGGCGAGCGCCGCTGGTGAGGCCGACGACGTATCGACAGCGGTCCCCGGCTGCAGGTAGGAGTCGAGGATGTTTTCCGGGTAGCCTTCGGCCCGCAGTCGAGCCCGAATCTGATCCGGCGTGAGGCCGCTATTTTGGATACGGTCGCGGACCTGCGCTGCGAGGTCTGGATTCGCTCGGAGCAGCGCTTCCGCGTCCTGCGGGCTCGGCCGCTGCTGCGCAGAGACCGCCGGCGCAGCGCAACAAACGGCGACCGCGAGACTTGCCCATCGAATCAAGGGTGAACGCATTGCCAGTCACAGCAGGGACATAGCTGCTTGAACCCGCGCCGCAACCGCGCGGTCACGTAGTAGGTACGCTTCAAATAGACCCGAAGGACAGTAATCGCCGGTAACGCCTGTTGCCAGTTTGACCTTGGCTGCGCCAGATGACGCGAATGCTAATGGTCAGGGCGCCTCCGCCGCGTCGGGGAACGCCGACGACGAGGACGGGTCTCTGAACGGGAGCGTAACCTCCACTCGTGTCCCGCGACCGGGCTCGCTGTGGATCCAAAGCTGCCCGCCCTGCTCCGTCGCGCGCTCGCGCATTGAGACGAGCCCGAGCCCGTGTGCGGCGCGGAAGCGACCGGAGTTCGTTCGAGCATCGCTCGCGAAACCGATGCCGTTGTCTTTTACCGTCACCTTCACGCCGTCCGGGGTGGCGGCGAGCCACACCTCTGCCTCGGTCGCGCGCGCGTGCTTCATCACGTTATGCACCGACTCGCGGATGATGCGGTACAGAGCTTCCTCCCGGTCGGGCGACTGCGCGACGTACGCTTGGGCGTCGAGACGCACCTGCAGGTCGCCCAGCATCGCGGACACGAAATGGGCGCGCAGCGCGGCCACGAGACCGCCCCGCCTGACGGTGGTGAGACCCGGATCGGTCATCGGAGGCATCGACGGCCGCTCCCCGCCCGGGCCGTGTGGGCTCAGCTCGGCCAGGAGACCGCGCATCTCCGCGAGCGCGGTGCGCGCCAGATCCAGCATCATCGTCGCGCGGCGCTCCCCTTCCGCCGGGTCTCGCGCGAACGCAGGCGCGACCGACTGCGCGACGAGGGTCGCGCTGAACAGCTGCTGCGTCACGGAATCGTGCAGCTCACGCGCGATGCGATGCCGCTCCTCCAGGACGGCGCCGCGGCGTGCCGCCTCGTACAACCGCGCGTTCTCGATGGCGACCGCCAGCTGGTCCGCCACGATCCGCAGCGCCTCCGCGTCGTCCTGGTCGAACGGCGTGCCGCGCTCAACGTTCACGACGCCGAGGACGTCGGCGCCGAGCAGGATGGGAACCGCCAGCTCCGCGTGCGTTCCGGTCACTCCGGGCGTCGGCAGGTAGCGCGGGTCCGCCGTGACGTCGTTCACGAGCACGATCTCGCGGCCACGCGCGGCGGCTCCAATGAGACCCCTCGCGAACGGGATGCGGTAGGAACCCTGGATCAGGTCCTTGTACGACCCGCCGAAACTCCGGACGACGAGTGTCTCGGGCGCGTCCTCGGCGAGCTGGGCGATGGCGACGTTCTCGTAGCCGAGCAGCTCGTGAATGGCCTGCGCCGCGCCGTCGAGGAGGTCGTCGAGATTCAGGTCGCCCGTGATGAGTCGTGCCACGCGCGCGACCACGGCGAGGCGATCCGCGCGCCGGCGTTCGTCGGCATAGCGCCGCGCGTTGTGCACCGCGATCGCGGCGTATCGCGCGAACTCCTCGACCGCGTTGATGTCGCGCGGCGCGAACAGCGGGCGTCGTGACCGTCTGAGCAGACGCGCGGGCTGGAGCGCACGCCCGAGGCCGAAGACGCCGATGAGGTCGTTGCCCCACCGGATCGGGACGCCGATCACGACGTGCTCGACGAGCGCGGGCTGTGTGGGATTGGCGAGGTCACCGTACCGTCGTTCATAGACGGTGGCTCCGGTCGCCAGCACCTGGCCGAAGAGGCCCACGCCGGGTCCCATCTCCGCGCCGAGCTCGTTAGGCGGCATGTTCCGCACGGCCGCCGTCCGGACGACGTTGCGCGCCGGGTCCACCAACCCGATCGCGCCATGATCGGCGCCGATCAGCTCACACGCGGCATCGAGCAGACGCGTGAGCAGGGGAACGACGTCGGCCTCGCGCCCCATCGAGTCGATGAGGATCTGGAGGCTGTCGAGCTCACGCGCGAGGCGGGCCGTGCGCTGGAGGCCGGGGGACTTGGGGTCGACGGAGGGTGCCGGTGACTGCCGCATGGCGTTCTCGAATTGGTCCGCACTGATGGACGTGAAGTCTGCACGCCATCCGGCCTGGATTGATGTCGGTGCCGGCGGAGATCCGAAACCGAACCGTGGCGTGACCAACGAGCCACGATGGCGCGCGAGCGCGGCGGTCTACCCCCTAACGACACAGTGTAAGCGACGTGTTTATACCGAGTTACACTGCTGTGCCCGATTGTCGGCTCGGCGGTCCACACCGCTTCGGCCCGGAATGTCATACCACTTCGACCGATCGGCAATGTCCGGTCATTTCACAAAAGCCGGACGTCGCAATGTGCTTGCGAAGGGTGCCCCGCCAATTGCACTGTTGCGGCGTCAGGTGAGCCACTGTTCCCAACCCTCGGAGAACCTCACCTGATTGCGGCGAGCGCTTCGTGGAATCGGTGTACCACTGTGGTGCACAGCGGCACGGCGGCGCTCCGCCGGCGTTCAGCCCCCGCTCCATCGGAGGAAGGCGATGACCCAAACCGGATTCGTCTCGTTCGCCACGCACGCCGTTAGGCAGTGTCATCCCACGGGTCGCCGTGGGAGGCCGCCTCGCGTCGCGAACCTCGCGCTCACCCTCGCGGCGCTGCTCTTCGCCGCGCCCGTCGTCGCGCAGGCCCAGCAGGGCACGGTCAGCGGCACCGTGCTCGTCGAGGGCGCGCAGCGTCCCCTCGCCGGCGCTCAGGTTGTCGTCGAGGGGCAAACCAACACCGGCGCCACCACCGACGCCTCCGGCCGCTTCCGGATCACCGGGCTCACCGGCACCAGCGTGACGCTCAACGTCCGCGCGCTCGGCTATCGCCCCGAGACCCAGACCGTCAGCGTCGGGTTGACGAACGTGCGCTTCGTCCTCTCGCAGCGAGCCGTCGAGCTCAATCAGGTTGTCGTGACCGGCACGGCGGGCGGCGAACAGGTCCGCTCCCTCGGCACATCCGTCGCGCAGGTGAACGTCGCTGACGTAACCGCCAAGATGGCGGTGCCGTCGGTGGAATCGATCCTCAACGGCCGCACCCCGGGCGTCGTCGTGCTTCCCGGTACGGGACAGATCGGCGCGGGCGCGAACATCCGCATTCGCGGCCTCGGAACGCTGTCGCTCTCGAGCCAGCCACTCGTGTACGTCGACGGCATCCGAGTGAACAACGCCACCGGTAGCGGCCTGTCCGTTCAGGCATTCGGCTCGGGCGTTGTCTCGCGCCTCAACGACTTCGATCCGAGTGAGATCGAGAACATCGAGGTACTCAAGGGACCCGCCGCAGCAACGCTGTATGGGACGGAAGCCGCGCGCGGCGTGATCAACATCATCACGAAGAAGGGGGCAGCCGGCGGAACGAAGTACTCGTTCCAGGTACAGGGCGGCAACAACTGGTTCCAGGACGACGAAGGGCGCATCGCCACGAACTACTGCGTTCAGCCGACGCCTGATGAGTGCCTCAATTCGAACTCGAAGGCGGGGCCTCTGCTCGGACTCAACGTCGTGAAGCAGGAGAGGGCACGTGGCACGCCGATCTTCCGCACTGGGGACGTTCGCAACTACGCGGCGAACGTGAGCGGCGGCACCGCACTGTTCCGGTTCTTCGCGAGCGGCGAGATCGGCACGAACGAGGGCGCCGAGCGCACCAACTCGCGCAACCAGCGGAGCGTGCGCACGAACCTCAACATCACGCCGAACTCGAAGATCGACATCGCGACGAGCGTCGGGTACATCAACAGCAACACGCAGCTCTCCTGCGAGGCCGGCTGCGGTGGCGCCATGTGGGAGTCGATGTACTCGAACCCCGCGAACCTCCCGCAGTTCTGCGCTGCAGGCAACACCGGGTGCACGTACGTGCGCGGCTTCCAGAGCACGCCACCCGAGGCGTTCAACGTGCTGTACGACGCGCAGTTGCTGGACCGCCTCACCGCCAGCGCCACGATTCAGTACCGGCCGTTCCCGTGGATGTCGCATCGCTTCGCGATCGGCACGGACCACAACATGGAAGACAACCCCGAGACGGTGCCGTATCTCACGAACGACACGGCCGCCTTCTTCTGGGGCACGTACGCGAAAGGCTATCGGTATCACAACCAGCACCAGGCGACGTACAACACCTACGACTACACCGGCAGCATCAACTTCAACCCGACGAGCACCCTGTCGTCGAAAACGTCGTTAGGCGTCCAGTACTACACGCGCCAAGACCAATTCATCCAGGGTGAGGGTGACTTCTTCCCGGCGCCCGGTCTCGAGACGATCGGCTCCGCGGGTACGAAGCTCCTTTTGAACGACGGCTGGTCAGGCAACAACACACTCGGGTACTACGCGCAGCAGCAGATCGGCTGGAAAGACAGGCTGTACGTGACGGCCGCGGCTCGTGTCGACAACAACAGCTCGTTCGGCAGTGACGTGAAGTGGGTCGGCTACCCGAAGGCAAGCATCTCGTACGTCGCCAGCGAGGAGCCGTGGGTTCAGGGGTTCCTCCCGAAGGCCTTCAGCAGCTTGCGGCTACGTGCCGCTTATGGCGCCTCTGGTCAGCAGCCGTTGCTCAACACCGCGCTCCAGACGCTGACCCCGGTGGCGGGGCCGAATGGACAGGGCGTGCTCACTCCGCACTCGTTGGGAAATCCCGACCTCAAGCCGGAGCGCGTGGAAGGACTGGAGCTCGGGTTCGAGACGAGCCTGTTCAGCGATCGCTTCGGCATCGACTTCACGTATTTCCGCGACAAGTCGAAGGACGCGATCCTCTCGCGCACCGTCGCACCCAGCACCGGCTTCGCCGACACCCTGCAGTTCTTCAACTCGGGCCAGATCACGAAGCAGGGTGTCGAGCTCGCGCTCAAGGGCCAGATCATCAACACGCGCGACTACGCGTGGGACGTGAACTTCACGCTCGGCACGCACTCGTCAAAAATCGATCGCCTGAACGGGCGCGACACCACGATCGACCTCGGGTCGGCGTCGCACCGGATCGGGTATGCGCCGTTCGACTGGTTCTCCTACAAGGTGCTGAGCGCCGAGTACGATCCGACCACGCGCCGCGCGATCAACTCGATGTGCGACAACGGCCGCGGGCAGCCGACGCCGTGCCTGAACTCGAACGGCGGCGTGATCGCTCCCAAGGTCTTCCTCGGCCACTCGATTCCGACCGCCGAAGGCGCGTTCACGACCACCGTGCGGTTCCTGCGGAACTTCAGCTTCTACGCGATGGCGGACTACTCGACGGGCTACAAGCGGCTCGACAACAACCTCCGCATCCGGTGCCAGATCTTCTACACTTGCGCGGAATACCTCGAGCCCGAGAAGACCGATCCGCGGAAGCTCGTGCAGATGCAGACCAACGGTACGCTGCGCGACTTCGTGATCAACGACGCGAAGTACCTGAAGCTCCGTGAGGTCTCGGTCTCGTACGACGTACCGCAGCAGTTCGCGGCGAAGGCCGCGGCGAAGAGCGCGGGGCTCACGCTGTCCGCGCGCAACCTGCACACGTGGACGCCGTACACGGGGCTCGATCCGGAGAGCGAGTTCGTATCGGGAACGCCGGTGAACGTGGACCAGGCGCACATGCCACAACTCACCTCGCTGATGCTCACCATTCGGCTGAGCTACTGACGTGCTTCGACCACTGCCTAACTACCGGAACAACGGACGGTTTTCACCGATGACTTCCATACAGAAGAAGACTGGAGTGGCCGACGTGCGCTCGCGGGCGAGAGCACGCCGCGGCGCGCAATCGGTCGCGGCGATGGTCGCCCTAGCGGCGATCGTCGCGGCGTGCAACTCGAACGACCTGCTCGACGTCGATACGCCGGCCACAGTGCCGGTGAGCATGATCGACGATCCCAAGAACGCGGACCTCATGGTCGCCAGCGCGGTCGCGGATTTCGAGTGCGCGCTAGGCTCTACGATCGCCGTGCAGGGAATCATCAGCGACGAGCTGGCAGACGCGCAGCTCGGTGCCGCGGCGTGGCCGTACGACCGACGCGACGCCAACACGCAGCCCGGTGGTCCATACGGCACCAACCCCTGCACGAACAACCAGACCCCAGGCATCTACAACCCAATGTCCGTGGCGCGGTGGGATGCCGACCACGCGCTGACCAAACTGAACGAGTGGACCGACGAGCAAGTCCCGAATCGTCAGGCACTCATCGCGAAAGCGGCGCTGTACGCCGGGTTCAGCTATGCCCTCATGGGAATGTCGATGTGCGAAGCGGCGTTCGACCTCGGGCCGCAGGTAGACCAGGCGGGCATGTTCACGCTCGCGGAGGAACGATTCACGACCGCCATCACGACAGCCCAGGCGACGAATCAGCCCGCTATCGTCAATGCGGCCTACGTCGGCCGCGCACGCGTGCGGCTCTTCAAGGGGAACAAGACCGGTGCGGCGGCAGACGCCGCGCTCGTGCCGAGCGGGTTCGTGCTGAACGCGTCGAACGATGCCACGGACAACCGGCTGTACAACCGCATCTTTGCCGTTACCCAGAAGTTTGGTTTCTACACCGTCGAAACGCTCTCCCGCGACCTCAAGACCGAGAAGGGTGAGCTGGATCCGCGGTCTGCGTCGAAGCTGACGGTCACTCGGCCGGCCGACGCCCGCTCGCCGATCTACGTGCCTAACAAGTACTCCGCCGGTGAAGCGGCGCCGACGCGGGTCGCGAGCTACGAGGAAGCGCAGCTCATTCTCGCCGAAGCCCAGGGCGGTACGGCGGCGGTGACCGCGATCAACGCGTTGCGTGCCGCGGCGGGGCTGCAGGGGTATTCGGGCGGGACAGACGCCGCATCGATCCAGGCGCTCATCATCGATGAGCGTCGTCGTGCACTGTTCCTCGAAGGCTTCCGCAACTACGACCTGCTGCGCTTCAACCTGCCCTTCAATCCGGCGGTGGGGACGGCGTACCCGCTCAAGGGCGGCACGTACGGCAACACGCGCTGTCTGCCGTTACCCGACTCCGAGCGGTTCAACAACCCGAACATCACGTAGTCGGGAATCGGGAATCGGGAATCGGGAATCGGGAATCGTAGAACCCTCGGGATGTCACTCTCGCAGAGAGACGCATCCCGAGGGGTCGTTTTTCGAGGGGTCAGAGCCCTCGAATTCGCGATCTCTGAGGTGAAAGACGGTTGAAATTCAAGGGCTCTGACCCCTCGAAATTTCCACCCATCCGGAGCTGCACGATGGCCGATCCCGGAGCGCGGGTTGCGATCGTGACAGGCGCGAGCCGCGGCGTGGGACGTGGGATCGCCGCCGCGCTCGATGACGCCGGGATGCGCGTTTACGCCACCGGGCGGACCATCGAGACGGCGACACTGCCCGATGGCGTCGTCCGAGTGACGTGTGATCACACCGACGACCATGCCGTCGAGCGTCTCTTCGCTCGCGTGGAGCGCGAATCCGGCCGCCTCGATGTTCTCGTGAACAATGCCTGGGGCGGGTACGAGCGCATGGTGGAGGACGGCCGCTTCACGTGGGCGCTTCCCTTCTGGGAGCAGCCGCGGTGGCGTTGGGACGCGATGATCACAGCCGGCGTCAGGGCGGCGTTCGTCGCCAGTCAATTAGCCGCGCGACACATGGTTCAGGCCCGGCGCGGGCTCATCGTCAACGTCTCGCACTGGGCCGCGCAGAAACGCATCGGCAGCACGTTGTACGGCATTGCGAAGGCCGCGACGGACAAGCTGACGAACGACGCGGCGATCGAGCTCCGCCCGCACGGCGTCACAGTCGTGTCGCTCTACCCCGGGCTCGTTCGCACCGAGGCGGTCCTTGCCGCCGGCGTGTTCGATCTCAGCAACTCGGAGAGCCCGGAGTTCATCGGTCGCGCGGTGCATGCCCTCTTCTCCGACCCCGAGTTGCTGTCGCTCAGCGGACAGACGCTCGTCGCCGCCGACCTTGCGCCGCGATATGGATTCACCGACATCGATGGCCGTACGCCGCGCCCGCTGACGATTCGCGACGTGTGACGAGACCGCACGGCGACGTTAGGCGACGGAATGCAGCAGCGGGCCCGCCAGCCCGTCGATCGCATCCGCGCGGGCGTCACGGATCTCTCGCTCACGCAGCATGGTGACGAATGCGCGTGTCACGTCCGGGTGAAATTCGGTGCCCGCGCGCTGCGTGATGTAGTCGACGATCGCGTTCGTCTCCCACGCGACCCGATAGGGACGATGGGTGCGCAGAGCGTCGAAGACGTCACAGACGTGCACGAGCAGGCTCGCGTGGTGGCAATCGCGACGCGTGCGCCGCTCCGGGTAGCCGCCGCCGTCGATCATGATGTGGTGCTCGAACGCGACCGCTGCGCTGAGGTCGAGTCGGTTGTCCGAGTCGAGAATCAGTCGGGCCCCGTCCAACGGATGCAGGCGCATAACGGCCTGCTCTTCCGACGTCAGCGCGCCCGGTTTCTGCACGATCTCGACGGGCACCCTCACCTTACCCAGATCGTGCAGAAGACCTGCGACCCCGTACGCGCGCACCTCGCGCGGCGACAGTCGCAAATGCTCGGCGAGCCCCATCGACAGCACCGCGACGTTGAGCGCGTGCGTCGTCGTGTACTGGTCAAACTCCTTGAGCATGAGCAGCGGGACGAAGGCGTTGGCCGCCTCGTGCAGCGCCGTCGACAGCGAATCGACGACCGCCTCGGCCTCGAGCAGCGGTAAGCGCCTCGCGGCCGCGACTTCGTCATGCATCCACTGCACGACATCCGCCTCTTCGGTCAGGTCGAATTCGGCCGTCGCCTGACGCGGTTCTTCTTCCGCAGGCGGCTCGGCCTGCTCCTGGCTGGCACGTACACCAATGGCGCCGAAACGGATCGGCGTCGGCCGACCCTGTGCCTCCTCCGCTTCTGAACGCACTTTCCCGCCAGCGACCAGAGCAACGCTCGTCAGGATCTCCTCGAGGAATTGGTGGTACTCCTCCCGATCCACCGTTTCCGGAAACTCGATGCGCTGCACGCCCGCTCCCGAGAGCTTCGCCGACCAGTCCCAGTCGGCGAGCTCGCGAAGCGCCCGCTCACCGTAGACGACGGATCGACCAAGGAACGAGAAGCGAGGAGTCGCATCCAGCTTCTGCAGCGCGAGCAGGTGTGCGAAAGAGGCGTCGGCTGCGCCGGCACGCGCAGGGTGCCCGTTGGCGTACAACGACATCTTCGCCAGCGCCTGCGCGAGCGACGTCAGAAAGCGCACTGCTTCGGTCATGACTCTGTCCCGGTGGTGATTTGGACTGCCGCGCGGCGTATGGCCGGGTCGCGGCTCTTCCGGGCGAGCGAGAGCACCCGTTTGGAGTCGGGATGGTCGTCGCCGCGAGCGGCCAGCGTGGCGATGATCGCCGATAGCTCGAGCGACGGCTTTCGAAGTCGGACGGACCGCAACAGCCAGCTCCGGGTGGTCGCGCGCCTTTCCAGCCAGATGCGGACCTCATCGAGCCGAGTGTCGCCGAGCGCGCGGATCCCGCGTGCGCGCAACTCGTCGGTCAAATCGGTGCTTTCCAGCCGTGACATCAGTGCGCGGGCGACGTCGGCGGAACAGACGCCACTCATTGCGCCGAGAGCGAGGTTGAAGATGCGCACGTCGGCGTCGCACACCGCGGCGAGAATAGCACGATCACGCGACCCGTCGCGCTTCAGCACATACCGAAACGTCTCTCGACGCACGCCGGCATCACGGTGACCAATGTAGCCGAGCGGATCGCTGACGGCCGGCCATGCGTTGCAGCGGTCGAACACACCGATCATGTGGCGGAGGGCACGAGGCGAGAGTGTCGGCAGCGCGTCACCCATCGCGTCCATACCGTCCTGACCGACGCGCGTGAGCAAATCGGCGATCCACACCGCATCGGACTCACTGCGCCGCTCGAGCTCCCGCACGAGGGCACCCACCGCACGGCCCCGGAGTCGGTCAACGGCATGGTGCAGTACCGCGACGGAGGGTCGTTCGAGTCCGAGCTCGTCCCGGAATGTCGACTCGTTGATGAGTCGGTCGACGAGCGCGTCCCGTAGCGGGGAAGCGTCGCACGCTATCAGGCAATCGACGGCCCCGGCGACTCCGCTCGTCGCGATGAGCCGAGCGAGTGCGGCTTCGACCGAGGGGCCGATCGAGCCAATGGTGACACCGATTTGCAGGATCCGCTCGGGTTCACAGCTGTCGCGACTCAGGTCGGGCTGCGTCTCCGTGGTGTTGGTCGCAATGCCGGTGAGAGCTGCGGTGTATGCCTCGGGATTGGGATCGATGAGTCTCCAGTCCGCCAGCAGCTTTCGGATCAGGCCTCTGAGCGCACGGTCGACGACGCGGGAGGCCATGTGCCGGGAGTCCGCATCCCGGGCAAGTTTGGCGAGCAGGCGAAACAGGGCCCCCGCGACGGGGACACCGGCGTCGGTCGCCGCGACCCGCGTTAGGCGCACGAGCGCGGCGGCCGTGAGGGACTCGGACGCGCGCTCGAGGAGCGTCGCGCCCGCCCTCTTGTCACCAGTCAGATGCAACAGCTTCGACAGCGTCGCATCGTCCAGGTTCTGGATGAGATCGGAGACGCGCTGTCGGAGCACCGAGTCTGACAGTTCCCCGTCATCCAGCTCGCCGATGACCTGGCGCAGGAGGCCGAGGATCGCCGCATCGTGCCCCTCGTGACTCACCTGCCGCCCGATCGAGTTGGCGAGATACCTCGGGTCCTCGATGGCGGTGTCGAGCGATCCCCCACCGAGCGTTGCGCGCGTCAGTCCCAACCAGAGCTCCGCCGAGCGCCGCGCGGCGGGCGTGTCACGGTCGCCGCTGGCCGCGCCATCCTTCAGTTCCAGGCGATCGAACGCGACTCGTGTGAGAATGAGGTCGTTCCATCGTGCCAGCTGCGACCGCCCACCGGCGCCGAGCGGTGTCGCGCCACGCGCGGGTGGCTCGGCGATCGCACTGATGAACTCCTCGACCGTGGTACGCTGCACCGTCGCGAGCACCGTCACGACCCCCAGCTCATGCTCGTAGAGGCGTTCCGCGAGATCAGCGAGGAGTGTGTTGCTCTCGTCCGTGGCGGCACCATCGACGACGAGCTGGCGCCGCGAGACGCCGATCGAGAGCTGGCCTCGCTTCGATAATGTCGATTGAACGCGGCGGGTCAGCGCATCCACTGACCCGCGGAGCATCGGATGCGACGCCGGGTAGAAGCCGCGCTTGTGGACGGCCAGCGCCAGCTCCTGCAGCAGCTCCTGGAGCTCAGGCGCAACCGGCTCGCCCTTCGCAGTCGGGGTTGCAGCGCTCGCCATCGTTCGGTCGTCGTGGGGATGGTTGCGATCCCATCGGCAAGCTGAGACGCCAGCCACCCAACCGACGAACGAGGCCCGGAATCGATACGCTCTGAGGAACGTATCTTCAAGCCGAGACGGCGGTTGCGTTACAGCGCTCCAATGCTTGGCGGGTGCGACGACCCAGGAGGTTATCGAGGCACCGGACGGTCGAACGACTTGCCCTGCGGGCTCGAGTGCCGCGCGATCAGCTGCCAACGACTGTCACGCTGCTTCCAGATGTCGATTACGTAGAAGTCACCGCTCCGGTCCTGACCGTCGCGCGTCGCCTTCTGTGTCAGCAGGAAGCTGACGACGGCAAGGTCGTTGGCGAGCCTTCGTGCGGCGTGGTGCTGCTCCTTCAGCGAGTCGATCTTGTAGCCGCCGGCCGGCTGGCCCCACTGCGAGCGGCGCAAGCTTCGGTCGGGAGCATCGGACGTTCGGAGCGTGAACTCGGGCGCGACGAGCTCCTCCATCTGACGAGCGTCGGCGAAACCGTGCAAGGCAAGATCACCGAGACGTTGCTCGAGTTGACCCAGCTTTTCGGTGAGTTGCGAGTCGACGTCTGCCGGCGGCGGTAGCTGCCGATTCGCGCGTACCGGGGCTCTCCCGATTGGGCTCGAGTACCGCGCAATGATCTGCCAGCTGTCGCCGTTCTGCCTCCAGAAATCGACGAGGTAGAATTCTCCACTGAAGTCGCGGCCGCCCATCGACCCTTTCTGGGCGAACACGAAACTCACGACGCCCAGGTCGGCGGCAAGCTTTCGCGCCGCGCAGTGGGAGACCGACGCCGAATCGGCCTTCAGCTCGTTGAGCGTGTTGCTCATCCACATCGCGCGAGGCATGCTGGGCTGAGGCACGCTCGCGATGCGCAACGAGAAATCCTTCGCCATGATCCGATCGAGCCCCGTCGTGTCCTTGCGAAGGATGGCGTCGGCGAAGTCCTGCTCGCGGCGCTTCAACAGCTCCGTGAGCTGCGGGTCAACGTCCGACGCCGTCGTTGCTCCACATGTCGCCTGCGTCGGCACCTGGGCGAGAACCGAAACCGACCCGACCAGAGTGGTTGCTCGATCATGGCGAGGAAACGACGGGAACGCCGAGTCGCACGCATGAGAACCGCCGCTGCACGAGACGTCTTACCATACGGAGTGGCGTCGGTGCCAGCAAGGCAGTCGCTGCAACGCCTAACGCCTGGCGATCTGAGCGATAGGATCAGACGGCCGCTGTCCCTGTCGCTGCGCAGGCGACAGCGACTTCGCCTCGGCATCGACATCGCTCTCCCACGCCTGGAGGAGGGCACGAAACTTCGCGACGAGATCAGGGCGGCGGGCGGCAAGATCGTTTCGCTCGCCTATGTCGTCCCGGAGGTTGAACAACAGCAGGTCGTCGCCGTCCACGAGTAGCTTCCAGCTTCCCTGCCGTACCGCGCGCTGTTGACGGATGGGCGTGTCGATCCGCCAAAAGACCGTTCGCTCGACGGCCAACGATCGTCGCTCGAGAACCGGGAGCAGGTCGATTCCCTCGAGTCGCGCATCCGCTGGAATCGGCGACCGCGTCGCCGCGACAATGGTCGCCGTGAGATCCATCGTGATGCCCACCTGCGCGCTCGTCCGCCCCGCAGGGATGCGGCCCGGCCAGCGGAAGATCGCGGGCACGCGAATGCCACCCTCCCAGAGCGTGTCCTTTCGATGGAAGAGCGGCGCGTTTCGGGACAGCCATTCGCCGCCGTTGTCGTTCGTGAAGATGACGAGTGTCCGATTCGTTAGGCGGAGACTGTCGAGCATGCGCGTGATGCGTCCGACGCCGGCGTCGGCGCGCTCGATCATCGCGACGTAGTCCTTGCGGGTAGCCGGCACGGAGTCGGCCGGACCCTGGAACGTCGAGTTTCGGGGTGCCCTGGACGGATGATCCGGCGGCTGGAAGGGCCAGTGCGCCGCATTGTACGTGACCTCGAGGAAGAACGGCGCGGCGGCATGCTCGGCGATGAACCGCGTGGCTCGCGTGGTGATCAGGTCCGTCATGTAGCCGTCTTCGTGAATCGGCGTCGTGTTCTCAAAGAGGTCCGATTGATTGTCGTAGCCCCGCGTGTGGTGATAGAAGTCGATGTAGCCGCTCAAAAAGCCGAAGAAATAGTCGAACCCATGCGCGTTCGGGCCGAACTCGGGCTTGTAGCCGAGGTGCCACTTGCCGACCAGTCCCGTAGCGTAGCCGTTGTTCTTGAGAAGTTGCGGGAGCGAGCGGCCAGTCGCGCTCAGCCCCTTCTCCAGGTCGTCCCCGACGCTGCTGAGCGCCCGCTCGAGCAGCACGCGCTGCGGGTACCGCCCGGTGATGAGGGCGGCACGCGTCGGTGTGCACTGCGGCTCGGCGTAGAAATCGGTAAGCCGCGCGCCTTGCCGCGCGAGCCGATCGATGTTCGGCGTTTTGACGTCGGGTGCGCCGTACACCCCGAAGTCGCCGTAGCCGATGTCGTCGGTGACGATCAGGATGACGTTCGGCTTGTTGAGATCGACCGTCTGTCCCCTGGCGAGCGACTCGGGCGGCACGATCGACATCAGGACCAGTACGACCAAAACGAAGGTCGCGAACCGGACAAGGGAGTGACGCACGCAACTCCTCCGCGATGAAGAGAGGGAAATGCTCGCTCGTCGGGCAGTGGCAGCGCCAGCGCGTGGAGTTGCGTGGGTGGTTCCTCGTGGCTCTCTTAATTCACCACCGCAAACCGCCGCTCGCCACCCATCCCATGAGACTTCCACTCGCGTCCCTCCTGCTTCTCCTCGCTCCCATGACGGCGCCGCAAGCGCAGTCCAGGAGCGGCCCCATCACCATCGGCACTACGGACTCGGTCTGGTCGCCAACGCTCAAGGAGAATCGAAAGTTCCTCGTCTACACGCCACCGTCCTACAGCGACACGACCTATCTGCCGAGGCGGTACCCTGTCCTCTATCTGCTCGATGGCGAGGCTCACTTCCACTCTGTCACCGGCCTGATACAGATCCTCGGCACGGGTGTCAACGGCACGTTCGTGCTTCCGGAGATGATCGTCGTGGCGATCCCGAACACGAATCGGACGCGGGACATGACGCCGACCCGCACGGACCGTGATCCGGACGGCAAGCCGCAGCCGGCCCTCGCGGCGAGCGGCGGCATGGCCAACTTCCTGGCGTTCATCCGGACCG
Organism: Gemmatimonadota bacterium; assembly: GCA_046725585.1. Classification (GTDB taxonomy): domain Bacteria; phylum Gemmatimonadota; class Gemmatimonadetes; order Gemmatimonadales; family Gemmatimonadaceae; genus JAJKIV01. Next base: position 2,678 of record JBKOYV010000398.1, on the reverse strand, counting down.
AGCTGATCCCGCGCATCGAGCGAGACTACCGCACTGCACCGTATCGCGTGTTCGTCGGACATTCGTTAGGCGGCATCACGACCATCGACGCGCTGTACACGATGCCGGACGCGTTCAACGCGTACGTCGCCATCGACCCGAGCCTCTGGTGGGACAAGCGGGTGCTGCTCAAGCAGGCGCGGGACCGGTTCAGCAAGCCCGGGCTCGCCGGTCGCGCGTTGTACGTCGCGCAGGCGAACACCATTCAGCCCGGCGACACCACCCTCAACGTCCACTTCAACTCGATCATCCAGTTCAACAGCATTCTCGAGACGTTCAACCAGTCAGGGCTCCGGTACGCGTACAAGTACTATCCCGGCGATAGCCACGGGTCCGTGCCGATGATCGCCGAGTACGACGCGCTCCGCTTCATCTTCGACGCGTACGATGTGTCGCTCGGGGAGGCGATCGCGCGCCCCGCGTACATCGCCGATCATTTCGAGCGCGCCTCGGCGGCACTGGGGTACAAGATCGATCCACCGGAGGCGATGGTGGACCTGATCGGCCACGTGGCGCTCGGGCGGGATACGACCGCTGCGCTTCAGTTGCTCGAGATGAACGCGAGGCTGTACCCCACGAGCGCGAACGCCGTCGCCTCGGTCGGCGACGTGTGGCTTGCGAAGAAGGACACCACGAAGGCCTTGGGGTACTACGAGAAGGCACTCTCGATGCGACCCGGGCTCCAGCGGGCGAAAGCCTTGGTGCAGAAGTTGAAGCGCGGGCCTTGATCGGCTGGCACGTCGCAACGCCGACCTTTCGTTGACCAACCTTTTCGGAGTGAACGTGAACACTTCTGTCTTCCGTCGTACCGTTCGTATCGTCGCGCTGACGGCGGTCGGTGCGGCCGCATGCAAGCCAGCCGGCGAACAGGCCGCGCGCGACACCGCGGTTTCGGCCGCCGCGCTTCAGCCTGCACTGGCCGCCATCACGAGTGACAACATCCTCCAGCATATCAACCGCCTCGCCTCTGACGGGTTCGAGGGACGCGCCCCGGGAACGCCCGGCGAGGACAGCTCGGTCGCGTACATCGCCGAGCAGTTCAAGGCGATCGGCCTCGCGCCCGGCAATCCCGACGGCACGTACATCCAGCCGGTCTCGATGATCGGCTATACGAGCCATCCGGAAGCGTCGATCGCGGTGGGCGGCAAGACCATGAAGCTCAGGTTCCCCAACGACTACGTCGGCGTGTCGCGCCGCAACGCGAACGACGTGCGCGTGGACAACTCGGACATCGTGTTCGTCGGGTACGGCGTCGTCGCGCCCGAGTACGGCTGGGACGACTACAAGGGCATGGATGTGAAGGGCAAGACGATCGTCATGCTGGTGAACGACCCGGCAGTCCCGGATCCTAACGATTCGACCAAGCTCGACTCGACGATGTTCAAGGGCAAGGCGATGACGTACTACGGCCGCTGGACGTACAAGTACGAGATCGCGTCGGACAAGGGCGCGGCCGCGGCGATCATCGTCCACGAGACGGGGCCTGCCGGCTACCCGTACGAAGTCGTGATGGGCAGCTGGGGTCGCGAGAACTTCGATGTCAAGACGACTGGAGCGACCAATCGCGTCGCGGTCGAGTCGTGGATGACGCTCGACAAGACGAAGGAGCTGTTCAGGAACGCGCGGCTCAACTTCGACTCGCTCCACAAGGCCGCGACGCGCAAGGACTTCAAGCCAGTCGCGCTCGACGCGAAGGCAACGTTCCACGTTCGCAACGATGTTCGGGAGATTCAATCGAAGAACGTCGTGGGCAAGCTCGAGGGCTCGGACTCGAAGCTCAAGGACGAGTACGTCGTCTACACGGCCCACTGGGATCACCTGGGCAGGGACACGACGCTCAAGGGCGATCAGATCTTCAACGGCGCGCTCGACAACGCGAGCGGTGTGGCGGCGCTGCTGACGCTCGCGAAGGCGTACAAGGCGCTGCCCCAGCCACCCGCGCGGTCGCTCCTCTTCCTGGCCGTCACCGGCGAGGAGCAGGGCTTGTTAGGCGCGAAGTGGTACGCGACGCACCCGCTCTACCCGCTCAACAAGACGCTCGCGGACATGAACATCGACGGCGTGAACCAGTGGGGGAAGACGAAGGACATCACGGTCGTCGGGTACGGCAACTCGACGATGGACGACCTGTTAGGCACCGTGCTCGCGTCGCAGGGTGGGCGGACGATCAAGCCAGATCCGGAACCCGAGAAGGGGTTCTTCTACCGCTCCGACCACTTCGAGTTCGCGAAGCAGGGCGTGCCGGCGCTCTACACGGATGCGGGGACGGAGTACGTCGGCAAGGACGCTGGCTACGGGCAGAAGAAGCGCGATGAGTACACGGAGAACGACTACCACAAGCCGTCCGACCAGGTGAAGCCGGATTGGGATCTCTCCGGTGCGGTCGAGGACCTTCAGGCGTTCTTCGAGGTGGGATATCGAGTGGCGCAGACGGACCGCTGGCCCGACTGGAAGCCCGGCACGGAGTTCAAGGCCAGGCGGGACTCGATGTTGAAGGGTGACATGCCGTAGGACGGCGGGGACAGGGGACAGGGGACAGGGACTGGGGACTGGGGACCGGGGACTGGGGACTGGGGACTGGGGACTAGGGACTCGGCCGGGAACCTTCTTTTCGCGAGGAGGCCTCCGCGCCCGTAGAA
>JBKOYV010000106.1:0-19185 GCA_046725585.1 Gemmatimonadota bacterium | reverse complement strand
GGCGGCGCAGCGGGCCGCGAAGGCCGAGATGTTGAGCTCGTGATCGGCGGAGAGCACCATCGCAGTGCGGATCACGTCGGCAACCGCGCTCCGCCGCGGCGCCCACGCATTCTGCAGGGCCTGATGAACGGGGCCCGTCGTGTCGCGTCCGGCAACGATCGATGCAGCGAGACGCATGATGCGCGCGCCGGTCGCCCGCACGGCCGCTGGCCGGAGATCGAACGAGGCGTGGTCGCCTTCGCCGGCGAGCGGTAGCGCAGCCTGGATGCGGGAGCGTGCGTCCGTCGGGAAGCGATCGAGCTGCGCGAGGTGACCCGCCCCGAGCGGGTTCGACTGGTCAAACAGCCGCTCGCGTTCGGTGTCGCCCGCTCCCCACAGTAATGCGGCTACATCTTCCGCACTCGCCGTTTCGGCGAGCTTCACCGCATCGTGGCCGCGGTAGTAGAACGTGCCGCCGCGAATGAGCGTGATGCCCGACTCGAGCACCGGTTCGCCCCAGTGGAGCCCGTGCGCGGCGGCCTTCGACGGATCGCGGCGAGCGGCCTTTCGCTCCTTGAGGCGTTCCACGTCGTCGCGGTAGTAGCGCCGCTCTCGCGTCTGACCGGGCACCGGCTCGGACCGCAGTTGGCCGCGGCTCGTGTACGCGTAGAGCGTCGCGCGTGTGATGCCGAGGGCGTCGGCAGCCTGGTTGGCCGTAAGGAAGTGCGCGGTTCGCATGGGCGGCTCAATATGTTGATTGTTGAATCAAGATTGACAAGTATACTGAGCCCCCGGCAGCATTCGCGACATGAGTACACACGAAGGGTTGGACAATGTCGTTGCCGCGTCGACGCGGCTTAGCGAGGTCGATGGCGAAGCCGGCCGCCTGACCATCGCTGGCTATGCCGTCGACGACCTGGCTCCCGCGGCGACCTTCGAGGAGGTCGCCTTCCTACTGTTGAATAGTCGACTCCCGGAACCGGGAGAGCGCATCACGTTCGCGCGGGCGTTACGCGCGCGACGTGAGCTTCCCCGCCCGGCCGTCGACGTACTGCGAGCAGCGGCCGCCGAGCGGATATTGCCGATGGACGCGCTCCGCATGGCGGCGCCGCTGATCAGCCTCGGCCGGCAGGCGGATCCGGTCGAGGACGCCATGACGGCGATCGCCGCGTTCCCGACGATCGTAGGGACGTACTGGCGGCTGTTGCGTGGCGAGGCGCCCGTCGCGGTCCGTGAAGATCTCGGCCACGCTGCGCACTACCTGCATCAATTGTTAGGCACCGACCCTTCCGCCGAGCGCGCGCGGGCGCTCGAGACCTACCTCAATACCGTCTGCGACCACGGTCTCAACGCCTCGACCTTCGCTGCCCGTGTCATCGTCTCGACCCGATCGGACGTCATCTCGGCAGTCACCGGTGCCGTTGGCGCGTTGAAGGGTCCGTTGCACGGTGGCGCGCCGGGCCCGGCGCTCGACATGGTGTTCGAGATCGGCACCCCCGAGCGCGCCGAGCCGGTCATCCGCGCGATGCTGGACCGCGGGGAACGCCTCATGGGCTTCGGCCATCGCGTGTACCGCGTGCGCGACCCGCGCGCAGACGTCCTCGCGAGGGCCGCCGACCGGTTCTATGCGAGTGATGTGGATCGGTCGCTGTACGAGCTCGCGCGGCACGTCGAGGCGACGGCGCTCCGCCTCCTCCGTGAGCGGAAGCCCGATCGGCGGCTCGACACGAATGTGGAGTTCTACACGGCGCTGCTGCTACACGGCATCGGATTGCCGACGGAGCTGTTCACGCCGACGTTCGCGGTCGGCCGCGTCCTCGGCTGGTCGGCCCACTGCCTCGAGCAGCTGCGGGACGGCCGATTGATTCGGCCGCAGTCCGTCTACACGGGCCCGCGAGATCTTCAGTTCACCAGGCAGTCGGCGACCGTGGCAGCCTAACGGTCTTCCCGTGCTACGTCGCGACCGGTCCGGCTTTGAAAGCCGGACCGTTTTCAGTCTCGAGCCGCCGCGCGTAGGTACAAGGCGAGGCAGCGCCAGCGGCTGGAAATGCCGACCCTCGGCCTGCCCCAGGCACCTGAGTTCGGCGAATTGTGACACGCGATGCGACGAAACGCACTTGCGTTCGTTCACGGAGCCAGGCATCGAGTTCAGTGCAGCTCGTTCCGCCATTCAGCCCGTCGAACCGAGGAAGACAATGACCACGACCTCAGCCACGCCCGCCTCTTCGCCCTCGCTATCCGTTACGGCTCACGAAGCACAGCAGGTCGATCGCGCGAACGCGACCGGACTCCAACCCATCGTGTTCGTACACGGACTGTGGCTGTTGCCGAGCAGTTGGGATCGATGGGCAGCACTGTTCGAGGAAGCCGGTTTTACGGCGCTCACGCCGGGTTGGCCTGACGACCCGCCAACCGTCGCCGAGGCGAACGCGCATCCCGAAGTGTTCGCGGACAAGACCGTCGGCCAGGTCGCCGATCACACCGAGCAAGTCATCCGCGGGCTCAAGAAGAAACCCGCCATCATCGGCCACTCGTTCGGGGGCCTGCTCGCGCAGATTCTCGCGGGACGCGGTTGTTCCGTGGCGACTGTCGCAGTGGATCCGGCTCCGTTCCGCGGTGTGCTTCCCCTTCCCATCTCTGCCCTCCGATCGGCATTCCCCGTACTCGGGAACCCGGCGAATCGCCATCGCGCGGTCCCGCTCACGTACGAGCAGTTCCGCTACGCGTTCGCGAACGCGGTCAGCGAGGAGGAGGCGAAGGAGCTCTACGAGACGTTCGCCGTTCCGGCACCGGGCGCACCGCTTTTCCAGGCAGCGACGGCGAACCTCAACCCGTGGACCGAAGTGAAGGTCGACACGGAGAACCCGGATCGCGGTCCACTCCTCATCATCTCGGGCGAAAAGGACCACACGGTGCCGTGGGCGATCGCGAACGCGTCGTTCCACCAGCAGGACAACAATCCGGGTATCACCGAGATCGTCGAAATCCCGGGCCGCGGTCACGCTCTGACGATCGACAGCGGCTGGAAGGAAGTGGCGACGACGGCGATGAACTTCGTTAGGCGGTTCGTCTGATCAGATCCACTTCATCGGATCTGATTCGTGTTTCGCGAGGCGGCATCCCGACCGGGATAGCAACAGCGGGCACGCGGACACGGCCGGACCAACGACACGGACACGGCCGGACTTGCTCCAAACGCGCGTTGAGCGGCGTCTCCCGACGAGCCGGGATTTTGAAAGGGAACTGCCCCGAGAAGTTATGGCTTCCGCGGGGCAGTTCCCCCTCTTTTCAACGGCCCGGGCGCGAAGAGCTCTACGGGTCGAGGAGCTGTCCGCGAGTGTCCGTTGTCGTTCTCCGGCCGTGTGCGCGTGCCCGCTGTTGGCCAGACCAGTCGCGATGCCGACAAGGCGCGCCGAACGGCGAGTCTCATTTCGCCGGCGTCAACCTCAGATTACGGTATTCGACCGCCGTGTGATCCCCCTGCAGCAGGATCGGACCCGGCGCGCCCTCGGCGCTGTCCAACGCCCCACCCGTGATGCCGGGGATGATCTGATCGGCGATCACCGTCTTGCCGTTCAGCACTACCGTCACGCGGCGGCCAATGAGCGTGATGTCGTACGTCTGCCACTGCCCCGGACCCGTCGTCGCGTTCTCGTTAGGCCACAGGAAGCCGTACACCCCGCCGATGTGCACCGACAGCGGGAAGGGGACCGCCGGGCTGTCCTCGACCTGCACCTCGTGTCGGCCGCGTAGGTAGATGCCGCTATTCCCGTTCTTCGGGTACCGGAACTCGGCGTGCAGCTTGAAATCGGTGAACGTCCGCGTGGTCACGAGGTTCGCGCCGTTCGCCGCATTCGTCAGCACGCCGTCCACCGCGCGCCACTGACTCTTCCCGCCACCCTGCGTCGTCCAGCCCGTGAGGTCCTTGCCGTTGAACAGCATGATAGGCTCGCCCCACGACGGAGCGCTCGTGCGCTGCAGCGTCGGCGCGCGTGACGCAGTGAACGTGTGACGATCGCCCGCCGGGTTCACGATCGTGCCCGTGAGCTTCTCACCCTCGATCTTCCCCTCGAGACGCAGGTCGCCCTTCCCCTGCTCCCACTGCGGCGGGATCGCGAAGCTGAACGCGCCGTTGTCGTAGGCGACGCTGCCGATGGGGCGCGCGCTCCCGGATTGGCCCACGAATCGTCCGACGAGCGCATTGAAGCCCGACGGCGTCACCTCGAGCCACGACGGATACGGGCCCGCGGAGTCCGCGACGACGAGGTCCCACCGCCCCACGAGGGGCGGTGGTGGCGCCTGCTGCGCGGACGCGGCCGCAGAGGTCGCTATGAGCAGCACGGCGGACAGCGTTGCGAGGTTGGTGCGTGAGATCGGGGTGACACGCGTCATTGGCCAGGTCCATTGAGTGGGTCTCACCCAATGATGCACCACCGACGCGAAATCCGCCCTACTCCGACCGCAACACGTCCGCCGGGTCCACTCGCGACGTCCTGCGCGCCGGGAGCCAGCTCGCCAACGCCGCAATCCCCACCAGGAGAAGCGACGCACTGCCCAGCGTGACCGGGTCCGTCGACGCGACGCCGAAGAGCAACGACTTGAGCGCGCGCGCCACGATCACGAACAGCACGAGCCCACTCACGATGCCGAAACCGGTGACGACCACGCCCTGCTTCGTCAGCATGCCGATGACGGCCGAAGGCGTTGCGCCCAGCGCGATGCGAACCGCGAGCTCCCTCGTCCGGAGCGACACGACGTACGCCATCACACCGTAGAGCCCCACCGCGCCGAGAACAAGCGTCACCAGAGCGGCAGCGCCAAGCACGATGATCGTGAACGACAGCTGTGCCATCGAGGCAGCGGTGATCTCCGCCATCGAGCGAACGTCGAACAGCGGCAGCGTCGGATCGAGCTCGCGCACGGCGCGTTGAACGGCGGACGTTATGGCGGCCGGCTCGGTCGAGGTGCGCACGACGAGTCCCATGGTCCACTGGATGTGATGGCCGTCGCCTCCCGCCGATTGTGGCCGGTAGACGATGAGCGACGGCGGACTTGCGAGCGACGTGTCACGCGTGTCGCCGACAACACCGACCACCGTTAGCCACGGGGTGCCCGGTATCTCGCGGAACCGCTTGCCGAGCGCGCGCTGGCCCGTGGAGTCCTTCCAGAACTGGATGGCGGTGGCCCGGCTGATGATCGCCTCGTTACGCCGCTGGAGCTCCATCCGGTCGAATACCCTCCCCGCGACGAGCGGAATGCCCATCGCGCGGAAGTATCCGCCATCGGTCGTCGTGTAGAAGTTGAGCGGCGGAATCTTGTTCGCGTACGTCGCGAGATCGTCCTCCGGGTACAACGGGTCCTGGCTCCAGCCGTTCGTTTCGAACGGCAGACGCGACGAGAGACCAACGTCCTTCACGCCCGGAAGGGCGCGCACGCGTTCCAACAGCTGCGAGTAGAAGCGCACGACGCTCGAGTCGTTCTGATAGCGAGCAAACGGCAATGACACCCAGAACGTCGCGAGCCCCTGCGGCTCGAAGCCAGGGCGAACCGCGTTCAGTCGCTGGAACGTGCGAAGAAGAAGCCCCGAGCTCGCGAGCGCAACGAGCGCGAGTGCGATCTGTCCGGCTACCAGCGCGGTCCGAACCCGTTGACGCGCGCGTCCAGCCGTTCCACCACGGCCGCCTTCTCGCAGTGCGTTCGACAGGTCGACGCGACCGATGCGCAGCGCGGGCACGATGCTGCACGCGAACGCGACGAGCGCAGACACCACGATCGCGAAGCCGATCGTCGCGAGGTCGATGCGCACCTCGGCCAGCCGCGGAATGTTCGCGGGCCCCAAGCGCACGAGCAGCCGTATCGCGACCGCCGCCAGCCCAACCGCCGCTGCCGCGGAGAGCGCAGTCATCACAACCGATTCTCCGAGGAAGTACGCCGTCACCCGCCCCCGGCCGGCGCCGAGCGCTTCGCGAACGGCGAGCTCCCGCTGGCGGCCGTCGGCCCTGACGAGAATCAGGTTCGTGACGTTCGCGCACGCGACCAGCAGGACCACTCCGGCAGCCGCGGCCACGATCCACAGCGTCTTCGCGATGCCGCCGGTCACGTCCTCCTTGAGTGGCGTGACGAACGGAACCGGCCTGGCCTGCTCGAGCAGCATCTGTGTCGAGACGCCCGGTGCGAGATTGGGGTGCAGCTCGACTATGCGCGGCAGGACCGCGACGAGGTCACGCCCGGCGTCCGCGACCGTGACGCCCTTTCGCAGCCGCGCGATGCCGTCGTAGTTGAAGCCACCGGGGAACGGGTCGTTGGGGTCAAGCCGCATCGGGACCCAGAGCTGCGTCTCCGGCGATGGGAAGCGGAATCGCCGCGGCATGACACCGATGATCTCCCACGTTCGACCATTCACGTCGAGCGTGCGACCGAGGACGTTCCGGTCTCCGCCGAATCGCGAGCGCCAGAGCCCCTCGCTGATCAGCATCACGTTAGGCCCCTTGGGCAGGTCCTCGGCCTCCGTGAAGTTGCGTCCGATGAGCGGGGCCATCTGCAGCATCGGGATCACGCTCTGGGTGATGTTGGCCGAGTTGATGCGCTGTGGCTCGCCGCCGCCGCGTGGGTCCGACACGTTCACGGCACTCCGCTGCCACACGCCGATGGCCTCCAGCGATCGCGCAAGCTTCTTGTAAGTCCAGTACGTGCCGGCCGTCTGATTGCCCTTGCTCAGCCCGACGAGCTGCATGTTGTGGTACGGGACGACGAGCCGTTCAGGGTCGCCGTATGGAAGAGGGCGCAGCAGTACGCCGTTCACGAGGGCGAAGATCGCCACCGCGGCGCCGATGCCGATGACGAGCGTCAGCGAGGCGGTGATGGTGAAGGCAGGGCTCCGGCGGAGGGATCTCCACGCCGGCTTGAGAACGGATGAGAAGGACGCCATTGGGCTCGCAGGCTACGGGGTACGTCTCGCCTACGAGCCCCATCAGGGTCCGGTTTCCTGCGAACCGAGGTAATGACCGAAAACCGATAACCTACCACTCACGACTCAGCACTCGCCCCGGACTCCTCGCGATGTCTGGGCGAGTCATCAATCCTTGGTGGTAGGTCCTTGGTTCTCGTCATCAGTTTCGCGCCCGTCCTAGCCCACCCGCCACAACAGGTACGCCGCCCAGATGGAAAGGACCGTCGCTCCCCCGTAACAGAACAGGTTGATCAGCTCGTTCAGATGCTTGATCTGCAGCCCGTCATAGAGCGTGAAACGAAATCGATGGGCCGCGTGAAAGAGCGACAAGAAACAAATTCCGAACAGCGCCACACGCGTCAGTGGATGACGCACGATCGCGAACACGTGCTCGTGGCTCGGCGCAGGGAGCCAACCGAGCGGGAACGCGATGCCTAACAAGAGCAACAGGATCGGCACCACCAGCGCCGACACTACACCTCCGGCGCTGAAGAGGAGCCACAACACGGGCTCGGGCGATCGCCTGGTGGCCATTCAGCCCCTCAGGAGAAGCCAGGCCACGAACGCCGTCGCCACCACCCACGCCGCGTAGTTCGACGCGCTGATCAGCGATCCCGGAAGCCGCTTGCCGCGCAGGTGCACGACCATCGCCTTCGGCGCCAGGTTGAACCACGTGACCGCGTGGAACACCACGAAAAGGAACGTGACGACGTTCAGCACCAGCACCACCGGGTGCCGACTCCACGCGAGAAACGCCTCGTAGCTCGCCTCGCCTCTGCTCACCGCCCGAACGAACAGCAACAGGTACACCACGAACCACGCGATGAAGATGCTGCTCAACTCTCGCGTGATGAACGAGAGATAGGCTGGCCGCTCCAGCCACCAGTACGTGGACGGCCGGCGGCGGAGCCATCGCGGATGGTAGTCCGTGTAGATCGGACGCTCGCTCATCGCGCGCTCCTCGGCAGAACGAACGACTTCAGCCCTTCGAGCGCGGCCGTCAGCTTGTAGCGCTGGATCGCGCCGGCAGGGTCGACGTGCTTCGGGCACACCTGTGTGCACTCACCCACGAACGTGCATCCCCAGATCCCATCGTGCTCCGACAGGACCTCGAGTCGCTCGCTGCTCCCTTCGTCGCGCGAATCGAGGTTGTAGCGCTGCGCGAGCGCGATGGCCGCCGGCCCGATGAACGCGGGCTCGAGCCCATAGATCGGACACGCCGAGTAGCACAGCATGCAGTTGATGCACATGCTGAACTGCTTGTACTCGTCGAGCTCGTCGGGGGTCTGCAGGTACTCGCCCTCGGACACGGGCTTCTCGTGGTCGCGGATGATCCACGGCTTGACCCTGACGAGCTTGCGCAGGAAGTCGCCGATCTCGACGACGAGATCGCGGATGATTGGGAAGTTCCGGAGCGGTTCGACGCGGACCGGTCCGCGACCGTACTCGGACAGGAAGGTCTCACAGGTGAGCTTGGGCTCCCCGTTGACGGTCATGCCGCAGCTTCCGCACACGCCCATGCGACACGACCAGCGAAACGAGAGCGACCCATCCAGTCGATCCTTGATGTAGTTCAAGCCATCGAGAACGACCCAGTCCTTGGGACACGGCACCTCAAATTCCTGCAACGTCGGGGCGCTTTCTTCCTCCGGGCGGTAGCGCGCCACCTGAATAACGATTCGGTCAGCCATCGCCTTACCTCCCGTAGACTCGCTCGGCCGGCGGCCAGCGGGTGATCGCGACGGGTGTGTACTCGATGCGGCACGTGCCGTCGTCCGCACGGTGCGCGAGCGAATGGGCGAGGAAGCGCTGGTCGTCGCGCTTCGGGAAATCGGTTCGCTGATGCGCCCCGCGTGACTCCTGGCGCCGCAACGCCGACGCGACGATGGCCTCGGCAACGTCGAGCATGAACGAGAACTCCAGCGCCGCGATTCGTTCGGTGTTGAACGTGTGACTGTGATCGTCGAGCGCGACGTGGCATGTCCGCCCCTGCAGCTCATGCAGCTCATCCACCGCCCGAGTAAGCGCGTCGCCCGTACGGTAGATACCCGCGCTCGTCTCCATCGTCTTCTGCATCTCCGCTCGGAGTGTCGCGAGTCGCTCGCTCCCACCGTCCCGGCGCAGGAAGCCGTCGTCCAGGCGGCGCTGCTCGTCCTTCGTCTGTGCGATGACGGTCGACTCGTCGCTCTTCGCCAAGGACGCGAATTCCGCCGCGGCTCGGCCGGCGCGTGCGCCGAACACGAGTAGCTCGGTCAGCGAGTTGGAGCCGAGCCGGTTCGCTCCGTTGATGCTGACGCACGCCGCCTCGCCCGCCGCAAAGAGGCCGGCGATCGGCGTCGCACCGTTCACGTCGGTGTGGATCCCGCCCATCATGTAGTGCACCACCGGACGCACGGGAATGAGATCGGTGATCGGATCGCGCGCCTCGTACTTGAGACAGAGCTCCCTAACGAGTGGAAGCTTCGTCGTAATGATCCTCTTGCCGAGATGTCGCAGGTCGAGGTTAACGACGGGGCCGTACTCGGTGTCGATCGTTCTGCCCTTCGCCACTTCCTGCATGAACGCCTGCGAGAGCCGGTCGCGCGGACCGAGCTCCATGCTTCTGAGCACAGGCTTCGGTTCGGGCTTGCCGAGGTCGTAGTCCTGCAGGTAGCGGTATCCGTCCTTGTTGATGAGATGACCGCCTTCAGCGCGCGCGGCTTCCGTGATCAGGATGCCCGTGAATGGAAGGCCAGTGGGATGGTACTGGACGAACTCCATGTCCTTGAGTGGCGCGCCGGCGCGATACGCCAGCGCCATTCCATCGCCGGTCTTGATCGCCGCGTTGGTCGTGAACGGGAACACGCGCCCGCATCCGCCCGTGCAGATGATGACCGCGCTGGCCGTGATCGCCTCGACCTTGCCAGACATGAGCTCGATGGCAACGACGCCCTGCACGTGCCCGTCGTTGACGAGGAGCTTCGTCGCGAACCATTCGTCGTACCTAACGACGCTCGTGTACCTGAGCGAAGTCTGGAACAGCGTATGGAGAAGGTGGAAGCCCGTTTTGTCCGCGGCGAACCACGTGCGCATCTTCTTCATTCCACCGAAGGGACGCACGGCCACGTGACCGTCGCTCTCACGGCTCCACGGACATCCCCAGTGCTCGAGGCGAAGGAGCTCCTGAGGGGCTTCCTTCACGAACGCCTCGACGGCGTCCTGATCGGACATCCAGTCGCCGCCGGAGATGGTGTCGTAGGCGTGCTCGTCCAGACTGTCGTCCGCGCGCGCCACGCCGGCCGCGCCGCCTTCGGCGGAGACGGTGTGGCTGCGCATCGGATAGACCTTGGAGAGGACGGCGACCCGGAGTCGGGGGTTGGTCTCCGCGATGGCGATGGCGGCACGAAGGCCGGCGCCGCCACCGCCCACGATCAGCACATCATGCGTCGGCGCCACGGATGGTCGTTGCTACTCCGCCGAGAACATCTCATCCACCAGGACGTGCCCGTCGTGGCGAATGATCTTCTGGCTCACGCTCCCGTCGTGATACTCGTGGCGAATGGTCCTGCAGCCGCATGCAAAGTCGACCTCCAGTGTGAGGAGCGTCTCCTCATCCCGGTCCTGGTAGGTCTCGCCATCAACGAGCCGCCCACACGGTGCCTGCTGCTGCGTGAAGTTGGTGTTCGTGGCGACCATCGTCCACCTCCTTGCCGGCTTCGCCGTCACACGAGGCAACTTCGCGCGCCGCCATCAACGGTGGCGCAGCGTAAGGGCGGTAACCCGCCAATGGGTGACGAGGCCGAGGACGATCTTTCCCCTACGCTACTCCCGATGAGCGCGCTCGGAAAGGCCCGCTGGGCAGAAAGCAAACCGGATCACGTGCGCGATTCCCGGGGACTCAGGCCGCCCGAGCGCGTTCGACGGCGCGGGTGAGCGCCCGTCGCGTGTAAACGGCCGCGAGGTTCGCCTTGTACGCGGCGTCGGCTGTATCACGCAGCTCCAACCCGTCGGCCGCACGCGCCGCGGCCGCCTCGATCAGCTCCGGCGTCGCTGCCTTCCCCGTGAGCGCCTGCTCCACGGCGGCGAGCCTCGTCGCGTGCGTGGCGAGGCCTGTCAGGCCCACACTCGTCTGCCGCACCGAGCCGTCTCCCCCAAGGGTTACGACCGCTGCCACACCGACGACCGCGTACCCCGAGGCCGGATCAGCGTACTTCTCGTACGCGCCGCCGGTTCGTGCGGGCGGGAGCGGCACGCGAACCTCGACGAGCAATTCGTCCGGCGCGAGCGCGGACGTGAACATGCCGGTGAAGAACTGATCCGCCGGAATCGTGCGAGCGCCTCTTCGTCCGACGGCGCGAAGCGCCGCGCCTAACGCGAGGACCACGGCCGGGAGGTCCGCCGCCGGATCGGCGTGCGCGAGGCTCCCACCGATGGTTCCCATATTGCGAACCTGCGCGTCGCCGATGTGCCCGGCGGCTTCGGCGAGCATCGGCACCCGGATACCAAGTGCGCTCGCCACTGCCGCGTGCGTCGTCGTCGCGCCGATGAGCACGGCGCCGTCCGCTTCGCGGACGCCCGCCAGCTCCTGTACGCGGCGGATGTCGATGAGGTGCGACGGGTTCGCGAAGCGCAGCTTCATCACCGGCAGGAGGCTGTGCCCGCCGGCAATGAGCTTGCTGTCATCGGGGTACTTGGCGAGCAGCGCGAGCGCGTCGTCCACGCTCGACGCGCGGTGGTATTCGAAGGGTGACGGATACATGGTGCGCTCACCTCCCCGTGGTAGCCGACGAGCTGCCTGTGGTCGCGCCTGTCGCGCGCGCTGCCTGGATTGCCTGCCACACCTTGGGCGCCGTCAGCGGCATGTCGAGGTGCGTGATCCCGAACGGGCTCAGCGCATCCATCACTGCGTTGACGACGGCCGGCGGCGACGCGATGGCGCCCGCCTCTCCCACGCCTTTGACGCCGAGTGGATTGACGGGTGACGGCGTCACGGTGCGATCCAGCTCGAAGAACGGAAGCTGGTGCGCCTTCGGCAACGCGTAATTCATGAGCGAGCCGGTGAGCAGCTGCCCACTCTCGTCGTACTCGGCCGTCTCCCAGAGTGCCTGCGCGACGCCCTGCGCGATCCCGCCGTGCAGTTGACCCTCGACGATCATCGGGTTGATGACGTTGCCGACATCGTCCACCGCGATGTAGCGCAGCAGCGTCACCTGGCCGGTGTCCGGGTCCACCTCGACCATCGCGATGTGCGTCCCGAACGGGTATGTGAAGTTCGACGGGTCGAAGAAGCTCGTTGCTTCGAGCCCCGGCTCCAGCCCCGCGGGCAGGCTGTGGGCGAGGTGCGCGGCAAGGCTGATGTCGGCCAGACCTTTGGAGCGATCCGGTACACCGCGCACGTGAAAGCGACCGGCCGTGAGCTCGATGTCTTCCGGCGCGGCTTCCAGCATGTGGGCGGCGATCCGTTTGCTCTTCTCGACGATCTTGTCGAGGCTCAGCGTGATCGCGGTGCCGCCGACGGAGCAGCTGCGACTGCCGTAGGTTCCCATCCCGAACTGCACGCGACCCGTGTCGCCATGCACGATGTCCACGTCATCGATCGAGATACCAAGACGGTCGGCGACGATCTGCGCGAACGTCGTCTCGTGCCCCTGGCCCTGCTGGTGCGAGCCGGTATAGACGCTGACCTTCCCGGTCGGGTAGACGCGGACGGCCGCGCTCTCATAGAGTCCCGCCTGCGACCCGAGCTGACCTACGACCTGAGATGGCGCGAGGCCGCAGGCCTCGATGTAGCACGAGAGCCCGATGCCGACGTAATGACCCTGCTTCCGCAGCTGCTCCTGCTCGATGCGGAAGTTCGGGTAGTCGACCATAGCGAGCGCACGGTCGAGCGCCGGCTCGTAGTTGCCGCTGTCGTACTGGAGCGCCACGGGCGTCAGGTACGGGAACTGTTCCGGCCGGATGAAGTTCCGCCGCCGCAGCTCGGCAGGGTCCACGCGGAGCTGGCGCGCAGCGAGGTCCATCATACGCTCGAGCAGGTAGCACGCTTCCGGGCGGCCAGCGCCGCGATATGCATCGACCGGCGTCGTATGCGTGAATACCGCAGTCACCTGCGCATGGATGGCCGGGATACGGTACTGGCCGGAGAGCAGGGTTCCGTAGAGGTACGTCGGGATTGCGGGGGCGAACAGCGTCAGGTGTGCGCCAAGGTTCGCTATCGTGTTCACCCGCAGTCCGACGATGCGTCCGTTCGCGTCGAACGCCATCTCCGCATCGGTGACGTGATCGCGCCCGTGCGAATCCGTCATGAAGCTCTCGCGGCGCTCGGCCGTCCACTTCACCGGGCGCTCGAGCGTTCGCGCGAGCCACGCGACGACGACTTCCTCGGTGTAGACGAAGATCTTCGACCCGAAGCCGCCGCCGACGTCCGGCGAGATGACGCGGAACTTGTGCTCTGGCAGTCCGAGCACGAACGCGCCCATGATCAGCCGGTGGACGTGCGGGTTCTGCGACGTGACCCACAGCGTCAGCTCGTCGGTCGCGCGGACGTATGTGGCCAGCGAGGCACGCGGCTCGATGGCGACCGGAATGAGCCGCTGGTTCACGAGCCGCTGCCTAACGACGGTCGCTGCGCCGGCGAACGCCGCGCTCGTGGCGTCGTCGTCGCCGATCTGCCAGCGGAAGCACACGTTGTCGGTGGCGTCATCGCGCACGATCGGGGAGGCGGCGGCGAGCGCCTGCTCGGTGTCGGCAACCGCGGGGAGCGGCTCGTAGTCGACCTGCACGAGCTCGGCCGCATCTCGCGCCGAGTAGGGCGAGTCGGCGACGATGACGGCGACGGCTTCACCGACGTACCGCACGCGGTCGACGGCGATCGCGTGATGGTTGCTGGGTTTCAACCCCGGCAGGAGCCAGCCGACGGGAATCCCCTTCACGCCATTTTCGGCCAGGTCCTTTCCGGTGTAGACCGCGACGACGCCCGGATGCGCGCGGGCGGCGTCGAGGTCGATGCCGTGGATGCGCGCGTGGGCGTGTGGGCTGCGGACGAACGCCGCGTGGACGGTGCCCGCGAGTTTGACATCATCGGTGTACAGGCCACGTCCCGTGAGGAAGCGCGGGTCTTCCTTGCGGCGCACGCGGGCGCCTATTGCTCGTTCCGACTCGCCTGTTGCCGGTACGTTCGGGGTCGCGTACTCGCCGGTTGCCGGCTTGGTGATCGTCGCCATGGGCCAAGGCTCCTCAGCGCGTCGGGGTTTTCGGCACCGCGATCTCGGCGCCGGTCGGTGAGGACAGAATGCCGCCAGGCAGCGACTCCGGTGGGATGACGTCGCCCGTCACCAGCGCCGGCATCTCGGTCGTGTGGGCCATCTGCCAGACCACCGACTGAACGGCCCTGACGATGTTGTGGTAGCCGGTGCAGCGACACAGGTTGCCGCCGAGTCCGTCCCGGATCTCCTCGGCCGACGCCGTCGGGTTGTCGCGCAGCAGGCCAGCCGCCGTCATGATGATTCCGGGCGTGCAGAACCCGCACTGAAGCCCGTGCTCCTGCCAGAACGCTTCCTGGAGTGGGTGCAGCTGGCCGTACGGCCGGAGCCCTTCGATCGTGGTGACGGTGCTGCCGTCGGCCGACGCCGCGAGCACGGTGCACGACTTCACCGGGCGACCATCGAGGTGAACGGTGCACGCGCCGCACTGGCTGGTGTCGCACCCGACGTGCGTGCCGGTGAGCCCGAGCACGTCGCGGAGGTAGTGCACGAGCAGAAGCCGCGGCTCGATCTCGTGCTCGTGCGCGGCGCCGTTCACAGTGACACTGATCCGTGTCTTGACCGTCGTAGTCATGCTCGCGACCTCCGGGGAAGGAGTGCCTGCGGCGTGCACGAACGGTGAATTGCCCTCGTGAGACTCGGTCAGTTTCCGACGGCGCGCCTGGCGCAACCATGCACCGCGGCCAAGGGCGACGTCAAGCGCTTGGGTCCCCAAGCCGCTTCCGAACTTTCTCGACGACCGTCCGTGCTGACGGCATCAAGCCGAGGACGACGAGGGGCCCTCCGTCGACCACCGTTTCGCCATCTACGAGCACCGTGTACTCGCCGTAGTGTCCGCGGATCGTTTCCACCTCGATCCCGAGCTCCCGACGCATGCGTGCCGCCACACGGACGGCATGAATGCCCGAGACTCAGAACGCACAGTAGCGAACCGTTACTCTGGCCATGGCCGTTCCTACCTAACGTGAGCTGAACGTCGGCGTCAAGCTCGAACCGCTCCGCCGAGACGCCCGCGGCGAGCTCGGGCGAGAGGATCCGGATACCCGACGGTCGCAAGAAGCCTCTGCGGGGCGCTCTAACGTAGGCGCGACGCGGGGAAACGACCAGTGGCGCGCGGGAGGCGTCAAGCGGGAGGAGGTTTCGCCGATCCGAATCGGGACGCATCATCTCCGCTTAGGGCTTTCCATCGAGACGATGGGCGACCCTCAGCAGCGTGGGTCCATCAGACACACTCGAACGCCTTCCCGCCATGCGTCGCATCCCGTTCCGGCTCGCCGCCATCGCCCTCGCGCTCGCTGGTTCCGCGAGCGCTCAGTCTTCCGAGCCAACGCGTCCCACCGCGCCGCCCAGGCTCTCGTTCGCCGAGCCGGGGATCTCGCCTAACGGGGACGAGATCGCGTTCGTGCACGCGGGCGACATCTGGGTCGTGCCGGCGCGCGGCGGAGAAGCGCGTCTCCTGGTGGCGCATCCGGCCACCGAGTCGCGCCCCATGTACTCGCCCGATGGGACGCGGCTCGCATTCATGTCGAACCGCGCCGGGAGCCCCGACATCTGGATCCTCACGCTCGCCGACGGCTCGCTCCGCCGTCTCACCTTCGACGACGGCGCCGAGCAGCTGGATGGGTGGTCGAAGGATGGGCGGTGGGTCTACTTCACCATCGGGACGCACGACATCGCCGGCATGAGCGATGTCCTTCGAGTCCGGAGCGACGGTGGGACGCCGATGGTGGTCGCCGGCGACCGGTACGCCAGCGAGTTCATGGCCGCGCCGGCGCCTAACGGCGATGCGCTCGCGATCGTCGCCCGTGGCTTTGGCCTCTCACAGTGGTGGCGCAAGGGACGCTCGCATCTGGACGAGAGTGAGCTCTGGGTCCTCCGCGGTGACGGCTCCGCGGCACCGCGCTACGAGCAGCTCACGCAGCGCGGCGCCAAGCAGCAGTGGCCCATGTGGGGCTCGGACGGTACGTCGCTGTACTTCGTGTCCGATCGCTCCGGCGCGCAGAACCTCTGGGTGAAGCCGGCAAAGGGCGATGCGCAATCGCTGACGTCGTTCCGCGACGGACGCGTCATGTGGCCGACGATGACCGCGAACGGCAACACGATCGCCTTCGAGCGCGACTTCGGCGTCTGGACGTTCGACGTCGCGAGCCGTTCGGCGAAGGAGGTGCCGATCACCGTGCGCGGTGCCGCGATTGGCGGCGGCACGGAGCACCTGACGTTGACGCAGGGGTTCGCCGACCTCGCGGTCTCTCCGGATGGAAAGAAGCTCGCCTTCACGGCGCACGGCGAAGTCTTCGCCGCGAGCGCGGCCGATGGTGGCGACGCGACACGCATCACGCAGACGACGGCAGCTGAAGCGCAGCCGGCGTGGTCGAGCGACAGCCGGCGGCTCGTGTATACCGCGAATCGCGACGGCGCGTGGAATCTCTACCTCTACGACTTCGCGACGAACAAGGAGACTCCGCTCACGCAGGGGCGCGTGCACAGCGTGTCGCCGCGCTTCTCCCCCGATGGCAAACAGGTCGCCTTTCTACGCGACGGGAAAGAGCTGTGCGTCGTGTCGGTGGACACCAAGCAGGTTCGGGTGCTGGCGCAGGGCGTATTCGGCCGACCGCCATTCTTCCTCGAGCGTCCGATCGCATGGTCGCCGGACGGGCGATGGATCGCCTACCTGTCGGGTGGCACGAAGCTCTTCATGAACGCGTACGTCGTGCCCGCGGCCGGCGGTGACGCCCGCCAGGTGAGCTGGCTCTCGAACACACGCGCGACGAGCCTCTCGTGGAGTGGCGACGGAGGCTTCCTCCTTCTCGACACCGGCATGCGAACGGAGCCGGGCAGCGTCGCGCGCGTCGATCTGCTTCCCTTCTCGCCGAAGTTCCGCGAGGACCAGTTCACGGCGCTGTTCCGCGACGAGACGCCGGGTCGGACGACGCCGCCATCGCCGGCACCGACGCGCCCGCAGACGGACTCGGTCCGGCCAGACTCCTCGGCCCGCGGTCGCGCAGACGCGAAGGCTGACGTAAAGAACGTTCGCATCGTCTTCGACGGCATTCGGACGCGTCTGAGCCTCGTGCCGGTGGGCGTGGACGTCGGCGTGCAGGCTTTGAGCTCCGACGGCAAGCAGGTCGTGGTCACGTCGAACGTTGCGGGTCAGACGAACATCTTCGCCTACGCGTTCGACGAGTTCGCGACGGATCCCGCGGTCACCCGTCAGATCACGACGACGCCGGGCAACAAGGGCTCGCTGCAGTTCGCGCCGGACGGGAAGAGCATCTGGTTCCTCGAGCAGGGCCGGATCGTGAACGTGGTGCTGGAGAACAAGAACGTCAGGCAGGTGGCGGTGCGGGCCGAGCTCGACGTGGACTTCGCGCGCGAGAAGTGGGATGTCTTCCATCAGGCGTGGGAGTACCTGAACGACAACTTCTACGACCCGGAGTTCCACGGCGCGGACTGGTCGGCGGTGCACACAGCATATGCGCCACGGATCGCGGGAGCGAAGACGCCTGACGAGATGCGTCGCGTGTTGAGTCTCCTGATCGGCGAGATGAATGCGTCGCACATGGGAATCTCCGCCCCGCCGGCGCCGAACCTGCCGACGGCGCAGACGGGCAAGCTCGGTCTCGAGTTCGACCGCGCAGCGTACGAGCAGCGCGGACAGCTACGCGTGACCGCTGTGATCCCGAATGCGGCCGCGGCGCTGACCGAGAGCATCAAGCCGGGCGACTACGTGCTGGTGGTGGACGGAGTGGCGATCGGGCCTAACGTGTCACTCGACTCCGTGCTCGCCTACAAGGTGGGCAAGCGCGTCGTGCTGAGCGTGGCGTCGGACGCCGCGGGCGCGGGGAAGCGCGACGTGGCGATCAGGCCGCGGAACACGGCGTTCGAGAAGCAGATGCTCTACCGCGCGTGGATCGAGGCGCGGCGCGCGATGGTGGCGAAACTCAGTAACGGCCGACTCGGCTACGTCCACATGCTCGACATGGGCGGCGGAGCGCTCGCGCAGCTCAACCTCGACCTCGACTCGGAGATGCACGAGAAGGACGCCGTGGTGTTCGATGTGCGGAATAACAATGGCGGCTTTGTAAACGGCTACGCGCTCGATGTGCTGTCGCGGGCGCCGTACGTGAACATGGTGCGGCGCGGCGTTCCGTCGGTGCCTGGGCGGCCGGTGCTAGGCCAGCGCGCGCTCGAGAAGCCGACGATCCTGATCACGAGCCAGGCGACGCTCTCGGACGGCGAGAACTTCACCGAGGGCTATCGCACCATGAAGCTCGGGACGGTCGTCGGCGAGCCGACGGCGCAGTGGGACGTGTACACGGGCGGCGGCACGATGGTCGACGGGACAGTCGTCCGACTTCCGTTCATGCGGAACGCGCAGCTCGACAACGCGGCGCTCGAGCGGACGTCACGAAAGGTGGACATCCCGGTAGATCGGCCGATGGGGGAGAGCTATACCGGCCGCGACGTACAGCTCGAGCGCGCCGTGCAGGAGCTCCTGAATCAGCTGCGCGGCGCGCGCGCACGAGCGGGAAGCGAGCGATGATTTCGCTTACTGCTTGAGCGCGCGCCGCAGCACCTTCCCGACGTGGCTCTTCGGCAGCTCGGCCACCACCTCGAACTCTGACGGCACCTTGTAGGGTGCGAGCCGCTCGCGGCAGAACGCCTTGAGCTCGGCCTCGGTGGCGGACATGCCCGGCCGGAAGACGACAAACGCCTTCACCGTCTCGCCCCTCATCTTGTCCGGCACGCCAACGACGCCGACCTCGGCGACGGTCGGGTGTGCCGAGAGCACCTCCTCGATCTCGCGCGGCCAGACCTGGTAGCCGCTCGTCTTGATGAGGTCCTTCTTGCGGTCGACGATGAACAGGTAGCCGTCCTCGTCGAGGTACCCGAGGTCGCCCGTATAGAGCGAGCGCTGACCGAGGTCGTTCGTGCGCAGCATCGCTCTGCTTTCTTCCGGCCGCTGCCAGTACCCGAGCATGAGCTGCGGCGCGGAGAGCACGATCTCTCCCACGC
>JBKOYV010000191.1:0-8498 GCA_046725585.1 Gemmatimonadota bacterium | reverse complement strand
GGCATGCTCCTCAGCTACCTGGCGGCCATCCTGCTCAGTCTGACGAAGGCTCTCGCATGCTGCGCGCTGGTTTCGCGCTCCTCCTCGCGCTCCTTGCTGCGCCCGCGCCGGCAAATGCCCAGGGCAACCCTCCCATTCGCGATACCACCCTCGCGAACGGACTCCAAGTCATCGTCATCGAGAACCACGCCGTCCCGCTCGTGAGCGTCGAGCTGGACGTGAAGAACGGCGCGTTCACCGAGCCACCCGACTACGCCGGGCTGTCGCACCTGTACGAGCACATGTTCTTCAAGGCGAACCGCACCATCCCGTCGCAGGAGAAGTACCTCCAGCGGCTGCGGCAGCTCGGCGCGAGCTGGAATGGGACGACCTCCGAGGAGCGAGTGAACTACTTCGTTACCGTCGGCCTCGACAGCCTGCGCCCAGCGCTCGAGTTCATGGAGGACGCCATCCGCTACCCGCTCTTCCAGCAGGAGGAGCTCGTCCGCGAGCGCCCGGTCGTCATCGGAGAGTTCGACCGCAACGAGGCCAACCCGTACTTCCACCTCTTCCGCGGCACCGACACGCTGCTCTGGAGTCCCGCCTACTACTCGCGCAAGAGCGTCATCGGGAACCGCGAGGTCATCCTCGGGACGCCGCAGGAGAAGATGCGGACCATCCAGCAGCGCTACTACGTGCCTAACAACTCGGCGCTCATCGTCGCCGGCGACTTGACCCCCGCACGCGGGTTCGCAATTGCGGCCGAGGTCTTCGGCGACTGGCCGCGCGGGGAGGACCCGTTCGCCACACCGGCGCCCGACCCGCCGCCGCTGACGAAGACGCAGGCGGTCGTCGTCGAGCAGCCAGTGCAGGGGACGACACTCGCGTTCTCGTGGCAGGGGCCGAGCGTGACGCGCGACCCCGCGGCAACGTTCGCGGCCGACGTGCTCTCGACGATCCTCGCGAAACGGCGCAGCGCGTTCCAGAAGCGGCTCGTCGACAGCGGGCTCGCCGTCAACGCGGGGATCGGCTACTACACCCTCGCCCACGTCGGGCCGATCAACGTCGTCGTGCAAACCACGCCCGACAAGCTGCTCGTCACGCAGCGCACGGTGCTGGAGGAGGTCGCGAAGATGGCCGACTCCAGCTACGTCTCGCAGCAGGAGCTCGAGGACGCACAGAAGGAGCTCGGGATCCGCGCCCTCTACGAGCGCGAGCAGGCGTCGCAGTGGGCGCACACCGTGGGCTTCTGGTGGGCGGTCGCGGGGCTCGACTACTACCGCAACTACGTCCCGAACATGCAGCGCGTCACGCGAGGCGACCTTGCGCGCTACGTCAGCAAATACATCGAGAGGAAGCCGTACGTCGTGGGAGTCCTCATCAACCCGGAGGACCGCAAGAAGCTCGGCCTAACGCCGGACATGCTCCTGCCCAAACCGGTGGTACAATGATGCTCAACGTTCTGGCGCGCCGACGTGCGAGCGCCGCGCGGCTCGCGACGCTCTTCGTCCTCGCGACGCCGTCAGGGGCGCAGACGCCGCCGCCCATCGAGGACTTCACCGTGGCCGGCGTCCGCGTCATCCACAAGCCGATCACCGCAAATGACGTCGTCGCCGCCCGGCTGTATCTCAAAGGCGGGGCGGCGGCGCTGACGCCGCGGACCGCGGGGATCGAGCAGCTCCTCCTTTCCACCGTCACGCGCGGCACGGAGAAGTACAGCAAGGACGAGTTCACCGCGCGGGCCACCGCGACGGGCACGGATATCGGCGGCGAGGCGACCAACGACTACTCGGTCGCGACTCTGCAGGCAGTGCGTCAGCACTGGGACGAGGCGTGGGACCTGTTCACGCAGGCCGTGCTCCACCCGACGTTCCCGGCGGCCGAGGTCGAGCAAGCGCGCGCGCAGCTCGTGTTCGGCCTGAAGCAGCGTACGGACGACCCGGACAGCTACCTCAACCTGGTCGGCGACAGCGTGTTCTACGCCGGCCATCCGTACGCCGTGGACGCGCGCGGGACGCCGACGTCGGTCGAGAAGCTGACGCGCGGCGACCTGGTGGCCTGGCACAAGCGGCGAATGACGAAGGCGAATCTCCTCCTCGTCGTCGTCGGGAACGTGACCCGGGAGGACCTCGAGCGCCGGGTGAGCGCCGCGTTCGGCGGGCTGCCGGCGACCGGCGCCGCCGCCCCGCGCGTCCCTCCGCTCGCAGCGGCGAGGCCCGGCGTGGCGGTCGTCGAGCGCCAGCTTCCGACGAACTACATCATGGGCATCTTCGTCGGCGCCGACCGCGCGAGCCCTGACTACCCGGCGCTGCAGCTCGCGACCCGCATGCTCAGCGAGCGGCTGTTCGAGGAGGTGCGCACCAAACGGAACCTCACGTACGCCGTCGGCGCCGGACACAGCGCGGGCTACGTGGGCCGGGGCAACCTCTACGTGACCGCCGTCGAGCCGGACACGACGCTCAAAGTCATGCTCGCGGAGGTACGGCGGCTGCAGCGCGAGCCAGTGCCTACTGACCGGCTTCAGGAGACGCTGAACGTCTTCGCCACCGACTACTGGGTAGGACAGGAAACAAACATGGGTCAGGCGCAACAGCTGGGGCACTCGCAGCTCACTGGCGGTGGGTGGCGCAACGCGCTGACGTTCACCAACCGCCTGCGCGGGGTGACCCCGGCGGACGTCCAACGCGTGGCGATCCGCTACCTCAAGAACGCGCGCTTCGTGGTGATCGGCGATCCTAAGAAGGTGGACCGCGCGCTCTTCACATCGCTCTGACTCGACCCGCCCGCGCGCTCGGCGACTTGATCGCCGAGCGCCGGTGGACGCTGGCGGAAGCCGCGCCGGCGCTCAGGGTGACGTGGCCCCGGATCTCGCACCTGGTGCAAGGGAAGATCGACCGGTTCAGCATTGAGACGCTCATGCACTGCTCTCCCAGGCCGCGCCGAGGTGACGTTCAAAGTCCGTCGCCGCCGGACCGCCGCCTAACGAATCGTTGCTGCTGACGGAGCGGCGCAACCCTGCGCGCCGGCAGCCGAGCACCAGCCCCGCCGCTCCGCAGCTGAACTCTGGCGTTAGGTGGCGTGCCTACCGCCAGTCCACGGTCATTCAACTATCGCGACGGAGTCCAATGAGCGGAATCGAAGGCATCGCGAGGCTTCGGATTCACCCAGGCAAGCTTGAGGAGTTCAAGGCGCTCCAAATGGAGTGCATGGCCATCACTCGGAATAAAGATACCGGCACGCTGCAGTACGACGTGTTCTTCAACGAAGACGCATCGGAGTGCATAGTACACGAACGATACCGAGACTCGGAGGCGCTACTGGAGCATCTCGCCAATCTCGGCGAGACGGGGAGCGCGCTCTTTCGAGTCTGCTCCGCTGAGGGCGAGGTTCTCGGCACGCCAAGCGCCAAGCTGAGGAAAGCCCTCGAAGGCGGGCCCGTCCGCATCTTTACGCCGTACTTATCCCTCTGACTCCGACCAGCGCCGCCTAACGTGCGTTGCAGCTGAAATCGGGCGTTAGGCGGGTGCTGGAGGTGACAATGTTCCGGACCTTTCTGCGCGGTCGCTGGCTCACCACCGCCCTCCTTGCGAGCCCGGCGACCCTACTGGCACAGCGTGACTCCGCGACCACGCGCATCGTGCCGATCTGGCGGGACGGACAGCTGGTCACGCGGGTCTCCGGCGACCCCAACGTGCCGGGGGCGCCTTACGGCATTCGGATTTGGAACTTCGACAATCAGATCGTCCTTCCGCACACCCACCCGGAGGATGAGCACGTCGTTGTCGTCCAAGGTACCTGGTTCCTCGTCGCCGGCGAGCGCTTCGATCGCGCCCACCTACAGCCTCTCGCCGTGGGCGATTACGCCCTCGTCCCCCGAGGGCACGCGCACTTTGCATGGTCGGAGGGGATGACGGTTATCCAGGTGCACGGGATCGGCCCGTTCCGCGTCGACTTCGTCGACTCCGTCTTCGTGCTCAGCAGCTCGGGAGCGATCGCCCGTTTCCGCGATACCCGCCGGCCGCTTAGCCCTTCCGAAGTGGCTGCGCGCTTCCGCTACGGTCTCGGAGACACCGTGGCCGTGGGGCAGAGCTGGGGCATCGTCCGGGAGGCGGTTGCCTCCGCCGCCAACGGCGTGGCGCAATACATTATCGAGCAGCCCGGCGAGTTGCCGAGCCTACACGACGAGACTGTGCTGCGCCCGCGCTCGAGGAGAGGCGGGCCGTAGCCCGTCCGAGAGGCGTTAGGCGGCCGCAAGCTCGCCGCCACTGATACACACTGCCGGTCACCATCTCCGACATCACTCAGCCCTTCTTTCCTCGGTCACAGAGCCGGAGGCAACCGTGACATGAGCTGTTCTTTTGGCTACCTCACGATGACTTCAGCAACGTCGGGAAGCCTGCGATCCCGTCGGCGGAAATCACGGAATCCACGACGTGAGAATTGTCAGCTCGACCGGTGGACCGGACTGACCTGTAACATGCTCTGAATAGCTCCCGCCGCACGCCGGCCGGCCTTCTCGAGTTCGCGAGCGCGTCGGTGGGTATCGTACGTTTACAAGTCACGCGGCTTCACAGGGCTGGTTGGACTCCACCCTTTACTATCGCGTTGGGTCTGGAGACGTGCAGTTCATCCGAGCGCTTCGAGATCGCATTCGGCGCGGTGAGATCACGACCACAGTTCGGTTGTGGCAACGACCACATGTGAAGGTCGGTGGTCGATATGCGCTCCCGCCCGGCGCGATCATCGTTACGAAGATCTTCGAAGTCCCGCTCAGCGAGATCACGCCCGAGCTTGCGCGTCAGTGCGGCTTTGCGGGCCTCGCCGATCTGCTGAAGGTCGCAAAGCATGGCGCAGGGCGGCGCGTCTTCGTCATCGAGTTTCGGTACGTCGCGCCGCAAGGGACTGGACGGCGCCGGAAGCCGAACGCTACCGTCATGACGTCACAACGCGCCGAGTCACGAGGCAGAATGCGCCCGAATCGTGAAGGCTGAACGCCCGAGCCGCACCGCTCACTTCGTCGCCCTCGGCCGCGCCTTCGCCGACGCCGGGCTGTCGCACGTCCCCGACTTCCACGACCCGACCGCGCGCGTTTTTCTCAACGAGAAGGGAAAACGGAGTCTCGCCAAGACCGAGCACGCGGCTCGAGACGGAAAACGCAGCATGGGGCTCGAAGCGGCTCGCGTGATGGCCGACATGATCGCCCTTCGTACCGCGGCCATCGACAGCGCTGTCCGCGACGCAGTCGCCGGTGGCGCCACGCAGCTCGTCATCCTCGGCGCCGGTTACGACGGGCGCGCGTGGCGTATGCCAGAACTCGCCGGTGTGAACGTCTTCGAGGTCGATCATCCCGCGACGCAGAACGACAAGCGCGCGCACGTGGCAGTGCTGCCGGCGGCAAAGGGAATTGTCAGCTTCGTCTCGATCGATTTCGAACGGGAGTCGCTCGACTCGGTCCTCGAACACGCTGGGCACGACCGCTCCGCGCCAACCTGCTGGATCTGGGAAGGCGTCGTCATGTACCTCACTCGCGACGCGATGCGCGCGACGCTCGCCGATGTCGGCCGCAGAAGCGCGCCCGGCTCGACGTTGATCGTGAACTACCACACGGCGCATCGACGACTCGTTGCGCGCCTGTTGTTCCGGTTGATCGGCGAGCCACAGATCAGCGCCTGGACACGCGAGGAGATGGCTGCCGACCTGCGATCTGTCGGCTTTATCGTCCGCGAAGATTCCGGTATGACAGACTGGAAGGATCGATTCGCGCAGGCGAAAGCGAGAGTCGAGCGCGGGGCGTACATGCGAATCGCAATTGCCCGCAGCTAGTGGAGTGATTGCCAGGTGTTGCTAGCAGGCGGGAACAGCCTGCTAGCAACACCTCCCACCATTCTCTTCCCGTCGGGTTACGGAATCACACGCTGCGGGCCTAACGTGTACTTCGTGATCCAGTCCAGCTCGCGCTGCATCTTGTCGATCTGGTGGTAGTACTCCGAGAGGCCATGCCCTTCGCGTGGGTAGAAGACCAGCTGGACGGTCTTTCCGCGATCCTTGAGCGCGCGGTAAAACTCCATCGCCTGACCGACTGGCACGCGCTGATCGCTTCCACCATGCTGAATCAGGAGCGGCGTCGTCACGTTGTCGACGAACGTGATCGCCGAGCGCGCGCGATAAAAGTCGAGCGTCTTCTGTGTCGGAATGCCGCTGAAGAACGTGCCGATGTAGCCCGGGATGTCCGTCGTGCCATACATGCTCTGCAGGTCCGACAGGCCGGCACCCATACGCGCCGCCTTGAACCGGCTCGTCTGGCTCACGACCCACGCCGTCATGTAGCCGCCGTAGCTCCACCCCTCGAACGCCATCTTCGACGAGTCGGCGATGCCGCGCTTGATCACGTCATCGACGCCGGTCATGATGTCGCGGTAGTCGCCGCCGCCCCAATCCATGATGTTCGCGCGCGTGAACTTCTCGCCGTAGTTCGTCGAGCCGCGAGGGTTCGGGTATAACACCGCCCACCCCTGCCCTGCCCATACCTGTCCCGGCGATCCCCAGTTGGCCTTGAAGCCGGCGCTCGTGGCGCCGGTGGGGCCGCCATGCGCCTCGACGAGCAACGGGTACTTTCGTCCGGCCTGATAGCCCACGGGCTTGAGCAGGATGCCTTCCACCGGCGTCCCGTCCGCGCTCTTCCACGTGATCACTTCCGTCTCGCCTAACGCGATATTGCGGACCTGAGGGTTCACATCGGTCAGCTTCCGCGGCGCCGCGAACGTCAGATCGCTGACGTGAACCTCCGCTGGCGCTTCCGACGCGCCTAACGTGTACGCGGCGAGGCGCCCGTCGCGCGACAGCGACGGATTGCCGATCAGCACCTTGCCCACGAGGCGATTCAGCTTGTTGGACGCGACGTCGTACGCGTACAGCGCGGACCACGCGCGCTCGCCCGTCGTCAACAACACACGCGAACCGTCAGGCGTCCAGCGCGGATTGCCGGCCGAGATGTCCACCTTTGCATCGTAGGTGTCCTTCGCTTTGCCGGTTGCGACGTCATAAAGCATGAGATGGTCGTTACCGATCTCCCGGTCCATGATGCTGTCCGGGCGAGCCGTGTGGCTCTGGGGAAGCACCGTGAACGCAATCCTCTTTCCGTCCGGCGACCACGCCGGCGGCGACCCCGCCTCCGACTTCGTCGTGATCTTCGTCAGCGACTTGTCGGCGATGGTGACGACGTAGATGTCCGAGCGCGTATCGCGGAGCATCGTCGTCGGCGCTGCCTGGAACGCGAGGCGCGTTCCATCAGGCGACCAGCTCGGCGCGCCGCTCACGGTGAGATTGCCATGGGCGACCTCGGTGGCGCGCTTCGTAGCGACGTCGATCACCCACGCGTGTGAGAGGCGGAAGTTGTCCTCGAACACCTGCGGGTCATCGCGTCGAGCGGTCTTGGCCTCGTCGGTCTTAGGGAGCGTGTCCACCGCGAGGAATGCGATGCGCGAGCCGTCCTTCGCCCACTCGAAGCCCGTCACGTTCTCCTTCGACGTCGTGAGCTGATACGCTTCGCCGCCGTCCATCGGCAGGATCCAGATCTGGGTCTTGGCATCCGTGCCGCTGCCGCGCGACGAGAGAAAAGCGAGCGAGCGTCCGTCGGGCGACCATTGTGGGGCGTTCTCGCCGCGCTCGCTGAACGTGAGCTGGCGCGGCGTGCCGCCGGCGGCCGGAACCATCCAGATGTGCGACCGCATCTCATGCTTGTCGCCCTTCGCCGTATCCGGCTTCGCGGAATCCGTGGCCGGACGCGCGCTGGGGTGCTCCCAACCGCTCACGGTGTAGGCGACCTTCGACCCGTCGGGCGACAGCGAAACGCCGCCCACGGTCTTCAGGTCCATAATGTCCATGATGGTCATGGGGCGTTTGCTCTGCGCGTCGGCCGTGGCGGCCGCGATCAGCAGCGCGATACCGCTCGCGGTTCGGCGCGTCAGGAGGGAAACCATGAGGGGCTCCGGTAAGGGGGTCGCGAGTATTCTGTAGTCGCGCACCCGGCTTCGCCAAGGCCGACTTGCCGAAGCCCTCTGTCACAACCAGGGATAGTGGCCGGCGATCGCGCGGCTTTTCTCGTATGCGTTAGGCGCGAAGCGCTGCGCTTCAGGGTCTGCTACCGACCTCGCCGCGCCGCTGCCGATCTCCGCACGAGGGAAAGAATGAATCGCACTCCGGCGAGGGGCCATGCTCGGCGGCGCGCGGTTTCATCGAGCAGTGCCTGCCGGAGCTCGGCAGCGGTCGCGTACCGGCCTTCTGGCTGCGAGGCGAGCGCTTTCGTCACAACGTCGTCGAGCCAGCGCGGGACCTCCCTCCGACGTCGCCGCGCCGATTCCGGCAGCACCGCTCGACGCGTGCGCTGCGTCTCTTCGTGTCCGCCGGCGAAAGGCCGCATGCCGGTGAGCATCTCGTAGAGCACACAGCCCAGCGAATAGATGTCGCTGCGGCCGTCGAGATTCGTGGTACCCGCCGTCTGCTCGGGGCTCATGTACGCC
>JBKOYV010000120.1:0-18710 GCA_046725585.1 Gemmatimonadota bacterium | reverse complement strand
ACTGTTCACGGACTACCTGGCGGTCTACCCGCGCGCGTGCGAGACGCAGCTCGACCTCGGGCTGGCGCTCTCGTGGGCCAACGAGCTGGATGGCGCGCTCGCCGCGTACGACAGCGTCGCGGCTCACTGTGTGTACGAGCGCGGAGCCGCGCGGCTCGGCGCCGCTCGCGTATTGCGCTGGGGCAATCATTTCGCCGCGTCCGAGCGACGATATCGGGCCATTCAGGCCGACGGGAGCGACGCCGATCGCGAGCAGGCGGCGATCGGGCTCGCGTACGTGCGGCTCGCGCAGGGTCGGCCACGCGCGGCGCTCGCCCTCGCCGATTCGATGATCGCGACCGGCTCCCACGATCGGTCGCTCGTGGAAGCGCGGGTCATGGCGCTGGCGGACCTTGGTGCGTTAGGCACGGCGGTCGACCTCGTGCACGCCGAGCGAGCGGCCGGCCGCGGCTCCGCGTCGATGGACCGTCTGGCGCGCGGCTGGGAGGAGCGGGCGCGGACGTCGTTCACACTCGGCGCGCGTGGCTTTCGCGATCACGACGGCACGTCCTATCGGTCCGCTGAGCTCGCCAGCGCGGCGGCGCCTCTGGCGTTAGGCATGGTGCGCGTGGCGGGGCGGGCTGCCGAATTGCGCGGCGACGGCGCCGAGCTGCGATCGCGGGAGGTCGAGACGGCGTTCGACCTTCGGCCAGCCCGCGCGGTCGCGCTGTCGGCGCGGGCGGGGCTGCGCTCGTACGACGACACCGGCTTCGCGCCATGGGACGGCGAGGTGAACGTCGCGTGGCTGCCGGGCGATCGTCATCGGATGGATTTCGCGGCGGCGCGTGTCGTCATTAGCGACAACGTGGCCGCCATCCAGCACCAGCTCATCGGTACGTTCGGGAGCGTCGGGATCACGGAGCGCCTGACGTCCGGCCTGTCCCTCGCAGTCTCGGCCGACGCGACGCGCTGGTCCGAGGGCAACACGCGGCTGCGGCTGCGCGCCACGCCCCGGTGGTCGTTCGAAGGCGTACCGATCTTCACGCTCGAGTGGCCCACCACCTACCAGCGCTACGACGAGCCGTTCGAGTTCCGGTTCTTCTCCCCGAAGGAGTACGTCGAGACCGGTCCGGCCGTGAACGTCTACAAGCGCGTCGCGTCGGTGTGGTATCTGTCTGCGTACGCTCGCGGCGGGGCGCTGCGCGAGACTGACGGCAAGTGGCAGGCTCTCGGGATGGGCCGCGCGTCAGTGGAGCGCGACGTGACCTCGCACTGGGGCGTTCGGCTGGACGGCGGGTGGTCGAACTCCAACCTCGCGGGCTCCGCCGGCTTCCAGCGCACGACGCTCTCGCTCGGAGTGACCCTCCGGCCCTGAAGTTTCGAGCGGCGCGCCGCATCAAAAGGGTTCAAAAGGGGTCAGAGTCGTTTGAAACCAATTAGCCGCACGAGCGTTAACGTTTTAAAACGACTCTGACCCCTTTGAACGGACCGAGTGGACATGATTCCGCGCCACGTGCTCGTCTCCGCCGCCGTCGTTGCGGGCATCCTCGCCACGAGCCCACGCCAGGCCCCATCCCCGGCCACCAAGCGGGCGCGAGAAGTCGTCGCGCTCATCAACACCGCCACGCCCTCGGCGATACGCGCCTACGTGGATTCGGCGTTCGCCGGGCGAATGCGTTCGCTGCCGATGCCGGCCCACGTCGATTTCTTCATGGGCCAGCGAGAGCAATCGGGCGGGTTCGACTGGGTCGAGGTGCAGGAGGAAGCGCCCGGCCGCACGACGGCCCTCCTCAAGCGCAAGCTCACCGGCGACTTCGCGGCCCTCGTGGTGCAGGTGGAGGCCTCCGCCCCCTATCGAATCGCCGGGCTCGGTCAGCGTCCACCTCGTCCGAGCGCGGCGGCGGCCGGGCCGGCCGTGTCGAGCGACGCCGAGATGGCGGAGGCCGTCGAGCGATACGTCACGACGCTCGCCAAGGCTGATCTGTTCTCGGGGGCCGTGCTCCTGGCGAAGGATGGGAAGACGGTGTACGCGGGCGCCTTCGGCGAGGCGAACAAGGACTTCGGCGTGCCTAACAAGCCCGACACGAAGTTCAATCTTGGCTCGATGAACAAGATGTTCACGTCGGTGACGATCGCCCAGCTCGTGGAGCAGGGGAAGCTCTCGTACGACGATCCGCTCTCGAAGTTCATTCCGGACTTCCCGAGTGCCGACGCGGCGAAGAAGATCCGCATCAAACACCTGCTCACGCACACGTCGGGGCTTGGGAGCTACTTCAACGACGAGTTCGAACGGTCGTCGCGGGCGCGCTTCCGCACCGTGGACGACATGATGCAGCTCGCCAAGGGCGACTCACTCGCGTTCGAGCCCGGAAGCCGCTGGTCCTACAGCAACACCGGCATGCTGGTGCTCGGCAAGGTGATCGAGGTGGTGGCGAAGCAGGACTACTTCGACTATGTCCGCGAGCACCTGTATAAGCCGGTGGGGATGGTCAACACGGATGCCTACGAGCTGGACCGGGTGAACAGGAATCTCGCGGTCGGCTATCAGCGCGAGTTTCGGGAGGACGGCACGAAGCAGTTCCGGAACAACATCTTCATGCACGTAATGCGCGGCGGGCCGGCGGGCGGCGGGTATTCGACGGTGGAGGATCTCGTTAGGTTCGCGGAGGCGTTGAAGTCAGGGAAGCTGGTCTCGCCGGCGACGTTCGAGCTCATGACGACGCCCAAGCCCGAAGTCAACTCGCGGGAGTATGGCTACGGGTTCGGCGTGGATCCGGAGACGAAGGTGGTGGGGCACAGCGGCGGGTTCCCGGGAATCAGCTCGAACCTGGACATCTTCAAGGGCACTGGGTACGTCGCGGTGGTCATGTCGAACTATGGCGGCGCGAGTCAGCCGGTGGTGGAGAAGATCCGGTCTCTGGTGAAATCCCGTTCAAGGGGTCAGAGCCCTTGATCGGACGCGTTCAAGGGGTCAGAGCCCTTGAAAGTTTGGGGTAGCAGAGCTCCATCCGCTCCTGTTCGACGACTGGAAGGTGTCGCTACGACGATCGCCGCCGTGACGTCGCGGCGGCAACGGGCGTTGGACCGACGCCTCGACCCTTTCGCGAAAACCGTCATCGCCGAGCACGTCGCCGCTGTTGGCGGCATGTCGAATTGCTGCCAGCGCCTCGGGCGTCAGTGCGTTCTCAAACAGTGCGCGGTACGCTGCCTGCTGATCGGCCGGCTCGAGCCCCAAGCTGGAATAGAGAGAATGCGGAGTGATCAGCGGATCGCGTACCCCATGCGCGTTATGCAAGTAGCTCGACCACAAGTACCGCGCTGGGTCGTCGGTCATACACGCGCGAACGGGATTGAGCTCTATGTACCGGCTACAGGCAAGCAGGTACTGTTCCGAGTCGATAAGGGACGACCGAAACCGACCTTCCCATAACGTTCCCGTCCGCGGAAAACGCGAATTCACGTAGTGCACATACCGGCTCCCGAGTGCTTGCACCATGCGGGATGGGCCTTCGTCGTCGTTGGGTGTGGTCAGGATGTGAACGTGGTTCGTCATCAGCACGTACGCATGGATCGCGCACTGGTAGCGCCGACTCGCCTCGTAGAGGAACTCGCGAAAGCGCTTGCAGTCCGATGGGGAGCGGAAAGTTGCTGTCCGATTGTTGCCGCGCTGGATCAGGTGCAGTGGCACTCCCGGAATCACAAGCCGAGGCGGTCGTGGCATCGCCGGTGTTGGGGATGGTCGTCAGTTGACGGACATGTGACGTACGCGCGTCCGGGTTGGCCGTGCGCGCGATTGCGAATCTGTCACCACCAGTCGGCGATTCGCGCATCGATTCCATGCCTGGCGGGGCGATTCGTTCAAAGGCGTTCAAGGGGTCAGAGCCCTTGATCGACGTCGATCAAGGGCTCTGACCCCTTGATTCTGACCCCTTGATTCCTGACGCCTTGATTTCGCGTTGAATCACTGACCCTTTGATCCCCTCGGGACGCGACGGTAGGTTCGTGACCAGCATCCAATCGGAGCACCACGTTGCGCACCGCCCGCCTCGTCCTGATTCTTGCCGTCGTCCTCGGTACCGCGTGGAGCTCGACCCAAACCACGTCGAGTGCCGCCGCCAGCGCTGCCCAGCCCGTCGCCGCCACATTCCCCGGCGACACATGGCAACGCGTCGCCGACCCCACGAAAGTCGGGTGGCGCAAAGCCGGACTCGACTCCGTCCAGGCGCTCATCTCGCGCATGAACTCGAGCGCGATGGTCGTCGTCGAGCACGGCAGGATCGTTTACTCCTACGGCGACCTCACCGCCCAGAGCTATCTGGCGTCCGTCCGCAAGAGCATCCTGTCGATGCTGTACGGCATCGAGATCGCCCGCGGCCACATCGACACCTCGAAAACGCTCGCCCAGCTCGGTATCGACGACCTCGGCGGCCTCCTCCCGCGTGAGAAGGAAGCCACCGTCCAGGACTTGTTAGGCGCTCGGTCGGGCGTCTACCACATCGCCTCGTACGCCGGCGACTTCCTGGCCGAAGCGCCGCCGCGCGGCTCGCAGAAGCACGGCACCTACCAGCTCTACTCCAACTGGGACTTCAACGTCCTCGGCACCATCTTCGAGCAGGAGACGAAGCGGAACATCTACGACGCGCTCCAGGAAGAGCTCGCGCGCCCGCTCCGCATGCAGGATTTCCGCCGCGACCTCCAGAAGAAGGAAGGCGACTCGACGCGCTCTGTGCACCCCGCGTACCCGATCTTTCTCACGACGCGCGACATGGCGCGCATCGGGCTGCTCATGCTCCACAACGGCAACTGGAACGGGAAGCAGATCGTTCCGCGTGACTGGGCCGCCAAGTCCACCGGCATCATCACGCCGGTCTCGCATCTCAACCCATCGATCATCCGGCGCGGCCGCGCCGGCTACGGGTACCTCTGGTGGGTCCTCGACGGACCGTGGAACACGGGGCCCTACGAAGGCGCGTACTCGGGCTTCGGGGCAATCGGCCAGTACATCACGGTCATCCCCAAGCTCGACATGGTCGTCGCGCACAAGACGATCCCGCGAGCGCCTGACTACCCGAGCGTGTCCGACCAGCAGTACTTCGCGCTCCTCGACCGGGTCATTGCCGCACGCACCGGGGTGTTACCGAAGCCGAAGCTACCAACACTCGCGCCTTACGACGTCGTCATCACGAACGCCCGGATCGTCGATGGCTCGGGCTCGCCGGCAGTCTCCGGCGACGTCGCGATCACCGGGAGGCAAATCGTCCGCGTTTCCACCGATCGGATTCCGCGCGATTCGGCGCTGCGGGTGATCGATGCCCGAGGGCACGTGCTTGCCCCCGGCTTCATCGACATGCATGCCCATCTCGATCCGCTGCTCAACATGCCGGACGCGAAGAGCGCGGCCATGCAGGGCGTCACGCTCGCGTTAGGCGGTCCCGATGGCGGCGGGCCCTGGCCCTTCGGCGCCTACCTCGACTCCGCCGATCGCGCTGGCCTGGGCATCAACGTCGCGTACCTCACCGGCCACAACACGATCCGTCGCGAGGTGATGGGGACCGCCAATCGTGCCCCGACGAGTGACGAGCTTGCGCGCATGACGCAGATGGTGGGACTGGCGATGCACGAGGGCGCGTTCGGAATCAGCACCGGGCTTCGCTACATCCCGGGTTTCTATTCGAGGACCGACGAGGTGGTTGCCCTTTCGAAGGTCGCCGCGGACTCGGGCGGCATCTACACGTCACACCTCCGCGAAGAGGGGCTTGGACTGTTCGAAGGCGTCGGCGAAGCGCTCGAGATCGGCCGGCAGGCCCACATCCCGATCGTCCTCACGCATCACAAGGCGATCGGCCAGAAGATGTGGGGCAAGAGCACGGTCACGCTTCACATGGTCGATTCGGCACGCGCTGCGGGTACCGACGTGATGATCGACCAATACCCGTATACCGCGAGCTCAACGAGTCTCGACGTCCTGGTGCCACCCTGGGCGCTCGAAGGCGGAAGGGCGGAGCTCAAGAAACGCCTCGAGAACCCGGTGCTCAAGGACAGCATAACGAAAGGTGTCGTCGACTATCTGCTGAACGACCGCGGCGGCGGCGACGTCAGGCGCGTCCAGTTCGCGAACGTCGCCTGGGACCACACGCTGGACGGAAAGACGCTCTACGACTGGGCGAAGCGGAAGGGCATCGAGCCGACACCCGAGAAGACGGCGCCGCTCGTCCTCGAGGGCGTGCTGAACGGGGGCGCGTCGATGGTCTTCCACGTCATCGACGAGGGCGACGTCAGGCGCATCATGGCGCACCCCATGACGATGATCGGCAGCGACGGACGACTTTCGCGTCCCGGCGAAGGCGTTCCGCACCCCCGCAACTACGGCACCTTCCCACGCGTGTTAGGTGAATACGTGCGCGTGCAGCACGTGCTCACGCTCGAGGAGGCGGTGCACAAGATGACGGGTCTGTCCGCGAAGCGGCTCGGCCTCACGGATCGCGGATGCGTCCGTGCTGGATGCTTTGCCGACATTACGGTGTTCGACCCGGCGACGATCGCCGACAAGGGGACGTTCACCGAGCCGCATCAGTATCCCGTGGGCATCGACTGGGTGATTGTGAACGGCACGCCGGTGGTAGCGGAGGGCAAATTCACCGACGCGCGACCGGGTCGGGTACTGAGACATGAGCCTCGGCGCGGGAACTGATGGGCTAGAGCGATCGAAAGGCTGGCGTCTCGGCGCCAAGGGTCAGAGTCGGTGAATGCGAGATCTCGGTTATGTCGAGATGCCTGCATTCACCGACTCTGACCCCCGAACGGGATCGCCGGACACGCATGGTCCCGCTACCTTGAGGAGCGATCTGGATCGGAGGGCCAATGTCCGGACACTGGACGGTTCGCGCCACCGTCGCGGTTTTCTTCATCGCTGCGCTCGGACCCAACGGACCCTACCGCCCGCCGCTGGAAGTCGCCGAGCCTAACGACAATCGCGTCGCGGCCGGCCACCTTGCTGAGGGCAGGCTGTCGATTCAGCTCGAGGCGCGCGAGACGCTCTGGGCTCCGCAAAGCCAGGGTGGCCCGACCGTACCGCTGTACGCATTCGGCGAAGCCGGCAAGCCGACGAAGACCCCGGGCCCGCTCATACGCGTCCCGGTGGGCACGGAGGTCCACGCGACCGTCCGGAACGTCCTCCCCGTGCCGATGCGGATGCGCGGGCTCCAGCAACATAACGCCGGCGGACTGGATTCGACCGTCATCGCCGCCGGTGAAACACGAGAGTTCCAGTTCCGCGCCGACGTACCGGGGACGTACTACTACTGGGGTCGAACGGAGTCATTTCCGCAGAACACCGGGCCCGGCATCATGCGCGACGCCATGCTCCTCGGCGCCTTCGTCGTCGATTCGTTAGGCGCCGGGAACCGGATCAGGGACCGCGTGCTCGTCATCTCGGTCTGGTCCGATACGTTGGCGGCGCTCGGCATCAAGTCGGAACGCGCGGATCGCGTGCTCCGCCGCGAGATCGTTCCGCGAGATCGGTGGCTGGTCGCTGCGGTCAATGGCAAGGCGTGGCCGCACACCGAGCGACTGGCAGGCGCCGTTGGCGACACCGTCCATTGGCGCCTCATCAACGGGAGCCGCTACCCGCACCCGATGCACCTGCACGGCTTCTATTTCGCCGTCGATGCGAGCGGGGACGCGCAGCGCGATACGATCTATGCGCCCCCAGAACGTCGCGCGGTGGTGACTCAGTGGATGGCGGCCGGCACCACGATGGCGATGACGTGGAGCCCCACTCGGCCGGGCAACTGGCTGTTTCATTGTCACATCGTGACGCACATCAGCGACGCGACGCGCGTCGGTCCGATCCACGCCGACACGGACGCACACGCCAATCATGCCGAGACGATGATGGCCGGCCTGGTGATGGCGATCAGCGTTAGGCCCGAGCGGGCTGGCGCGGCCGCAACGGATCCGCGGCCCCGTCGCCGACTGCACCTCTTCGTGACCGAGCGGGCGAACGTATACGGGGACCGCCCGGGATTCAGCTACGTATTGCAGGAAGGGCCCAAGCCGCCGGCGCACGAT
This sequence comes from Gemmatimonadota bacterium, assembly GCA_046725585.1. Taxonomy (GTDB): domain Bacteria; phylum Gemmatimonadota; class Gemmatimonadetes; order Gemmatimonadales; family Gemmatimonadaceae; genus JAJKIV01. The sequence continues at coordinate 10,661 of JBKOYV010000120.1, read as the reverse complement.
TCGATCCTCGGCATGTCGTCGACCCTCACGCTGCGCCAGAGCGAGCCGACGGAGATCACCGTCACGAACCTGTCGTCACAGCCGAAGACGATCCACTGGCACGGCATCGAGCTGGAAAGCTTCTACGACGGCGTGGGCGACTGGAGCGGGTGGGGTTCGCGGACCGCGCGTCCGATCCCGCCCGGCGGATCGTTTGCCGTTCGCCTGACGCCGCCGCGCGCGGGTACGTTCATCTACCACACGCACACCGACGAGGGAACGCAGCTCGCGTCGGGGCTGTACGGTACACTGCTCGTGCTGCCCGAGCATGCCGCGCTCGACACGACGGAGCGCGTCTTTCTGTTAGGCATCGGTGGGCCGCTCGACGACGCACGCCCCGTGGTGAATGGATCGACAGCAGCCATGCCGGTCGAGGTCCGCGCCGGCGTCCCGCATCGCTTCCGTCTCATCAACATCTCGCCACTGGAGTCCCACACGATCCTGCTCGTGTCAGGCAGTGTCGGTCAGCAATGGCGCGTCGTGGCGAAGGACGGCGCGGACCTTCCTCTGCAGCAGGCAACCCCCCGGCCGGCGACGGTCGCGATCCATCCCGGCGAGACCTACGACGTCGAGATTCTCCGACAGCGGCCGGAAAGCCTCACACTGCGCATCCAGTCACCGGAGACCATCGCGGGGCGGACGGCATTCGTTGCGCGCGCCAAGCCCGGAGACCCGCCGCCGCGCATCGTGATGAACATTCCCGTGATCGTCCGCTGAGTCTTCGCAGTGTCTCAAGGGGTCAGAGCCGTTGATCCGGCACCTCGGCGCCAAGGGGTCAGAGTCGTTGAATGCAGGCATCTCGACATGACAGAGGTCTCGAATTCAACGACTCCGACCCCAACTCCGCCTCATTTCTTAGCCGGAGTGACGTCGGTGACCGGAAGATCCCAGTGCGCCAGCAGGATTTCGAATCGACGCTGCTCCTCGCGAGTGAACGTCGGCTGATCCGGCCACAGCTGCTTGATGATCGCCGGCTCATCCGGGTTCGTCGTCGTGGCCATCGTGGAGTTCTTGAACGTGAGCGTGACGCGATAGTCCCACCGCGCCTCCTCGGTCATGTGATTCGCCGGCGTCTCGATCTTGACCGCGAGGATTCGCCCCGTCTCCACTTCCTTGAGCAGCAAGGGGTAATGGTTCTTGAGGAAGAGCTGGAGAAACTCCTGCTGATGCCCCCACTGCACCTTGTAGTAGTACTCCATCGTGTACGGCTGATTCGCCCCGCCCTGAGGCGGCGCGCCTTGCGCCGAGATCGGGGGAGCGAATGCCAACAGTGACAGCGACAGCGAAAGCGCCAGCGTCGTGGTCTTCACAAGGCCTCCGTTTCGATTCCCGGGAATCGTAGCCGCGTTCATGAGCGGCCGCGAGCAAGGAGCCTAAGAGACGGCTGGTGCCACGCCAGAGACAACGGCAACTTGCAATGTCTCGAGCAGGAGGTCGTTGTGTCCACTACTCTACCCACGTCCGCTCCCGCCACGCTCCAGCCGATCGCGGAGCTCTTCGAGCGAAACTTGAGCATTCGCCACGTCTATCATGAGCCTGTTAGGCATGGCGACATCACCGTGATACCAGTCGCGAAAGTCGCTTTCGGGTTCGGAGCCGGAGCGGGCCGCCGAGGTCGGTTCCGCAGACGCGGGCAGCAAATCGTGAGCGGCGAACCCAACGTGGCCGAGGGTCAAGTGGAGCCGGACGGCGTAGGGGGTGGTGGCGGAGCCCGGCTGTCGCCGGTCGGTGCACTCGAGGTCGGTCCCCGAGGCACACGCTTCATTCACTACAGCCAGCTGCCGCAGATGCTCGGCGTCCTGGCAATCGGCATTGGCATCGGCGCGGGCCTGATGCTAGGAGGACGCCGGCCTAACGGGCTGCGACCCCTCGTCAACAGAGTGATTAGGCGGATGCGATTCCACTAGAGAACGGACGCGAGCATCGAGGCGCGCCCCCCAATCAAAGCACGGTTTGAAAACCGATAACCGAGAACCAATGACCTACAACCAAGGACTCATTACTCGCCCGACATCACGAGGAGTCTGGCGAGTTATGAGTGGTTCGTGGTAGGTCGTTGGTAGTCGGTCATCAGTTTCCCTCATCATCGGCCCTTCGGAATAGAGGTGCCATGACAGGCGGTGCATAACGACGGGTTCTTCGCCCGCATCCGATCCGCGTTGAATCCCGGCCCGTGAGGGCTGAACCGGAACCCGCCGCTCACCGCGGAATGACACGTGGTGCAGTCGCGCTCAGCGTGACACGCCACGCACGACTCGAGGGTCTGCCGCGCCGCCTGTCCGTGGCCCAGGCTGAAGTTGCGATAGGCGTCGTGATAGCCGACCCGGCCGAGTCGTGCCGTCGCGACGAGCCCGGATTGCTGATGGCAGCTCTGACAGAACTGGGCTGCGTTGTGGCAGTCGCTGCAGTTCGCCTCACGCGAGTACGCGGAGCTCGGGTGCCGCGTGAGGAACTGCTGCGGATGGTAGGTATTCTGTCGCGTGGCGTCGGGGCGGTGGCAATCGAGGCACGTCGAGCGCACGTGACAGGTCTCGCACGAGCTCGGACGCGAGCTCGCTTGAGACGCGTGGTGCTCCCGGAACTCGGGCGAGTGACTCGCCGGCGCCGCTCGCACGAGCTGCACGCCCGGCCCACGTCCGGGACCGGTGCCCGGCACGGCGTTCACCACGCGCGACTGCACTCCGATGTGGCAGCTCAGGCAGCTTTCACGAGCGTGGCACGTTGTGCAGTTCGCGCCGGTGCGCTGGGCATCGCGCCCGTGCGCCCGAAGAAAGTTGGCCGTCCGATGACTCGGCGGCGCCGGCAGCGTCGCGGTGTATGGTGGCGAGCGATCATCCATCGCGAGCGCGCGTATCACGGGCGACTCGGGCGCGTTGACGTGACACGAGATGCAGAAGTTCTGCGAGTGACAGGTGGCGCAGTTGGCTGCGACCGCCGTCGGACCCGACGTGGCCGGGCCCTTCGCGGCCTTGCCGTGACCGCCGAGCACGAAGTCCGGCGCGTCGTGCGACCGAGGCTTCGGGAAGCGGGCGATCTCCTCACGCGTTAGGCCGCGCGCCGCGGTGACGGGGACGTGACACGTGGCGCACGCTTCGCTCGGGAGGTCGAAGTGAGGGCCCGTGAATCCGTGACAGGTGATGCACTGGTTCACGAGCGTGCGCCTGACCTCCATGCGCGGCGCGCCACGCTCGTTGTGGCACGCGGCGCAGTCTCGATTCAGGGCGCTGTCGGCGGGGTTTTTCGCCGCGGCAGCGCGCTGGTGCCCCTCGTGCGTGAACCGGAGGTTGCGTGTCGGTAAGCCGCCGGTTCGCGGCTGCCAGGTGACGCGCTGCTGTATCACGCCATCGTGGCACGACGCGCAGGACGATGGATTCGGCCACACCGGCTGACCCGCCTCCGTGACTCCCGCGTGGCACGTCGTGCAGAACGGGAAGAGGCGGGCGTGTCTCGAGTGCTGGAAGCGATCCTCCGCCGCCCGGGTCGCAGGCCGCGTTGCGGAGAGTACACGTGCGGCGACCGCGTCCACACGCCACGTCGCCGCGGCGAGCGCGGCCGCGGCGAGCGCGGCGACAAGGAGGGCCGCCCTGACGTGCCGATGCGCGCTCATCGCCGTGTGGGCCGTGCCGGAGGCAGCGGCAGCCGGTCCGCGCTCGTGCCGAACGACGCGCTCACCCCCGTGCGGATCCGAAACTGTGACAACGACGAGGCAGCCGGATCGGGACGCTCCCGCTCGTCGTGGACGACCTGGGCCTCGGCCCAGAGCCGGTATTGCGTGCCGAACTGTCGCTCGCCCCGAGCGCCGACCCAGACGCTCGTGGCGTCGTAGAAGCGCAGCTCGAGGGGCCGGTCAAGGGCGCCGCCGTGGACGTCGAAGGTATAGTTGGCGTTAGGCGTCCAGCGGAGCGCGGCGTCGGCGAACCGCGCGGACGCGCCGGGGCCGTGCTCGAGCCCCAGGTTGCCGTCGACGCTCCACTGCGGATTCAACGTCAGAGTCCCGCCGCCGCTCGCCCGCCATCCCCGATCCTCGAGGTCGGGGACGAGCGCCGTGGAGACTTCGGCGTTCTCGAAGCGGTACAGCTCACCGCGGCCGTGAAGCGTTAGGCGCCGGGTGGCCTTGAAGTCGGCCGAGGCATTCACCGCGTTGTAGGGCACGGGGCTGAACGCGCTGAACAGGGACCATAGGCTGAAGAACGGCCGGTACCGCCGCGCGCCTCCGGTGACGGTGAACCGCGACTGGATGTACGTGGCCGTGAGATCCGCGCTCCCGAGCTCTGCCTCGGCAATGTTGTAATCGACGCTCCCCGCGATGTGGAACTGTGCCACCTGCGCGCCAACCGACAGCGCCGTGCGCTCGGAAACGATGTTGTAATCCTGGGGGTCGATCTCACGACGATATTCCGCGCGGGCGTCGTAGATGCTGGAACGCCACGCCGCCTCGGCCCCAACGACGATCTGTCGCTTTGCCGGACGGAACTCGTCGAGCGGATTCAGAGCGGGACTCGTGATCGGCAGCACCGCGGCGCGGCCGAGGCCCCAACCGCCGTAGCCAGTGACCTCGATCGATCCGTCGCGCCAGCGCCCGCCCACTGATGCCCCGTCGAATCCGAGCGGCTCGAGACGCGACGCCAGGAGCAGACGACCCCCGCGGGCGATGATCGATGGGCGTCGATACTCCACATATCCTTCGATCAGTTGTCCCGCGGGATCGGTTGCGGGCCACACGTCGTCGGGACCGAGATCCGCCACGAGTCGCCCCGTCGCATTGATCGTGAGCCCCGGGACGCCGAGTCCCCAGAGGATCACGCTCGCACTCGTGGTCACGGGCACGCCGCGAAGCACGTCACCCGGGCGGCTGAAGAAACAGTACGTGCCGCCGGTGCAGCGCACCGCAATTCCGTCGGGCGTCTCGAGCCCGCCCGTCGGGGACGTCACGACCGAGGTCGCGAGGATGCTGTCGACGACGAGGTCGCGGAACGACACGGCTTGTCCTCGCGCGTCCAGTCGGACGCGATAGCTCTGCGCGCCTAACGGCGCGATCGATACTGCCCACGCCGCGAGCGAGGTCGCGGCGATCCACGCTCGACGCGGCGTCATCCCGAGGATTTGGTGAGCTTCCTTCGGTAGGTGCCTGGCTCAGTGAGGAAATGGCAGGCCGTACATTCCTTCTGGTCGTAGTGTTTCGCAGCCTTCGCCGCGTGGCACGTGCTGCAGAACGTCCGCGTCGGGGTCAGCTGCGCGACTGTCGTGGGCGTGTGGCACGCGTCGCATCGCTGGTGCGCCACCTCGAGCGTCGCGTGACCGGCTTTCGGATCAGCGAGCGTGTGGCAGCTGGAGCACGTGCTGCCGGCCTCGTGATGCTCGTCGTGGCAGCTCTTGCACTGGGCGATTGCCGCGGCCGGTGCGAGCGTGACTGAAGCAGTGTGACACTCGACGCACTTCCGGTCGGAATGGCGTGCATGCAGGAAGTCGACGGGGCGCGGCGCCGGCGCGTGACCGGGGATCGCCACCGTGACCGTGACCTTCCTCGGTGTCGCCAGCTCCTGCGGTTGATGGCACGACGCGCATCGCGCCGACGCCGCCTGCTGGTGGTGGCAAATGTTGCAGCCCCGCGGCGGCTGAAACGTCAGGCGGCTCTTTGCCGATGTCGTCTGATGGCAGACGAGGCACGCGATCTTTGCGTGCCTCGTGTGCGAGAACGTGTCGGCCGTGGCAGGCGGGGGCAGCGACGCGGGTGCGGCGACGGCGCCATGAGGCTCGACTGGCTCCGCACTCCCGCTCGGCATCGGCGCCGGCGCGTCGTCGGCCGAAGGCCCCGTGGTCCGCGAGCGCGATAGGTATGCGTCGACCGCCTCCAGGAGGAGGGTCGATCCCGGTGCTGCGCTTGCCGGTGCCGTGCTCGCACGTCTGAGCGCCTTGGTGGTGTCGAACGGCAAAGGCGGACGGAGTTTGGTGCGAGACCGGACGCTGTTGTGGCATCCCGTGCAATCGCTGGCGTCAACCTTTGCCTGGTGCGGAACGTGGCACGTTAGGCATTGCGTTGCCGCTTTGCGGTGGGTCGCGCCCACGTGGAACGGCACGTTCCGCCAGTTTCCATGACACGCCGCCGTCGTGCAGCTCTTCGCGGCCTCGGCCGGCGTCTCCTGCGTGTGCGGGTTGTGACAGGTGCCGCACTTGCCGCCGTGCGGGTCCTTCGCCGGATCGAAATCCGGGAGCGCCTTCTTCATGTCGTGACACCCGAAACACTGCGCTCCCCCCGGGACAAGGGTTCCGCGCGCCGAGTCGGTTGTCGCGAGCGCCGGAACCTGCGCGGTGAACTCGTGACACACCGTACAATGGCGGATCGTCTGATCCTTCATCTTGTCCAGCACGATCCGCGTCTCGCTCTCCTTGTGGCACCCGCTCTGGCCGCAGGTCGCGCGAGCCGGCTGGAAGCGGTGCACCTCCACGCCGTGGCACGTGACGCATTTCAGGTCCTTGAGTGCGCTCGAGTCCGACTCGAGGTGAACGCGGTGCCCGGCCGTCGCCCGGATGCGCTGCCACTTCGCGGTATCCGAGGTGACGTGACACGTCTCGCAGACGCGATTCTCCACCGTCGCGTGCGCCCCGATCTCGTCCGGACGCTCCTTGAGCCAGAAGTAGAGCTGCCACGCACTGGCGAATACCGACTGGGTGTGGCACGCGTGGCAGGACAGCTGGCCGTGCTTGTTCTCCGTGCTCGCGAACTTCCCGTACGCGGGGTGCATCACGTGACAGGACGTGCAGAAGTCGTTCGAGTGCTGGGTGTAGTTCCACGTGGCGGTCCCAAAGCCGGCCATCGCTGCCAGCAGCACGCCCGCTCCGATTCCGAGCGCCCACTTGACGCCGCGGGTGCGAGAGGTCAGCCACACGCGGATGGCGGCGCGATGCCTAACGAGCCACCAGACGACGACCCCCGCCACGATCACCGCGAGCACGAGTCCGGCGAGCTGCACCCACTGCGGGACGGTGGTCAGCAGGAACCGGGTGACCGCGGCAACGCCGCCCGGCAGCGGCGACTTGACCACGACCGAGTCCGGCGGCTGCCCCGCCGACGATTGCTGAAACGCCGCCACCCAGAACTGAATCGGGATGGCGGCGATGGCGTGCAGTCCGGTCACGACTCGGGGTGTGAGCGGTTTACCGAAGTGTGCCCGTCTCGGCGACGCGCCTCGCGTGGGCGAGGACTCCGCCAATCAATCGATCCGTTGCGGGGCGCTGGCCGGCCGCGACATCCGCCAACCCGGGGTAAGCGATCTTGAGGTAGTCGAACGTGGACCTGAGCAGCGCCTCACACAGGAAGGGGTTGTGCACCCCCTTCGAGTTGTCACTGTTCGACGAGCCGTACTCGCCGCAGAGCCGCGCGTTGAACTCGGCGCCCTCGGCCGGGGTGATCTCGGCGGTGCTCCACTCGCCTGGGCGCTGCTGCTTCAGCGTGGCAAGTAGACCGCCATCGGTGGGCGCGGCCTGAATGTTCCCGTCCTTGTTCAGGTCTTGCCACAACTGACCGGTCAACGACTGCATGCGACTGCGGTTGTTGGTGAACACCGTGACTGCAACGTTTGCGTCCGCGTGACATCCGGATGCGGTGCAGGCTTTCCACGAACGCGCCGCCGTCGTGTAGGCGCATGTCTTGTCGGCCGTTGGTTTACCGCTAGCGTCGAGGCAGGGGACCGGCCGGAATAGGTGGCCCGTCGCCTGGAAGGCGAAATTCCCGCTCGCCGGGTCGTTGACGGTGAACCCGACTACGTGACAGCCCGCGCACAGCTTCGGGTTTTTATCCGTGGCGTGCGACCCGTAGATCAGTGCGGTGTCATAGACGAATCCAGGCGGACGCCACCCGGCGTAACCCAGCAGCATGGCGCCCTGTGGCGCGTGCGGTTTGACCGTCGATGGGGGCTCCGGCTCGCCGCGGCGGAGGTGGCACTTGATGCACAGGTTCTGTTCCGGATCCTTGGACGTCACCGGAAAGCGCAATTGATTCGGGTTCCCCGACCCGTGCGGGTCGTGACAGGTCGCGCAGGTGGCCGGAGGCTGATAGGCAGTCGGGTTCGATTTCTCGACGTAATTCACGTCGAAGCCCCACTTCGCGAGTGCCCCGCGAGCCTCGTGGCAACCCACACACGACGGGTCCGACGCGCGTCCCGTGTTGAGGTTCGCGTGCCGTGACGCCTTCCACTCTTCTACGAAGGGGTGGTGGGTTCCCGTATGACAGTCACCACAGTTGCCCGTAGCGTCCATCCCCAACTTGGCCAGTGGCCTGATCAGGTTGCCCTGGCCGATCCCGTCCACGTGCTGGAGGCCCGCTCCGTGACAGCTCTCGCACTGGACGTCGTGGTACACGGCGTCCTTGACGCCATCCCATCCGGCAGTGGTGCCGGACGCCGAGTTACCCCTGCCGTTCACGGTGTGACACCCGAAGCAGGAATCCTGCTTGCCGGAGTTCGAATTCAGGGTGTTATACGCCTGGGCGTGCTTGGTAGCGGCCCAGCTGCCCTGGAAGTCAGCGTGGCAGTTCCCGCATGTGGTTTTCTGAGTCGGGGCGTCGTAGTAGCCGAGGAAGCTCGCCGCCGCGGCGGCGGGCGGATTGTAGGGCGGTCGGTCCTGGTAGACGACGTCGTCCTCGCAGCCGAGGACCGCGACGGTGAGCAATAGGGCCGTCGCTGCGGAGAGCGGACTGAGCGGCGTGGTGCGCATGGCTCGATAGCAGGCTCGGGAAGGGGCCGTACTGACGAAACACCCGGAGCGCGACGCCACAATCGATGGCTCTATCTGGAGCAGACCGAAAGTCGGCGATTACCCTACAGCACCCCACACGAAAACCGGCGGTTTTGGTCCTCGCCATTACCCGTTGGTGCAACTAGCCGCCGCTCGTCGAGCCAAGGCGATAGCGTGGCCTAACGCCATGTGAATGGAGCAGGCGCGGGAGGGAGCGTAGCTTGTAGTGCGGTGACGACCCGGCTCCAGCGCGCAGTCCCACTCGGAGGACCTGATGGCGGAGACTCGTTCGTGGCTTTCCCATTACGATGCCGACGTACCGCCTACGCTCGCGCCGTATCCGGAGCGGACGCTCCTCGACTATCTGTCGGAGACCGCGCGGACCCACCCCGACCGCCCCGCGCTGATCTTCAAGGGACACCGCGTGAGCTACGCAGAGCTCGAGCGGCAGACCGACGCGCTCGCCCTCGCGCTCACCGCAGGTGGCGTCGCGCCCGGCGATCGCGTCGCGCTCTGTCTGCCCAACTGCCCGCAGTTTCTCATCGGTGAGCTGGGCGCATGGAAGGCGGGTGCCATCGCCTGTCCGGTGAATCCCACCTACACGGAGCGCGAGCTCGAGGAGGCGCTTTCGGCGACCGGTGCGAGGACGGTCGTGGTGCTGAACCGGTACTACGACAAGCTCAAGTCCATTCAGTCGCAGACCTCGCTCGAGCGTTTCATCGCCACCGGCATCAAGGAGTACCTGCCCTTCGCGCTGCGGATGGGTTACACCCTCCTCAAGGAAAAGGAGGAGGGCGAGCACATCACGCTCCGTGACGGTGACGAACGACTCGCCGATCTCATTGCGCGACATCATAACGCGGGACGGCCATCACATCGCGTTGTCCCTGACGATCCCGCGGTGATTCTCATGAGCGGCGGCACGACGGGCACTCCGAAAGGTGTGGTCGGAACGCACCGTGGGATGGTCGTTTCGGGGCTGCAGCTTCGCGCGTGGCTCAGAAGCGCGATGAATGAGTGGAGCGACACGATCATGCTCCCCCTGCCGCTCTTTCACACGTACGCGAACAGCGGCGTGCAGAGCCTCGCGATCATCAACCACAACCCACTCTCGCTCATCCCCAACGCGCGCGACTTCGGCGACCTCCTCAAGGAGATCGCGACGGTGAAGCCGGCGTTCATCTGCACCGTGCCGACGCTGCTCAATGCGATGCTGAACCACAAGCTGGCTCGCACGGGCAAGGTGGACTTCCACTCCATCAAGCTGTGTTTCTGTGGCGCCGCGCCGCTCATGGCGGAAACGCAGCGACGGTTCGAGGAGCTCACCGGCGGCGTGATCGTCGAAGGCTACTCGCTCACGGAGGCGCAGATGGCGGTGATTGCGAACCCCGTGCGCGGCGCGAAGAAAGTGGGGTCGGTGGGCATGCCGCTCCCCGACGTTGACCTCCGCATCGTTGACACGGACGACGGCACCACCCCCGTGCCGTTAGGTGAAGTGGGCGAGATCGTGCTCTCGGCGCCTCAGCTCATGCTTGGCTACTGGCAGCGGCCGGACGAAACGAAGGAGATGCTGCGCACGAACGAGCGCGGCGAGCGCTCACTCTATACGGGCGACCTCGGGTACCTCGACGAGGACGGCTACCTGTTCATCGTCGATCGCCTCAAGGACATGATCATCACGGGCGGCTTCAACGTCTACTCGGCCGAGGTCGAGCAGGCATTGATGCGGCACCCGGCGGTGCGCGACTGCGCGGTCGTCGGGCTGCCGGACGACAAGTGGGGCGAGCGGGTCACAGCCGTCGTCGAGCCGAGCGACGAGGTGCAGCCCGACGAGCTGGTGGCGTTCGTGAAGGCGCGGATCGGCTCCGTGAAGGCGCCCAAGCAGGTGG
>JBKOYV010000344.1:0-7826 GCA_046725585.1 Gemmatimonadota bacterium | reverse complement strand
TTAGCATCCCGAGGGTTTTCCGTCTCCGTCTCCCGTCTCCCGTCTCCCGTCTCCCGCTTCCCGCTTCCCGCTTCCCGCTTCCCGCTTCCCGGCAGTTCTCGTACGTTCGGCCCCCATGAATCCGCAAACGGAGCTTCGCCGAGAGTTGGGTCTCGCCGACCTGGTGCTGATGCAGGTCGTGTTCGTCGTTGGGTCCGGGTGGGTGGGAACCGCGGCGAAGCTCGGACCATCGCAGCTCGTCTTCTGGCTGGTCGCGATCGCCACGTATTACCTGCCGCAAGCGGCCGTCGTCATCGCGCTCAATCGGCGCATGCCGCTCGAGGGCGGGCTCTATCAGTGGGCGAAAGCGGCGTTCGGTGAGTTCGGCGGGTTCCTCGTTGCGTGGAACCTCTGGCTCTTCGCCATCCTCATCATGTCGATGTTCTACGTCATGGTGGGGCAGAACATCGGATACCTCATCGGCGGGCGCGAGCCGGGCTCGATCGCAACGGCCGGATGGTACATGCCGCTCGTGAGTGGCCTCCTGGCGACGCTCCTCGTGGTCGTAGCGATTCGCGGGCTCGGCGTCGGCAAATGGTTCAGTGGGTTCGGCGGTGTCGCGCAGATCCTCACGTACATCGCGCTCATCGCGATCCCGCTCGTGGCGCTGGCGCGAGGGACACTGCCTCGGTATCGCCCGTTCGAAACCGAGATCCCCGAGCTGTCGCTCCTCAGCCTCAACATCTTCGGCAAGATGGCGTTAGGCGCCATGTCGGGGTTCGAGTTCGTCGCGCTCATGGCCGGTGAGACGAAGGATCCGGAGCGCAGCATCCCACGGTCGGTCGTCATCGCGACGCCGCTCATTGCGCTCATGTTCATCCTCGGCACCGCGACCGTGCTGGCGTTCGTTCCGCGCGACCAGATCGACCTCGTGAGCCCGATTCCGCAGACGTTGCGCGCTGGCGTGGCGGGCCTCGGCGTGGCGGCGCTCGTGGCGCCCGTGCTGATCGTGCTGCTGCTCGTCCGCCAGCTCGGCGCGCTGAGCATGATCTTCGCCGGCAACACGCGGCTCCCCATGGTCGCCGGCTGGGACGGTCTCCTGCCGAGCTGGTTCACGCGGCTACATCCGAAGTGGCGGACTCCCGCGAACTCCATCGTGTTCGTTGGTGTGGTGACGCTCGTGCTCACGTTAGGTAGCCTCATCGGCACGGGCACACAGGAAGCGTTTCAGCTGCTCGAGAACGCAGGGGGGATCTTCTACGCGATGGCGTACGTGGCGCTGTTCGCGATCCCGCTGTTCGGCGCCCGCCGCTTTGGATGGGACCCGCCGCTGTGGCTGCGCCTGGCCTCGGCGTCGGGGCTGGCGGTGACGGTGCTCTATTCCGTGCTGTCGATCTTCCCGATCATCGACGTGCCGAGCTGGCAGCTGTTCGCGCTGAAGGTGGGCGGCGTAGTGGTGGGCGCCAACTTGTTAGGGACGGGGATCTACGCCGTGGCCGGGCGGCGCGGGCGCGCGGTGGCGGCGCGAGCGGCCGAGGGCGACTAGCGTTTTTGCGGAGATTCGCGCCAGCCCTTCACGGATCAGGCCGATAGAACGCCTGTAAGCTCCCAAACCCGGATTCACCCGCAAGGCGCGTCCTCCGTCGTGGCGAGGCGAGCCTGCCTCCTCCGCCTCCGCCCCGGAGCACCGCGGATGTCGGCCGCGCCTGCAACTTGCAAAAGGCCGAGCTGGATGTCGTATGACATCATGATCGTTGGCGCCCGCCACGGACCTGGCTCCGATCGGGTATTTCACCTTGACCGTCACACCGCAGCTCTTGCCCAATCGAAGCGTTCTTATAGGCCTCGAGGAAGTCTTCCCCGCGGGGTCGGACATGGCGACGCGCATGCGTGCGTTCGACTGGGCTGCCACACCGCTCGGGCCCGTTCACACCTGGCCGCAGAGCCTTCGCACCTCCGTTCGCATCTTGCTGACGTCTCGCTTCGCGATGTGGATGGGGTGGGGGCCGGAGCTCACGTTCTTCTACAACGACGCGTACGCCCGCATGACCCTCGGGAAAAAACACCCGTGGGCCCTTGGCCGCGCGGCGCGTCAGGTCTGGGCGGAGATCTGGCGCGACATCGGTCCTCGCATCGAACAGGTGATGGAGACCGGGACAGCCACGTGGGACGAAAGCCTCCTCCTTTTCCTCGAGCGAAGCGGCTACGCCGAGGAGACCTACCACACGTTCTCGTATAGTCCGCTCACCGATGACGAGACGGCGGTGGCCGGAATGTTGTGCGTGGTCACGGAGGAGACGGATCGCGTCATCGGCGCTCGGCGACTCGCGTCGCTGCGCGAGCTGGCGGCGGCGCTCGCCACGGTCACCACCGAAGCCGACGTGATCGAAGGCATACGGGGCGGCATCGGCGAGAATCGGCGCGACATCCCGTTCTCGATGCTGTATCTGTACGACGGCGATGACACTGCCCGAACCCGGGCGCAGCTTGCTGGAGCTACCGGCATTGAAATCGGCCATCCGGCCGCCGTGATGGAAATCGCCGCGGATGAGGAAGACCAGCCGTGGCCCGCCGCCGCCATCCGCGCGCGCCCCGAACGCATCATCGTCGATGATCTGGCCGGGCGGTTCGACGAGATTCCAACCGGCGCGTGGGACGTCGCGCCCCGTCAGGCAGTTGTGGTGCCGATCGCTCAGGCCGGCCAGGAACGCGCCGCGGGTTTTCTGGTTGCCGCGATCAACCCGTATCGCCAGCTCGACGAGGGCTACCTCGGGTTCATCAACCTCGTGGCCGGACAGATCGCGGCGAGCCTGGAGAACGCGCGCGCCCGTGAGCGCGAGCGGCGACGCGCGGAGGCACTGACGGAGCTCGACCGCGCGAAGACGCAGTTCTTCTCGAACGTCAGCCACGAATTCCGCACGCCGCTCACGCTCATCCTCGGTCCCACCGAGGACGTGCTCGCAAACCCGGAGACCACCGCCCAGAACCGCGCGAGCCTCGAGGTCACCCATCGCAACGCGATGCGCCTCCTCAAGCTGGTGAACACGCTGCTCGACTTCTCACGCATCGAGGCTGGGCGGATCGACGCGCGATATGAGCGGACCGATCTCTCCAGACTGACGGCGGAGCTCGCGAGCTCGTTCCGCTCGGTCGTGGAGAACGCAGGCCTCAGGTTCGAGCTCGACTGCGCGCCGGTCGGCGGTAACGTGTACGTCGATCGGGACATGTGGGAGAAGATCGTGTTGAACCTCGTGTCCAACGCGTTCAAGCACACGTTCGACGGCAGCGTCTTCGTCGCGCTTCGGGAGCGGGAGGGCGCCGCGGAGCTCGTCGTGCGCGACACCGGCACCGGCATCAGCCCGGATCAGATCCCGCGGCTCTTCGAGCGGTTCTACCGGGTGCCTAACGTCCGCAGCCGGACGCACGAAGGCACCGGCATCGGGCTCTCGCTGGTGCAGGAGCTGGTCAGGCTCCACGGGGGCTCGATCGCGGTGGACAGCGTGCCGGGCGAGGGCGCGACGTTCACGGTTCGGATCCCGTTAGGCAGGGCGCACCTCCCGGCCGACCGTGTTTCGTCGGGCGACGGGAGCGCCGCCCGGGCGTCAACATCGGTGTCCGGAGTGCTGACATACACGGCCGACGCGCAGCGCTGGCTCCCCGATGACAGCGACGCGTCGATCGCCGGCGTGCGCTCCGACGTGCGCGCGGACGATGAGCGATCGCTCGCACTCGAGGGTGCGCGCGTGCTTCTCGCGGACGACAACGCTGACATGCGCGAGTACGCCGCCCGGCTGCTGCGCGCGCAGGGGTGGGTGGTGCACACGGCTGCCGATGGCGCGGCGGCGCTTGCCGCGGCGCGGCGCGATCCCCCAGACCTCGTGCTGAGCGACGTGATGATGCCGGGACTCGACGGATTCGGCTTGCTGCGCGCGCTGCGAGCCGACCCGCACACGAGCACGACACCGATCATCCTGCTCTCGGCGCGCGCGGGCGAGGAAGCCCGCGTGGAGGGGCTCGACACCGGTGCCGACGACTATCTGGTGAAGCCGTTCTCCGCGCAGGAGCTCGTCGCGCGCGTCCGGTCGCACCTGTCGCTCGCGCGCGTGCGCTCCGCGGCATCCGAAGCGGCCGAGCGCGCGCGCCGAGACGCCGAGGCTGCGCGCGAGGACGCCGAGCGAGCGAACCGCGCGAAGAGCGATTTCCTCGCGGCGATGTCGCATGAGCTGCGCACGCCGCTCAACGCCATTGCGGGGTACGTGCAGCTCCTCGAAATGGGAGTGCACGGACCGATGACCGAATCGCAGCGCGAGGTCCTTCGCCGCGTCCAGCGGAGCGAGCATCATCTGCTGTCGCTCATCAACGACGTTCTCAACTTCGTGAAGATCGAGGCCGGGCGGGTCGAGTACGACATGCGCCCGGTGGATCTGGGCGCGGTTGTCGGCGCTGCCGCACCTATCGTGGAGCCGCAGCTCGAGGCGAAGCGGATCGCGTTCGAGCGTCGCGTCGAGCCCGGGACGATGGTATGGGCCGATGAAGACAAGCTCCGTCAGGTCCTGCTCAACCTCCTCACGAACGCTGTGAAGTTCACCGAGCCGAATGGGAAGGTGACGGTGGACGTGTCGACCAATGGCGATGTGAGCTCGGTCCTGCTTCGTGTGACGGACACCGGCATCGGCATCCCGGCGGAGAAGCAGGAGGCGATCTTCGACCCGTTCGTGCAGGTGCACCGCCACTTCACGCGCACTACGGAAGGCACAGGGCTCGGGCTGGCGATCAGCCGCGACCTCGCGCACGGCATGGGAGCGGAGCTGCGGGTGGAGTCCGTGGTAGGGAGGGGGTCGACGTTTACGTTGGAGTTGAGACGCCCGAATTGAACGGGACTGGGGACTGGGGGACTGGGGACTAGGGACTGGGGACTCGGACGGGCGGCTTCTAGTCGCGCGGAGGCTTCCTCGCGAAAAGACGGTTCCTGGCCGAGTCCCCAGTCCCTAGTCCCCAGTCCCTATTCCCCAGTCCCTATTCCCCAGTCCCTACTGCCTGCACGCTCCGTTCGGATCTGGCTTCTCCTTGTCCACCACCACGCGGTGATCGAGGTTGCCGACCTTCGTGGCGATGTCGTACACGAGCTGGCCCACGCGCGCCATGTGCGGGTAGTCGATGTACTGGGGCTCGTCCGTCACCTGGTGATAGTCGCCGTGCAGGCCGGTCGTGAAGAACACCACCGGAATGCCCCAGCGCGCGTAGTTGTAGTGATCGCTGCGGCAGTAGATGTTCTCCGGATGCCCGTTCGCGTCGAACTGGTAGTCGAAGGTGAACGGCATCTTCTCCGTCTTGTTCACCGCCTCCACGATGTCGCCGAGCTCCGTCGACAGGCGGCGTGAGCCGACGAGCTGCAGGTAGGTCGGACCGCCGACGGGCAGGTCCCACTTATCGCCACGTCCCACCATGTCCATGTTGAGCTGCGCGACGATCGAGTCGCGCGGGATCGTCGAGTGGTCCGAGTACCACCGCGAGCCTAACAAGCCCTTCTCCTCGCCCACGTGCCAGACGAAGACGAGCGATCGCTTCGGCTTGACCGGCGCCTTCTGGAAGGCCTCGGCCAGCTCGAGCAGCGTGATGGAGCCCGAACCATCGTCGTCGGCGCCGTTGCGGATCGAGTCGAGCCTGGCGGGGCGTGCCGCGCGGACACTGTCGTAGTTGATCCTGATCGCCGCAACGGCGGCCTCCTGCTCCGGCGTCGCCTGCTGTCCGCGCGCGACCATGCCGCGGATGGCGTAGCGCGCCTCGTTGTACAGGTGCAGCGAGTCGTGATCGACCGCCTGTGCACCGAACCCGACGTGGTCGTTGTGCGCGCCTAACGCGACGTACTCGCCGCGGAGCTTGGGATCGGAACCCCGGATGATGGCCACGACATTGCGCGCCGGCGCCGGGTCGTCCGTGAAGCGGATGTCGGCCTGCACGGTCTTGCCCGCCTGGCCCTTCGTCGCGCCGTCGATCGACGCGCCCAGCAGCGCCTCCGCGCCGGTAGGCGTCATCGTGATCGTGACCTGGCCGCCGGGAGCGTTCGCGGCGGGCTTCATCATGACATCGCCCTCCCGCGGGTGCGTTGCCGCCTGCACTGCGGCGGGCGATAGCGCGTCGGTCACGATCGCGACGGCCGCGGCATCGCTCAGCGCGCGAAGCGCTGCGAATCCGCCGCGTCCCCCGCCACCACCGCCCGGCCGGCCTCCGCCGAAGCCGCCCCCGGGCGCGGACTTGAGCACGACGATCTTGCCCGCGATCTGGTCGTGGCTGGGCAGGCCCGTCGTGTCGCCGACTGTTCCTGCGAACACCACGCTCGCGCCGCTCAGCGACGGGATCGGGCCACGCGCCTGCGCGATGAAGTCGGTGCCGCCATGAAGCGTCGTGCCCCCGACGGTGATGGTCGATGCGGGGTCGAACGAACGACGCACCATCGGCACGTCCTGCAAGTAGCTACCTTCGTCGCCGCCCGGCTGGAGGCCCAGCCGTTTCAACTCGCCCGCGATGTAGGCCGTGGACCTGACGTGACCGACGGTTCCGGTCTCACGGCCCTGCATCGAGTCGTCGGCAAAGATGTACAGCCGCGTCATGAGATCCGCGGCCGAGATGACCGCGGTGGTCGGCTGTGGTGCGTGTTTGAGGGGGAGCGGCTTCCGCTGCTGCGCCGCAAGCGTCGCGGGCAGCACGAGCGCAGTGAGCATTGCGCCAGGGACGAATCGACAGGTCATGGTCGCGAGTTTCATCGGGATTGGTAGTGGCAGACGTTCGCCCTAGTCAACGTCGTCATGGCACGAACCGTTGGCCTCCCCGGACGGCTCGGCTAGGTTGACGGATGACGTTCACGGCCGCGCTCCTCGTGGTCCTTTCCGCGACCACTCACGCCTACTGGAACTTCCTGCTCAAACGGAGCGGCGGAACGCAGCTCTTCGTAGGGCTGAGCAAGGTCGGTGAAGTGGTGATGTTCGCCCCGTTCTTTCTCGCGCTCGTGGCGCCGACGATCGGGCGGCTGGACGGACTGTTCATGCTCGCCGTGGTGGGCGCGGCGTTCGTGCTGGTGAACTACGTGTGCCTCGCGTGGGCGTATAGCCACGGCGATCTCTCGTTCGTGTATCCCCTCGCGCGAGGCAGCATCCTGCTGTTTCTGCCGTTCCTCGCGTTCGCGACTCTCGGCGAGCGCGTGAGCGGCATGGGAGCCTTCGCCCTGGCGCTCATCGTGTTCGGGATCGTCGCACTGCAGTTGCCGTCGCTGGAGTGGCGCGCGCTCTTGTCACTCGGCCACAGACTTCGGAGCCCGGCGACGACGTTCGCGCTCCTGGCCGCGTTCGCCGCGGCGTGCTACACGCTGTGGGACAAGCATGCGGTACAGCGCGTACCGGCGTTCGCGTACATCTACCTGTACACGGCGATCACCGCGCTCGCCTATGGCGGCTTCATCTGGCGCCGCTATCCGCGGGCCGAGGTCGCCGAGCAGTGGCGCGCGCATCGCTGGCCCATCCTGCAGGTGGGCTTCCTCAACATCACGTCGTACCTGCTCGTGCTCGTGGCGCTGCGCACCGGAACGTCGAGCTATGTCATCGCGCTGCGTCAGCTCAGCATCGCGTTCGGGGTGCTGCTCGGATGGTGGCTACTGCGGGAGCAGGTTTCGGTGCCGAAGCGCGTCGGCGTCGCGCTCATCGTCGTCGGCTGCCTGGTGGTCGGAGTGGCGCGTTAGGCAGGCGATCGACCGGAGCGATCGACGGGCGATCGAAGGGGTCAGAGTAGTTTTTATTTTGCGCTGACGGTTTTAAGATTTTTCACAATAAAAAAAAGAATGACCCAATCATACA
>JBKOYV010000308.1:0-7567 GCA_046725585.1 Gemmatimonadota bacterium | reverse complement strand
CTCGAGGAAGTCGTGCGCCACGTAGTCGCGCTCGCCCATCGCGCGATCGAGCAGCGCGTTGATCTGCTTGGTGACCGTGTACTCCCACTCCAGCGCGAGCCCCACGGCTTCCTCGGCGGATGCGAAATCACTCCGTGGGGCCGGAATGGCCGGGATGGCCACCTTGCCGCCGGCGTCGAGGAGGTAACGCACGAACTTCATGGCGTGTTCGCGCTCCTCGTCGGCCTGCTTGAAGAAATGCTGCGTCAGCACCGGGAGGCCCGCGTCATCGAAGTACGCCGCGATGTTCACGTACTGCAGCGAGGCCCCGAACTCGTGGCCGATCTGCTCGTTCATCTGCTTGTTCAACGCGTCGCTGATCAACGACATCTTCGTTCGCTCCAATTCAAGGTCGGCCAAGCGCGGCTGGCCCCTCATCCGTTGCAGGCCCTCAATGTACGACCATTGGTTCCTCGCCCGCGAATCAGCTACTCCCCGCTGTGGCGTGGAAGCTCTGGAGCGAGTCGCTGTGGATCGTGTCGGGCGCGCCGATCTGGGAGCTCGTCGAGCGGGGCGGGAGCTACGTCGCGCCGCTCGCGCTGGCGGCTCGCCGTGATGGAGGAACGAGCAGGCTCGGAGACCCAAGAGCGACTCCCCGAACCCACGCGTGCACCCTAACGAATGGCAGCCCCCACCGGCGAGCCCAGCCGCTCATCCAAGCGTCCTCGTGCACATTCCGTCGCCGCGTCACGAAACTGGCAGTATGATGCGGTGATCCCGCTCCTGGTGCGCGGGATTCGTGAATCGATGGAGAGGAGGAGCCCGGCCATGCATCTGGGTATCCAGCGGGGCATCTCGAGCGTGACGATCGCCATCGTATTGGCCGCACCGTCCGTCCGGCCACAGCGGAGCTCGTTCGCCTACCAGCCCGGCACGTACCGATACGCCGTCACGACGACCGTCGAGCGATCACAGGATCAGCCCGCCGATCGCCCACCCTTCACCTTCCAGGTGGTCACCAAGCAGCAGGTCACGGTCGCGCTGGCGCCTTCGGCCGGGGACACGCTCGACCTAACGATTACCGTGGACTCCATCAGCGTCGGTTCGTCGCTGGCGGCACCCGCTCCGAACCTGGACCGGATACGCGGAGCGAAGCTCAGAGGGAAGTTGTCTCCGACCGGTCAGGTGTACACGTTCCAGGCTCCCGCCAATGCCGATCCGGAAACCGCTGCCCTGTATGGCGCGTTTCGCAGGTTCCTGATCCCGCTGCCACGGAGCCCGCTGAGCACCGGAAGCCGATGGGTGGACACGACCACGGATCGCGTGACGAAAGAAGGGTTGGAGGTCACGACGAGAACGATCACCAGGTCGCGCGTGGCCGGTGACACGACGATTGGCGGTCAGCCGGCCTGGCGCATCGAGCGCAACTCGGTGGTCGAGGCCCACGGCGCCGGGACCGAAGCAGGCCGCCCGCTCAAGCTGAGAAACGACGGCACCATCGCGGGCACGCATTACATCAGCACGCGCGGCGTCTACCTGGGCTCCGCGTCCACGCAACGAAGCGAGATGCTGCTCTCGGCTGGCGAGTCCGATACCAGCATGCCCATCGTGCAGACGATCAAGTCCACCGTGCAGCCGCTGCCGAAGCGTTAGGCATCGTCGGGAGGACGCCGTGCAGCAGGAACGAATCGCGAGCCCGTAGACGGACTTGAGACGCTCCGCACGCAGCAGTTGGCCGGCGCCGGGCGTCTGCGTCCGTCTGTAGCCTGCGGTTCGCCCCACCGGATGCCGTACGCCCGCCTAACGCCCGATCGCCACCCCCCACGGCGATCGGCCCCCCGGAACGCGCCGAACCACCGTTCGCGAGCTCGCGTCGATGACCGATACGTCGTTGGACGGGCCGTTCGCGGTGTAGATCTTCTTGCCGTCGGGCGTGACGGCGACGCCCCACGGCCGGGTGCCCACCCGCAGCGACGCGACGATCGAGTCGCGCGCGGTGTCGATCACCGACAGCGTACCGCCGCGACCATTCGTGACGTAGACCCACTTGCCGTCGGGCGAGATCGCCGTGCCCATCGGTTTGGCGCCGCTGTCGGGTACAGCGATGGTCTTGAGCGGCTTGTTGGTCTTCGTGTCGACGACAGTCACCGTGCCTCCGACCTCGGCCGTCACGTAGGCCTTCGCTCCGTCGAGCGTGAACACTGTGGATCGCGGCCGCTTCCCCGTGGGAATCGTGGCCACCACTCGCTTTCGACCGACGTCGATCACCGCGACCGAGCCCGTCGCCTCGCTCGTCACGTAGACCGCCTGCCCGTCGGGGCGCATGGTCACGCCCTCGGGCTCCTCACCCACCCTGACAGTGTCCACGAGTTTGCCGGTCTCGACGTCCAGCACCGAGACCGTCCCCGCATCCTCGTTGGAGACGTACACCGTCTTCCCGTCGTTGCTGATCGCGAACGCTTCCGGATCGTTGCCGCCCGGCAGCGTCCTCACCGGCTTGAGCGTGGCCACATCGATCACGGCTATCCCATCCGCTCGGCGATCCGGTGGCGGAAGCTTCGACTCATCCACGCCCGGCCCGCCTTTGGGGCTCCCGCTGACCGCGACGAAGAGCGTCTTGCCGTCCGGGCTCAATCTCAGACCGCGCGGTCGCTTGCCCGCCAGGACCGTTGCGATCACGCTGTCCGTTCCGGAGTCGATGATCGTGACGTCGTCGGAATCCTCGTTGCTGACGAACACGAGCGGCGCACCGCTTCTCTTGGCGGCGGGTCCGGACGTCGCGACGCCGGGCTCCGGCGTCGCAGTCGCCCGAGAGCTGTCCGAACGCTGACTGGTATCGCTGGTCCCGCACGCCGCGACCACGAGCGCGATGATCACCACGCGCACCTCTCCTTCGAGTCGAACGCACTTCATCGGCAGTTCTCCGGTTGAGTGCAGCCGGTTCGGTCTGGTCCCGACGTCCTATTTGAAGATGGCTTTGTCGACGTTGCGCGCTTTGTCGAGCCCCTGAATCCTGTCGCGACCCCGGATGGACCGGAATATCGCCCCGCTCACGTCGGCGCCCGTCACGTCGGCACCGGAGAGGTCGGCGTCGCTCAGGTCGGCGCTCGTTAGGTTCGCGCGCACGAGGCTGACCTTGCGCATGTCGGCGCCCTGGAAGTTCGCGCCCGTGAGATCCGCTCCAGTCAGGTCGGTGCGCATGAGGCCCATCGGCTGATTCGCGGGGTCGGCACCGAGCCGCGTCCGCACGAGCTTCGTCCGAACCAGCTTGGCATCCGCGAGTGCGCCGATGAGGCGGGCGCCACTGAGATCGGCATCGGTGAGGTTTGCGCCGAGGGCCACGACGGCGTAGAGGCTCGCATCACGAAGGTTCGCGCCGGTGAAATCGGTGCCACGGAGCACGGAGATGTCGAGCACCGCCCCTGAAAAGTCGGCTTCGCGCGCGATGGCGCGGTTGAGCGTCACACCGAACATCTGCGCGCCTGAGAGATTCGTGCGCACGAGTCGCGCGTCGGAGAGGTTCGCACGCTTGAAGTCGAGCCGGGAGAGATCGAGCCCGGAGAGATCGAGGCCGGCGAGCTCCGCGGGCTGCTGCTCGCTCGCCGCCGCGAGCCGCGCCACGATCGCTTCTCGCGTGAGCTTCGCGCCGCTGTCCGACACCACGCGTTGCGTGACGGCTCGGTCCGCCGGCGGGGGCCGTGACTGCGCGGCGGTGTACCTAACGACACCGCTGAGGGACAACATCGCCAACACGGTCGCCGGTCCGCGGATGATCCAGTCACGCATCGACGTCAATTCGCCGACTTCACGTGAGGGCGTCCGGGCGCGAGCCTGCCCTCGCTGCGTGCCTTGAGGTACGCGTACAGGTCCTCGACCTGCTTGTCGGTCAAGAGCGGCCCCCATGTCGGCATTCCCTTGTCGGGGCGGCCCTTCATCACCGTCTCGACAAACATGTCGTGCGTGACGTGCTCGCGCAGCGACTTCATCAGGTTCGGCGCGATCGTTGAGCCGACGGCATCTTCGCCGTGGCATCGTGTGCAGTTCACGGCGAACGTCTTCCAGCCGTTGTACTCCGATTGGTTCACCGCGAGCTTATCGCCTGCCGGCTGTTGGGCCGAGTCCGTGCGTGCGGGCGTCTCTGATGATGTAGCCGGTCGATTCGAAGGCGTGGTTTCAGTCGCCGGGAGTGGGGTCGGCGCCGGGCGTCGTGGGCGCTTCCCGGCGGCGGAATCCGGGCGTGCGGCAGTCGTTTCGCGTTGGGTCGCCGCCACGTCTCTCGCCCGCCTGCGGTTCACCGAAACGGCCGGAGGGGACGCCTTGGCACTGGGTGTGTTCGCCGGCGGCGGCGCGACCGTGGTCGTGTCGCGCCTAACGCTGGCCGTGTCGCCGGGCGCCACGGCGGTCGCAACCGTGCCGGTGCCGGAATCCAGGGCGGGGGCTGCGGCGGGAGCTCGCGCGCCCGCGGTCTCCGACATCCGTGCCGTATCAGCACGTTCCCTGCCCTCGTTGGCATGGCACGCCAGCACTCCCAGCAGCATGATGCCGACGTATATGCAGTCTGCCGGGCGCATCAACGCTTGTCGGTCCCTGTGGCGGCGGCCGTCGGCCAGGTAACCGTGGGCACGTTGTATTCCTCGAGAATCCGAGCGATGGCCGGCCGGACCCGGTCGACGATCTCGTCGAGCCGCGCTTTCAGGTCGCGGTCCGATCGCCGGACGCCGATCCCGATGTCGAACACGAACGGCAGCCCCGAGGTCTTGTCATCGGGTAGTGGCACCAGCGTCAGCGGGATCGCCGCGCGTTTCGCGAAGTAGCCGGCCACGGGACCCCACGCGATCGCGACATCGATGTCTCCACGCGCGAGCGCGGCGATGACCTCGCCAGGGTGATGGTCTTCGCCGTAGAAGGTGCTGAAGCCGGTGACATTCGTGGAGATGCCGCGCGCGAGCAGCGCGTGGACGGGCGGTGTGTGCGAGTAGTCGTCGCCGATGAGGTTCACGCCGATCCGAAGCCGCTTGAGCACCGAGTCGTCCAGCGACGTTAGGCTGAGCTGGCGGCCAGCGGGGTAGACGAGGTAGTACGTCGACCGATAGTACGGCTTCGTGGACAGCACAGGGTCGTACCCGACGGGAAGCCCCAGAACGACGTCGCACTCGCGCGCCCGCAGGGTGTTGCGAATGAATCCTCGCCGTTGCGGCCACCACACGTACGTGAGCGAGTCGCCGAGCTCCTTTGCCAGCAGCGCGGCGATCTTGTTGTCGAATCCATCCTGGTTCCGGTTCGACGATGGCAGGTTGTCCGGGTCGGCGCAGACGCGAAGGACCTTATCGTCGGCACCCCCCGGCGGTCCGTTCGCGGCAGGCGGCTGCTGCGCCGAGCCCGCTCGGGATGCGAGCAGCACCACGAGGAGCGTGAGCGCAGCCCACGCGGAAAACGCTCCTCGTACGCGGTCGAGCGACAAATTTCGCCGCGCTTGCCATCTCATGTCGTGACTCCTTCGAGGACCGCGGCTTCGCCAGGTTGTCGCCGCGAGTCTCTCTGAGTGACGGCAAAACCGGTACCGGGCCAATACGCCCGATACCGGATTCTGCCGCACGGCGCACGGGGCGCCGCGGTGCGGCGCTCGCGCGCTATCTGTTCGCCGCGCCGCGCTGGCCGCCGATGGCGAACACCGTCAGGACACCACCCTGCGTGGTGAACTTCCCGGCATCACCGAACGCGCCGAGGGCGCCGAGCCCTGCGGTGGGGTCCTCAGCGCCGATGCCGGCGGCAATGCCGATCCCCGCCCAGCCGCCGATGCCGGACAGCACGGCGACGTACTGCCGTCCGTCGGGACCCACATACGTCATTGGGTTCCCAATAATTCCGGAGGGCGTCTTGAACTTCCACAGCTCCTTCCCGGTCTTGGCGTCGACCGCCTTGAGCCAACCCTCCATCGTCCCGTAGAACACGACGCCACCCGCCGTGGCGAGAGCGCCGCCGTAGGCCGCCAGCGGTTCCTTGACCTCCCACACCTGCTTGCCTTTCATGGGATCCCAGGCAATGAAACGCCCGCGGTTGCCGCCCGGGCCAGCGAACATGCGCACGATCGCGCCGACATACGGCTGGCCGGCCGCATACTTCACCTCGACGCCCTCGTAGTCCATGCAGATGTGGTTTGCAGGGACGTAGAAGAGGCCGGTCTGCGGCGAATACGCTGCGGGCTGCTGATCCTTAAAACCGATCGCCGCCGGGCAGATGCCCTCTGTGTTCTTCTTCGACGTCGTGCCGAACTTCGGATCACGCACCGGCACTCCCGTCGCGAGGTCGACCTTCGACGCCCAGTTCACCGGGCCGTACGGCTCGGCGACGACCAGCTTGCCGTTCGTCCGATCGATCGTGTACGCGAAGCCGTTGCGGTCGAAGTGCGCGAGCAGCTTTCGCCCGCCCTGGTCGAAGAGGATGTTCTCGTTGACGCCGTCGTAGTCCCACTCGTCGTGCGGCGTCATCTGGTAGGCCCACTTCGCCTCACCCGTTTCCGGATTCCGGGCGAAGATGGTCATCGACCACTTGTTGTCGCCCGGACGCTGGTCGGGATTCCACGTGCCCGGGTTCCCGGTGCCGTAGTAGAAGAGGTTCAGCTCGGGGTCGTAGGAATACCAACCCCAGGTGGTGCCGCCGCCCCGCTTCCACTCGTCGCCCTGCCAGGTCGAGACGCCGAGGTCCTTGCCCTTGTGCGATTCGTAGTTCGCGTTAGGCGTGCCCGTGATCTTGACCTCGTTGTCGGGGCCGGTGCTGTAGGCGCGCCAGAGCTCTTTCCCGTCGTTGGCACTGTAGGCCGTCACGTGCCCACGGACACCGAACTCGCCGCCTGACACGCCGGCGATGACCACGTCCTTCACGACGAGCGGGGCGTTGGTCATCGTCTCGCCCTTCTTGTAGTCGGCGTTCTTCACGCGGAAGATCTGCTTCCCCGTCTTGGCGTCGAGCGCGAGGAGGTCGCCCTGGAGCAGCTGGATGTAGAGCTTGCCGCTCGGGTGATACGCGAGCCCCCGGTTCACGACGTCGCAGCACGCGACCGGGATGACGTCCGCCGGCTGGTCAGGCGTGAACTGCCAGATCTGTGGCGCGCCCTCTTTGCTGAGGTCGAGGGCGTACACTTTGTTCGGGAACGAGGTGTGGAAGTACATCACGTTCCCGATCACGAGCGGGTTGCCTTCGTGCCCCCGCAGCGTGCCGGTCGACATGGTCCATGCGACCCCCAGCTGACCGACGTTGGACGTCGTGATCTGGTTCAGTGGGCTGTACCGCTGCAGGTCGAACGTGCGGCCCGTCATGACCCACTGCTTGGAATCCTTCGACATCGCCGCCAGATCTTGCCCGCCTTGCGCGGCAGCGATGGTGGGCATGACGGCGAGCGCGGTGAATACCGCTGATGTGGCCGTAAGTGAGCGAATGAATGCGATCATGTGTCGACTCCGATGCAGAAGGGGAGCACGTGATTCACGTCGGCGCCAATGCGTGTGTGGGGGGCTCCGCTCTCGATAGGTCATCGATACCTCTCATGGCCACGGGGCGATCTGGAAGAACGCGCCCCAGACCAGTGCAG
>JBKOYV010000162.1:0-13981 GCA_046725585.1 Gemmatimonadota bacterium | reverse complement strand
GATAAGACCCTTCCGACGCAGGAGGGACTTTACAAGCAGACGCAGGGCGTGACGCGTTTCGTCACGAGACAGGCGTTCGGGATCGCTGCGTATCCGCTGAATCGGTTCACGCGCATCGAGTTCGGCGGAAGCTTCAATTATGTGGACCAGCTCACCTACTGGTACGGTCGCGAGATCGATCCCGCTCGCCAGCTCGCGACGGGATTCCTGATCGACAGCGCGAGCAACAGGACGGGGATCACCTACGGCGCGCCGTTTTTCGCATACGTGTCGGACAACACGCTGTTCGGTTACACCGGACCAATCTCCGGTCGGCGCTATCGATTCCAGATCGAGCCCACGCTCGGCACGTACCAGTGGGTCGAGTATCAGGCGGACTATCGTCGATACATCCCGATTCTATTCAATTTCCTCACGGTCGCGTTCCGAGGGCAGACGAGCATCTCCGTGGGCCGGGACGAGATGATGCTGCAGAAGTACATCGGTCGGCCCGAGTTCGTGCGCGGCTACGATCGCGAGGAATACAGCTTCCAGTGTACCGGGGTCCCTGGCCTGCCGCAGGACCCCAACACGCAAGGCGGGTGCAGCGCGATTCAGTTGCTGGGGAGTCGCGTGGCGTTCGGGAACGCGGAGGTTCGATTCCCACTCGTCAGGCGCTTCGACCTCGGGCTGCTGCCCATTTCGTTGCCGCCGGTGGACGGATTGTTCTTCTACGATATCGGGCTCGCGTGGTCGCACGGCCAGAAGGTCGTGTGGGACAATTCGGTGAATCAGAACAGCTCGTCCACTCGCGCGCCCGTTCACAGCTACGGGGCCGGCATTCGGCTCAACCTGTTCGGGTTCGCGCTGCTGCGGTGGGACTACGCGATCGCGCTCGATCGCCCCGGCGGAAAGAAGGGCTACTGGACGTGGACGCTCGGACCGAGTTTCTAGGGAATCGGGAATAGGGAATCGGGAATCGGCGGCGCGCTTCGCGCGCGCCCGGGAACGGGGAACCGGGAACCGTGCCTCCTCGTGGAACTTCGGTTCCCGGTTCCCGGCGGCCGCGCCTACGGCGCGGCGCCTCCCGGTTCCCTCTATTCCCGATTCCCTATTCCCGATTCCCGACCGTACGCCTAGCTTACCGCCGTGCGTACGTTCGTCGTTCTGGCGTTCGTGCTTGCCGCGTGCGGTCGCCCCGACCGCTCTGAATCCACCGCGCGGCACGACGCTCCGTCCGCCTCTTCCTCGACCGGTCCCGACCAAATCATTCTGCGCATTCCGCGCAGTGGCGGGGCCGTTCGTGCATACCGCTATCCACAGCTCGATTCCGTCATCTGGACGTCCGGGACCAATGCGTCCGCGCCCGGTCGTATTCTCGCATTCGACGCCGACGCAGGGTCGCTTGCCTACGTCGACAAGAACGGCGTTCCCGGGCGCATCGATCTTCGCTCCGGAAACGTCGCGGTCGCGACGCGAGCAAAGCTGACGTCGGTTTCGTCGAGCGATGGATGGTCGATCTACGGCATCGCCGCGAACGGGAGCGTCACGCGCCTCACGCCGTCCGGCGACTGGACGTTCGCGCCGCCGAAACGTGCGCGGCTGGTTCTCCCTCAGCAGGACGGCACGCTGCTGGTGCTTACGGACCACGGCACCGACCTCGGCATCATTCGCGTGCGTCCTCCGGATACCGCGGTCACGGACAGCGCGTCCGTTCCCGACGCGCCTCGGGTTCTTCACGCCCAGGTGGGTGATCGTGTGTACTTCGGTATCGACTCGTCGCTGATTGCGCTTCGTGGCCGCAACCTGCAGGTGAGCCCGGCGCTCCATCTCGGCGACGGCGTCCGCGCGGTCGCGCCCACTCCGAGTGGTGACCGCCTGTTCGTTGCGACCGACTCGAGCCGCACGCTCGCGGTCGTCGATCGATACCGCGACCAGATCGAGCGGTCGATCGAGCTGCCCGGAGTCGTGAGTGCGCTGCGCATGGATCCGCTGGGTCGCTACATACTCGCTCGCTCCGCGAAGGGAGACTCGGCATGGGTTGTCGCGGTCGGAACAGCGCGCGTGATCGGCAGCGTGGCCACCGATTGGCGTGATGACCTTCCCGTCGTCGCGCCCGATGGTGCCCTGCTCCTCGCGCAAGGCGACGATGTCTCGATCGTCGACGGCGAGACGTTGCGTCCGCGCTCGGACGTGCGCGGTGGGGCCCGCGACTTCTGGCACGCGATCATCTGGAACGGATTCCGTCCGCGCGCCGGGGAGCTCGACCAACCCGTGACCTTCGCGGACTCCGACTCCGCAGCGATCGCCGATACGGCGGACACCACCATCGCTCCCGCACCACCCAAGCTGATCCCGGACACCGCAAACGGTCAGACGGTTCCCGGCCAGACGACCGCGCCGCGGACGCCGCGCACGGCCATCCCGCGCCCCGCACCGCCGCGACTGCCTGTGGACACGCCGGCCACTGCTGCGCAGCCGCCACGGCCGAAGGGATGGATCGTCTCGTTCGCCGCGTTCGTGTCGGAGCAGCCAGCGCGGCAACGCGCGGCGACAATCACTGTCGAAGGGCAGAAGGCGCGCGTCGTGACCGGGGAGACGAACGGCACGACGATCTACCGCGTCATTCTCGGACCGTATCCGACCAAGGCCGACGCCGAGCGCATCGGCCGCGCGTCGCGCGCATCGTTCTGGGTTTACGAAGGGACCCCTTGACCGACCAGGCAGTGGGCGAATTCGAATCGCTGTGGGAGGCCGCCGGCAGCCGAGTGGCCGGCGCGCTCGACGGCGCGAGCGCGGTCGTCGTGCTCGGCCACGACCCGATCGCGACGGCGTCCGTGGCGTTAGGCATCGGCAGAGCGCAGGCGGCGCACCGGCGCGTCGCGGTGGGAGATCTCATCGGCGACGTCCCTCCAATCCGCGAGCTCGTCACCGATGACGACCCGCATGGCCTGACCGACGCGTTCCTCTACGGCGTGTCGCTCAACAGGATCGGCCGGCAAATCGATGCGGCGGGCAACCTGCACGTCCTGCCTAGCGGCAGCGACCAGGTCGTGCAGGAGGAGATTCTTCGCAACGACAGGTGGCGACGCCTCGCGAGCGGATTCCGTGAAGTCGACGCGCTGCTGCTCGTCGCGGCTCCCGCGGCGGTCCCCGGCGTCGAAGGTCTCGTTCGCATGCTCGACGGAGTCGTGCTGGTGGGTGACGCGGTAAGTCCGGTTCCTACCGCCCGGGTATTTGCCGAGGTGTCGTCCGCCACTCGGCGGTCGCCCCCGCGCCCCGCGGTGCGAGGCTCGGCAAGTCCAGCCGCTCGGCCGCGCCGCCGATGGATCCTGCCGGCGGCGGGCGTCGCGGTCATCGCCGCGATCGCCGCGGTGCTGGGTCGGAACTACCTAACGAGGCCGCAACCGGCGGCGACGGCCCTGCGTCGCGACTCGGCTGCGGCATCCGACAGTCTCGTGGCCGCGAGCCCGGCGATCGATTCGTCGCCGCCGCTCGTGGTCGCGGATCCCGCCGACTCGGCCTACGCGTCGCGGTTCGCGGTACAGATCGCGATGGTGGATACCGAGGATGGCGCGGCGCTCAGGGTTCGTTCCGGTGGCGGTGACTTTCCGGCGGGCACCTACGCGCCGGTGAGCCGCGGCACGGATCGCGGCACGTGGTACAAGGTCGTCACGGGTGCTTACCTGGATCGCACCAGGGCCGATCAGCTATTAGCCTTTCTGCGGCAGCGTGGACTCGTGCCGCAGGGGTGGGGCACGGTGATCCGCGCACCACTCGCGCTGCAGATCACCACGGCCCCGTCAGAGGCGCAGGCCGCGCCGATCATTGCCGATTTCCAATCGAGAAGTGTTCCGGTGTACGGACTGCTGCAGCGCGACGGTTCCGTACGCGTGTACGCGGGTGCGTTCGAAACACCCGACGAAGCCGCGCTGTTCAAGTCGGCGCTCAAGAGCACGAAGAACATCGACGCGACCCTCGCATACCGGGTCGGGAGAGCCTACTAGGTGCGTTTGACAAAGCTGGAGCTCCAGGGATTCAAGTCGTTCGCCGACACGACCTACCTCTCGTTCGAACCCGGTGTCACGGCGATCGTGGGCCCGAATGGGTGCGGCAAGTCGAACGTCTCCGACGCGGTTCGCTGGGTGTTGGGCGAGCAGCGAGCGCGACTCCTCCGCGGCGCGAAGATGGAGGAGGTGATCTTCCAGGGCTCGTCGGCGCGGCGCGCGGTGAACGTCGCCGAGGTCTCCCTGCACTTTGACAACTCCGAGGGTGCGCTCCCGATCGCGTTCAAGGAGGTCGTCATAACGCGACGGCTCTCCCGGTCCGGTGAGAGCGACTACCTCCTGAACCGCGCGCCGTGCCGGCTCCGCGACATTCACGACCTCCTGCGCGGGACCGGGTTAGGCGGTGACTCGGGTGTCGTCATCGAGGCCAAGGCGATCGACGCCCTGCTCTCTGACCGCCCCGATGACCGTCGCGAGCTCTTCGAGGAGGCGGCCGGAGTCGGATTCTATCGCGACCGCCGGCGGACCACCGAGCGCCGGCTCGAGGAGACGACGCTCGACCTGTCCCGCATCGACGACCTGATTGGCGAGGTGCAGAGCCAGGTCCGCTCGCTCGGACGCCAGCGGAAGCGCGCGGAGCGACACGCCGAGCTCATGGCACGTCGCTTCTCCGTGGAGCTGACACTCGCGTCGCGAGAGATGCAGGCGTGGCACGAGGAGCTTCAGACGCTCGAGGTCCGCGTCGACGAGCTTCGCGAGATCGTACCGACCGCGGACGCCGATGTGAGCGAGCACGAGGTCCGACGCGACATCGCGCACTCGGCGCGTGCCGCCGCGGAGGCGCAGCGTGCCGAGCTGGCGCGCCTCGCGGGCACCCAGCGCGAGTCGGCGCAGCGCCTGCGCGGCGAGATCGCCGTCGCCGAGGAACGACAGCGAAACGCGCTCATGCGCCGCCAGCGTGCGGAGGAAGAGCAGCGCGAGGGCGAAGCGTTAGGCGAGCGCGTTCAGGCTGACCGCGAACGCGCAGTCGCCGAGCGAGCGAGGCTCGAGGACGAGGTACATGAGGCGGCGGCGGAGCTCGGTCGCCGCGCGACCGCCGAAGAAGCATCGCGCAGGACGGTCGCCGAGCTTCGCACGGGCGTCGACCTCGCGGAGCGGCTCGCGCGCGAGAGCCGCGATCAGCTGCGTCGCCTCGAGATAGACCACGAGGGCGCGGCACGCGAGCTCGAGGACGTGGACCAGCGCGCGGCGACGCTCGAGTCGGAGCGCGCGACGCTCGCGGACGCCGCGGGACTTGTCGCTCGCGAAGTGTCTACCGCGGACGAGGCCGTGGAGCTGGCGAAGAGCGCGCTGGAACGGGCGGAGACCGCGCTGTCCGAGGCTCGCGAGGCGATGAACGCCGCGAAGGAGAACGAAGCGACCGCTCGGCACGAGCTGTTCCGCGCCGACGAGACCTTCACCGCGCTTCAGGGCAAGGTGCATGCGCTCGAATCGCTCGAGCGTGAGCGCGTCGGACTGGCGCCCGCCGCGGCCCGGCTTCTCCGCGAACGCGGCCAGTTCGGCGACGGCGCCGTTCTCGGGCCGCTGTCGGACTTCGTGAACGCCAGCGCTGCGTCCGCGTTGCTCGTTGAGCGCTACCTCGGTGCGACGGTGCACGCCGTCGTCGTGCGCGACCGTGACGCGGCGGAGACGATTCGGCGTTGGCATGCGACGAGCAACCCGGGTCCGCTCCTTCTGCTGCCACTGGATGCCGTCCGCGACGCCAGCGAAGCCGCATCTGCCGGGGAGCTCGTGGCCGACGTGGACGCTGCTGCCCCAGCGCAGGCGTGGGTTCGCGCGCTGCTGGGCAACGTGCGTGCGCTCGATGATGGTGCGGCGTTCGTGGACGCGCGCGGGGCCGTGTGGCTGCCGGGTGCGTCCGGAGGCCCTGGCCCACTGCGCCGACGCGCGGAGTTGTTTGCGCTTCGCGCCGAGCTCACTGCGAGCGAGGCGGCGAGGCAGGCCGCCTCGGCCGCGGCCGACGACGCGCGCGCCGCGTTGACCGCCGCAAACGAGCGTGTGTCCGCCGCGTCCGACGAAGCGGCGGGACTTCAGCAGGAGCTACGTCGTGCCGGCGAGCAGCGGTCCGAGCTCGCGCGTCGCCTCCAGCGAGCCGAGCGTGAGGTTGCGGACGCCGCGGCGCTCGCCGCCCGGTTGCAGGCGCGCGCAGACGAGCTTCGTGCGCGGATCGCTACGATCGATGCGTCCGCAGCCGAGCTCTCGCGGGTGATCGAGGAACGGGACACGGCGACTGCGGGCGCGCGGTCCCGCCTGGCGGACGCCGAACGGGCGCAGGACGAGGCCCGCGAGCAGCGGACCGCGGGACAGATCGCGGAAGCGCAGGCGCAGGCACGGCTTCAGGTGGCGTCGGATCGCGAGCGGCGTCTCGCGGAGGAGCTCACCTCCGCGTCGGCGCGACTCGCGTCGCTCGATCATGAGCTCAGCACGCTCGCCGACGCCGACCGCTCGTTGGCGGAGCAGATGGCCGCGTGGCAGCTCGATCTCGATGCCCGCGACGCGACGCTCCACGACACGGACGATCGACTGGCCGCGGCCGAGGAGTCGGTTCGCCAGGCCGATGCGGCGCTCACCGATGCCGAGCACACGCTCGATGACGTCAGGCGCCAGGCGCACCAGCTGGCGGACGAGCTGCACCACGCCGAGCTGCGCTTCACCGAGCTCTCGGGGCGACGCACCGCGATCCGCGAGCGACTCGAAACCGAGTGGCGCAAGCCGCTGCACGACCTGCTCCAGTCGTTCACGCCGGTCGAGGTGGATGACGAGACCCTGCGCAGCGAGGTCGAGCAGCTGCGCGCCCAGCTCGAATCGTTAGGTGTGGTGAACCCGCTCGCGATCGAGGAGCACGAGGAGGAGACCAAGCGACTCGACTTCCTCACGTCTCAGCGCGCGGACCTGGCAGAGGCGAAGAACTCGCTCGCCCTCGCGATTCGCGAGATCGACGCGACGGCGCGCGAGCTGTTCCTCGCGACGTTCACCCAGGTGCGGGAGAACTTCCGTCAGATCTTCATGACGCTCTTCGGCGGAGGCGAGTGCGACCTCAGGCTCGAGAACCCCGAGGCGCCGCTCGACTGCGACATCGAAGTGCACGCGTCACCGCGCGGGAAGCGGACGCAGCGCATTCATCTGCTGTCGAGCGGTGAGCGGGCCCTCGTCGCGCTCTCCCTCCTGTTCGGCATCTTCCTCACGAAACCGAGCCCGTTCTGCCTCCTCGACGAGGTGGACGCGCCGCTCGACGACGCGAACATCGGGCGCTTCGTGCGCATGCTCAATCAGTTCAAGAGCAGGACGCAGTTCATCGTCATCACACACAACCCGCGGACGACGACCGAGGCAGCCGATGCCGTCTACGGCGTCACGATGCAGGAGCCCGGCGTCTCATCCATCGTCAGCGTGCGCATGCGAGGCTTGGCAGTGGAAGAGATCGCCGAGCTCATTGGTGAGGAGCCCGAGGCGGCGGCAACCCCGGCGTGAGATCGGCGGCGCTGCTCGTCGTGCTGTCAGGAGCAGCCCTCGCCGCGGCCATGGCCGCGGCGAGCCCGTTTCCACACCCGACGACGTCACCACGTCAAGCGGCACCCGCCGACACCGGACGCCCGGCGATTACCGTGCTCTACCAGAACTTTCCGAATCCGTTTCCGACGACGACTTCGCGTGTCACGTGCATCTGGTTCGACCTCAATCGCACGACGTCGGTGAGCCTCACGGTGCACGATGTTCGAGGCAACCTCGTGCGCGTCCTCCTGCCTAACGCGTCCACGCCGCAGTTCTTGCAGCCAGGGCGATACGGCCGCGCCTCGCCGACATCCGCGACCGGCTGCGACCCGACGCTCACGTGGGACGGGACCGCAAGCGACGGGACGGTGGTGCCGCGCGGCGTCTACCTGATCCGGCTCCGAGCCGGTGGTGCCCAGTCAATCAAGAAGGCGGTTTTCCAGGGCCCCTGATGCGACTCACGACCGTTGGTACCGGAACAGCCGCACCGTCGCCCGGTCGCGTCCAGAGCGGTCATCTCGTCGAGGCTGACAGCGTCCGGCTTCTCATGGATTGCGGCAGCGGGGTCGCCACACGACTCGCCGACCTCGCGATCGAATGGCAGACGATCACCCACCTCGCCATCACGCACTTTCACGCCGATCACATCGTCGATATCCCCACGCTGCTGTACGCCTGGCGATACGGCCAGCTGCCGCCACGGTCCAGCGCACTCGACATCATCGGGCCCGTGGGCACGCTGCAGCTGTTGTCGCGGTTCGCCGCGATCTTCGGTGACGGCCTCCTCGCTCTCGGGTTCCCCATTTCCATTCGCGAGCTGACGCCCGGCGACGGCATTGCCCTGTCGGAGGGTGTGCACCTTCGCTGCACGAAGGTTCCGCACACCGATGAAAGCATGGCATATTCCGTGGAGTCGCGTGGTCGCCGGATCGTCTATACCGGCGACACGGGACCTGACGACGCGCTCGGCGTGTGGGCGACGGGATGCGACGTGCTGTTGGCCGAGTGCTCGTTGCCGGAGTCGATGGCCATCCCGACACATCTCACGCCGCAGCAGTGCGGCGCGTTAGGCGCCACGGCACGGCCCGGCGTGCTCGCTCTCACGCATTTCTATCCGCCGGTCGAAGCCGTGGACGTTCGCGGCGAGGTGGGCGCACGATTCGACGGTCGCGTCGCGCTCGCTACGGACGGGTGGTCTCTCGATCTCGAGGTACTGTAATGCTGGTGGTCATGCAGACGGACGCGACCCAGGCGGACATCGACCGGGTATGCGGCGCGATCAAGGAGATGGGGTATCAGGCCGTGCCCATGCCCGGCGGGCAGCGCACGGCCATCGGTCTCGTCGGCAACGACGGGCGCGTCGATGACTCGCATATCTCGGCGCTGCCGGGCGTCGCGCAGGTCATCCACGTCTCGAAACCGTACAAGCAGGTGTCGCGCGAGTGGCGACCCGAAAGCACGATCGTTGAGATCGCCCCCGGCGTGCGCGTCGGCGGGACCGACGTCGTCGTCATCGCGGGCCCATGCTCGGTGGAATCGGATCAGCAGATCGTGACAGCCGCGCGAGCCGTCCGGGCAGCTGGCGCGACCGCGCTTCGAGGCGGGGCATTCAAGCCGCGCAGCTCGCCGTACGCGTTTCAAGGCCTCGGAAAGCAGGGGCTCGAGCTGCTCGCGCTCGCTCGCCGCGAGACGGGGCTGCCGATCGTGACCGAAGCGATGGACGAAACAGGCGCGAATCTCGTAGTGGAGTATGCCGACTGCATCCAAATCGGTGCCCGCAACATGCAGAACTACTCGCTGCTCAAGGCGGTCGGCCGCCTGAACAAGCCGGTGCTGCTCAAGCGTGGCATGGCCGCGACGATCAACGACCTGTTGCTGAGCGCCGAGTACATCCTCGCTGAGGGTAACGGTCAGGTGGTGCTGTGCGAGCGTGGCGTGCGGAGCTTCGACAGCGCCGCGCGAAACATGTTCGACCTGAATGCGATCCCCATCGTGCACAAGCTCTCGCATCTGCCGATCATCGCGGACCCGAGTCATGGCACGGGGCTCCGCGACAAGGTCACGCCTATGGCGCGCGCCGCCGTGGCCGCCGGTGCGGATGGCGTGATCGTCGAGGTTCATCCGAACCCGGACCGTGCGCTGTCCGACGGTGCGCAGTCGCTGTTCCCCGATCAGTTCGCGAAGCTGGTCAACGAGTTGCGACTCATCGCGCGCGCGATCGACCGTGCGGTGGCCCCGTCGCCCGGAACGGCGCCCATCGAGGTGGGGTAGTTGAAGGGCAGCTAAGAAAAGCCATCAGCCATCAGCCATCAGCTCAAAAGGCGAGGCGTGGCGTGGCCTTAAACCTGCTTTGGCTGCCTCGACCACATCGGAGGCTCTAGTGAGAGTGAACTACATACATGCGATCGCGGCGGGCTCGCTGCTCGCCGGCGCTGCCCCGCGGCAACAGAATCCCGTCGACTCCATCATCGACAAGGCCGTCACGACGTACAGCAAGACCAAGACGTCGAAGGGCACGTTCGAGCAGGCGATTACCAACCCACTCACGGGGTCGACCGTCAAGGCGATCGGTGAGTTCCAGCAGCAGCGGCAGCCGGCTCGCTTCTCGTTCCGATTCGTGCAGCCGAAGGGCGACATGATCATCGGCGACGGGAAGTGGCTGTGGGTGTACCTGCCCAGCTCGACACCCGGGCAGGTCATCAAGGTCCCCATGACCGACGGGGGCGCGGGGAGCCTCGACCTGGCCTCACGCTTCTTCGACTCGCCCAAGACCCGCTTCATCATCAGTGACGCCGGAACCGCAACCGTGGCCGGTCGCGCGACGCATGCACTCGTGCTCAAGCCGAAGGCGAGCACCGAGCCGTTCACGCAGGCAAAGGTGTGGATCGACAACGCCGACGGAACGCTTCGTCAGTTCGAGACCGTCGAACCCTCCGGTATCACGCGTCTCGTTACGGTGACCGCCGTGACGCCTAACGCGCCGGTGGACGCGAAGCTGTTCTCGTTCAAGGCCCCGAAGGGCACGCGGGTCGTCGATCAGGCGGCGCTGGGCGGCCGCTGAGCCGCGTCGAGCGCCTCCGAGATCTCGGCCAGGCGCTCCGCCGACGTGCCGCGCTCGCGGGCCAGAGTGAGCGCGGCACGTGACAGCGTAACGTAGGCGGTGAGTGCCGGCGCGTCATCGCTGAGCGCGGCGAGGTGTCCACGCACCGACGCGACGTCGCCCCGCGCGATGGGTCCGGTCAGCACGTCGTGCGGACGCCCGGACTCGAGATTCGCCACCGCCGCGCCCATCAGTCCGACGGTGGCGGCTCTCGCGTTGTCTTCGGCAATACCCGCTTCCTCGAGCAGCCGCTCGGCCAGCGCAGCTACGACGACGGGGAAGTTCGCCGCGAAAACCGCCGCCGCGTGGTAGCGTGGCTTCTCGCCTGGCGGAATGGTGAGCGCGTGGGCGCCAAGGCGAGTGGCGAGCATTGTCGCGGCGGCGATCGCCGCTGGATCGCCATCGACTCCGATCCAGGCATCGCGGAGCACGTCCGCAGCCCGCTCTGGGCTCGCGAGCGGCACGAGTGGGTGCATGGTACCCACACTGTGTCCTCGCTCGCGCAGGAGCGACGCCTCGGAAGGATCGGTGGCGCCGCTCGCGTGCAGCACCACCGCTCCGGGCCCGAGCGAGACTCTGGCGAGCTGACGCAGCGCGTCGCCGAGCTGCGCGTCGCGGACCGTGACGAGAACGATCGTTGCCCTGCCTAACGCCTCAGGCAGCGCCCCGCCCGTCACCGGCGGAATGGTCGACGAATCCGGCTGCCGACCGTGCAAGCCGATGACGTCGACGCCGGCAACGATGAGGGCGCGAGCGAGCGATCGTCCCGCTCGACCCGCGCCCAACACGAACACAGTCCCGGCGTTTCTCTTGCCGCCTTCGGCGGCGGGAGAGCTCACTCGCCGCGACGGCCCTGATTCTCGCTCACGCGAGTGAGCAAGTCCTTCTGCGTCTTTACGCCGCGGGAAAGCTCGACCGCGCGCTGCACGATGGGATCGTCCTGGACGATCCGGCGCTGCTCGGCAGGGCGTCCGAACACGTAGCGCGCGACGTCGTACGAGATGAGCCGCCTGACGAGGGGAGCAGCAGCGTCATAGACGGCGCGGTCGATGTCGATGCCGCGCTGTCGCATGCCCTGCCAGACCGCTTCGCGCATCGCGTCGGTGACGGCGAAGTCCGCGGACGTCACCGTGTTGGTGCCCTTGAGGCTCATTGCGTAGTCGGTGATCGCGTCGCGGAACTGCGGAACCTTTTTCCCGAGCGCGTTCTGCAGCGCCAACTCCGTCGGCACGGGCGCCGTGTCGCCGGCGATCACGTCGGGGATGATTCCACCACCGCCGTACACGGTGCGGCCCCCGTCGGTCTTGAACTTCTCGCGGGGCGGCGGCGCGACGGGATTCGTGTCTTCGTCGTCGCCTCCGTCCGTGCCGTGCGGCTTGGAGATGGAACGGCCGGACGGCGTGAACCACTTTGCCGTCGTGAGCTTGAGCGCGCTGCCGCCCGTGATCGGGTAGAGCGTCTGCGCACTGCCCTTCCCGTACGAGGTGTGGCCGATGACCACGGCGCGGTCGTGATCCTGGAGCGCACCGGCGACGATTTCGGACGCCGAGGCCGAGTACTCGTCGACGAGCACGACCATCGGGAGGTTTGGCCAGCGTTGCGCGGCGCCGTCCACGAACGCGCGGTTGGCCTCGCGAACGCGCCCCTTCATCATGACGATCTCCTGTCCCCGATCGAGAAAGAGGTCCGAGACGCCGACTCCCTGCGTCAACAGGCCGCCGGGGTTCTGCCGAAGGTCGAGAATGAGCGACCGCATGCCGGCGCGCGACAGGGAGTCGATCGACCTGGAGAGCTCCTTCTCGGTCGAATCACTGAACGCCTTGAGGTCGACGAACCCGACACCGTCGGGCAGCAGCATCGAGCGGGCGACGGCGCTTCGGTGGATCTCCTGCCTAACGAGCGTCACCGGCCGTTTCGTGCCCGCGCGCTCCGTCACGATCGACACCGAGGTGCCCGGCGCGCCCCGCAGCGTGTTCCGCGTCTCGTCGATCGTCCAACCCTTTGCCGACTTCCCGGCCACCTCGACGATGCGATCGCCGGTCTCGATGCCTGCGCGTTCAGCGGGGGTTCCGGGGAGCGCCGAGACCACGATCACCCATCCATCGCGCACGTCGATCTGAATCCCGACGCCGCCGTAGTTGCCGGTGGTGCTCTCGTTGAGTCGCGCGAGGCGATCAGCCCGGAGGAAGACCGAGTGCGGGTCGTGAAGCTCCTCCAGCATCCCGTCGATCGCCTTGCCGTACAGGTCGGACGTGCTCACCGAGTCCACGTAGTAACGCTCGATGTGCGTCATCACCTCGTCGAACAGGCGTGGGCCCGAGACAGACGAGCCACCATCCAGCCCGCGCTCGAGCAGCCAGCCGCCGGTTACGAGCGCGGTGCTCAAGATTCCCAACGCAACGAACGCACGAGAGCGCATGCGACCCCCGAAGGTTGGACTCCGCAGTCAGGGATGAGACCCGACTACGGGCCGGAAAGTTTCAGGCCACTTCTGCTCGAGCGTGGCAAGCACGGCACCCGCAACCTGATCGACAGATCCAGAAGCGTCGATCGCGACGACTGGACCGGATTCCGGGTGACTGCGCTGCCACGCGGGATCGGCGAACCTGTCGAACGCCGCGGCCACCCGATGGTGGAAGTCGTCGTCGGCCGATTCGATTCGATCCCGCGCCCCCCGGCTATCGGTTCGCGCCAGTGCGGCCGCAACCGAGAGGCGAAGGAGTATCGTAAGATCGGGCACCAACCCGCCAGTCGCAAACCGGTTGGCCGCGGTGACCTCCGTTTCCGAAAGGCCCCGCCCGGCAATTTGATAGGCGTACGTCGAGAGGAAGAACCGATCGGCGAGCACGATCTCGCCCCTCTCGAGGGCAGGCATGATGTCGCTCTCGACGAGCTCCGCCCGCGATGCCATGAACAGCAACGCCTCGGTCCGCGCCGAGAATCCCGGGCCCGGCTCCAGCAGGAGGTTGCGAATCTGGTTGCCGATCGCCGTTCCACCCGGTTCCCGGACGCCGACAAATGGGATCCCCCTAGCGGTCAGGGTGGCACCAAGTCGGCGCAACTGCGTCGTTTTGCCAACGCCCTCCGCGCCTTCGAGCACGATCAGCTTCCCGCGACGCGGCGTCATCCCAGCGTGATGATGGAGCTGGTCGCACCCTTCCGAATGCCCTCCGTGATCCAGTTGTTCACCTGGAGCATCGTCTTGTCGAAGTTCTCCTGGGCTGCGATGGCGCGCTGGTAGTTCGAGTTGACCTGCACCTTGCTCAACAGGTCATCAAGCTGTTGCTCCATCTGGGCGGTCGGAGTTTCGCCGCGCTCGATCATCCGCTGGGCCTGATCGCGA